>DBEWII010000047.1:0-14020 GCA_048384935.1 Collinsella aerofaciens | reverse complement strand
CCTGCTCTACAGTCCTGCGCAAGACGAAGGCCACATTAAGTGGCCTTCTTTGCGTGCGGAACTCGCGACAAACCAAAACCATCTCGCCAGCCCAGCGACCATGGGGTCCCAAGGTTTTCAAAAAAGCGGTCGGCGCGCAGTGCGCCGACCGCCGATATATGGGGTCTGATATTTTCTAACAGTTAGGGCCTCTTACTCGTCGAGGAGATCTTCCGGCATGTCGTTGCCGTCGCCTAGATCGACTGGGGCTTCCTCGGGGGCAGAGCCGTCTTCTGTTGCTTCGCCTTCGGGCTTCTCTTTGGCTGCCGTCATGCGGGCTACGGCGCAGATGCGGTCGTTGTCGTCGACGGTCATCATCTTGACGCCCTGGGTGGCGCGGCCAGTCTGGCTGATCTCGTCGGTCTTGACGCGAATGACCGTCGCGCCCTCCGTCACGATGAACAGCTCGTGCTGCGGGCCCACCGTCTTCATGGCCGCAAGGTTACCCTTACGCTCGGTCATTTGGATGGTGTAGACACCCTGGCCGCCGCGATTCTGCTCCGGGTAGTCCGCGACCGGCGTGCGCTTGCCGTAGCCGCGCTCGGTGATGACGAACAGATCGCCGTTGCCGTTAGTGACTTCCATGCCCAGAACGCTCACGCCGTCCTTCATACCGATACCGCGAACGCCGCTGGTATCGCGGCCGGTAGCGCGCACCTGCTCCTCGGAGAACATAATCGCCTTGCCCGCAGTGGTGGCCAGGATGATCTTGTCACCCTCGCGCACGCGGCGCACGTTCAGCAGTGCGTCGTCGTCGCGCAGGTTGATGGCAATGAGTCCATCGCGGCGGCTGCGGTCATATGCGCTCATCACGGTCTTCTTGACCATGCCGCTCTTGGTGGCAAACATCAGGTACTCGTTGGCCGGGAACTCGCGGCAGCTGATGACGCTCGCGATCTTCTCGCCCTCCTCGAAGGGCAGCAGGTTGACGATCGCGGTACCGCGCGCCTGGCGCGTACCCACCGGCAGCTCGTGCACCTTCAGGCGATAGACCTTGCCCTTGCTCGAGAAGAACAACACGTACTCGTGCGTTGACGCGATGAACATCTCGTCGATGACGTCGTCCTCTTTAAGGTTGACGCCCGACACGCCCTTGCCACCGCGCTTCTGGGCACGGTAGGCGGCCACCGGGATACGCTTAACGTAGCCGGTGTGGGTGATGGTCACGACCATATCCTCGTCGGCGATGAGGTCCTCGACATCCAGGTCCTTCTCGACCTGGCTGATCTCGGTGCGGCGCTTGTCGCCGAACTTCTTGGAGATCTCGCGCATCTCTTCCTTGATGACGCCCAGGATCTTCTCCTCATGCGCCAGCAGGTCCTCGTAGTAGGCGATGGCGCGGCGCAGGCCGTCCAACTCTTCTTGGATCTTGTCGCGCTCCAGGCCGGTCAGGCGGCGCAGCTTCATCTCGAGGATGGCCGCGGTCTGCTCGGGCGTAAAGCCAAAGCGTTCGATCAGGCGGCTGCTGGCCTCGGAGTCGGTCTGCGAGGAGCGGATGATGCTAATGACCTCGTCGATATGGTCAAGGGCCATCAGGTAGCCCTCGAGGATATGGGCACGCGCCTGGGCCTTCTTAAGGTCGAAGCGGGTGCGGCGGGTAACGACGTCGACCTGGTGGTCAATGTAGTGCTGCAGCATCTCGCGCAGGCTCAGGCATTTGGGAACGCCGTTGACGAGCGCCAGGTTGTTGGCGCCAAAGGTCGTCTGCAGCGAGGTGTACTTATACAGGTTGTTGAGCACGACCTGCGGAATGACGCCCTTCTTGAGCTCGATGACCAGACGGATGCCCTTCTGGTTGGACTCATCGCGCATATCCGAGATGCCCTCGATGCGCTTGTCGTTGACGAGCTGGGCAATCTTCTCCTGCAGGGTGCCCTTGTTGACCATGTAGGGAATCTCGGTGAAGACCAGGCGGCTGCGACCGGTCTTGGTGGACTCAACGTGTGCCTTGGCGCGCACGGTAATGGAGCCGCGGCCGGTCTCGTAGCTCTGCTTAATGCCGGCGCTGCCCATGATGATGGCGCCGGTGGGGAAGTCCGGACCGGGCATGATCTGCATGAGCTCGTCGACGGTGGCGTCGGGGTTGTCGATCAGGTAGCAGGTGGCCTCGATCGCCTCGGTGAGGTTATGCGGGGCGATGTTGGTGGCCATGCCGACGGCGATGCCCTGACTGCCGTTGACCAGCAGGTTGGGGAAGCGCGCGGGCAGCGCCACGGGCTCGGCGAGTGATTCGTCGTAGTTGGGCTGCCAGTCGACGGTATCCTTCTGCAAGTCACGCAGCAGTTCCATGGCGGGCTTTGCCAAGCGGCTCTCGGTGTAACGCATGGCCGCCGCGCCGTCGCCGTCGATGTTACCGAAGTTACCGTGACCGTCGATGAGCGGCGTGCGCATGGAGAACCACTGCGCCAGGCGGACCATGGCCTCGTAGACCGCGGAATCGCCATGCGGGTGGTACTTACCGATAACTTCGCCGACCGTCCAAGCTGACTTCTTGTGCGGGCGGTTGGGGTAGATGCCGCTCTCGTTCATCGCGTACAGGATGCGGCGGTGCACCGGCTTTAAGCCGTCGCGCACGTCCGGCAGGGCGCGCGCCGTGATGACCGACATCGAATACTCGATGAACGACTGCTTCATCTCGCGGCCAAACTCCGAAATCTGGAGCTGGCCGCCGTTGATATCCTCGCCGGCCGAGGCGCCACGGTCGACTTCGCCAAAGCTCTCCTCGAGCTCGGCGTCGTCTTCTTCCTCATCATCATCGGCATCGGGGTTATAGGCGTCCGGGTCGCCGTCCTCGCCCTGCTCAGCACGGGCAAGCAGGCGCTTCAGATCGTCGGGCATACCGGCATCGCCGGCCTCGTCCATACCCTCGTTATTGTTGATATCGTCTGCCACGTTACCTCCTCATGGTTTGCGTGGTCTAATTAGTTCCCTACCACGGAGACGGCTTTTCCAGGTGCCGCAGATTCGCCCGAAAGAGGAGGGAAGCGTACTTGGGTACGCGACCGACGATTGAGGGCGAAGGTGCGGTGGCTGGGAAAGCCGAACAGGTTAGGCATCTAAGAATCGTGCATCATGTGCATGCTTCTCGATGTACTCGCGGCGATAGCCGACCTCGGAACCCATCAGCTCGCGCACGGCGCGGTCCGCCACCACGGCGTCCTCGATCGACACACGCTGCAGGATGCGGGTCTTGGGGTCCATCGTCGTCGAGGCAAGCTGCTTGGGGTCCATCTCGCCCAGGCCCTTGTAGCGCTGGACGGTATAGCCCTTGCGCTTTTTGGTGATCTTGCCGTCCTTGGCCTTGCCGTCCTCGTCGTTATCGTCGGGGTTCAAACCCAGGCTCTGAATGGTGTCGCGCAGGATCTCGTCTTCGGGCTGGCGGCCGTTGGGATACACGTAGTGGATCTTGTTGCGCACCTTAATGCCAAAGATGGGCGGGCAGGCAACATAGACGTAGCCGGCATCGATCAGCGGACGCATGTACTTGTAGAAGAACGTCAGCAGCAGGATGCGGATATGCGCACCGTCGACGTCTGCATCGGTCATGATGATGATCTTGTGGTAGCGCGCCTTGGCGATATCGAAGTCGCCGCCGTCGCCGGCACTCGTCGTGACGCCGCAGCCGATCGCGGTAATCAGCGACTGAATGGTGTCACTCGAGAACGCGCGATGGTCACCAACGCGTTCGACGTTCAAAATCTTGCCGCGCAGGGGCAGAATCGCCTGGATGTCTCGGCGACGGCCGTCCTTGGCCGAACCGCCTGCCGAGTCGCCCTCTACGATGAAGAGCTCGGTCAGCTCGGCATCGCGCACCGAGCAGTCAGCGAGCTTACCGGGCAGGGACGCCGTCTCGAGCAGGCTCTTGCGGCGGGTCGCCTCGCGCGCCTTGCGGGCGGCATTGCGCGCCTTGCAGGCCTGTTGCGCCTTCTTGACGATCTCGCGAGCGGGCTTGGGATGCTCCTCGAGGTAATCGACAAGGCCGTCGGTCACGATCTTGAGCGTCAGCGCGCGCATATAGGAGCTACCGAGCTTGGCCTTGGTCTGGCCCTCAAACTGCGGATCGGGCAGCTTGACCGAGATAACGGCCGAAAGGCCCTCGCGCACATCGTCGCCGGTCAGATTGGCGTCTTTTTCCTTGAGCAGGTTCTGCTTGCGCGCATAGTCGTTGATCACGCGGGTGAGCGCGGTGCGGAAGCCCTCAAGGTGCATGCCGCCCTCGGGGGTGTAGATGTCGTTGGCAAACGACATGACGTTCTCGCCGTAGCCGCTATTCCACTGCAGGGAAACCTCAACCTCGCCCATCTTGGCCACAGGTGCGTCCGGGTCCGATTTGCCCTCGATGTAGATAGGCTCCTTAAAGGCCTCGGGGACGTCCTTGCCCTCGTTAAGGAACTTGACGAAGTCGATGATGCCGCCCTCGTAGCAAAACTCCTCCACGTGGGGAGTAGACTCGCGCTCGTCAGTCAGCACGATTTTGAGGTTCTTATTGAGGAACGCCGTCTCCTGCAGACGGTTGTGCAGCGTATCGAAATCGTAGATGCAGGTCTCGAAGATCTCATCGTCGGGCCAGAAGGTGACGGTGGTGCCCGTCGAATCCGAGGTGCCCACGACCTCCATCTTCTTGACGGTCTTGCCGCGCGAGAACTCCATCTCGTAGGTGTTGCCGTCGCGACGAACCTGAACGACCACGCGCTTGGACAGTGCGTTGACGACGGAGATGCCAACGCCGTGCAGGCCGCCCGAGACCTTATAGGCCGAGTTATCGAACTTACCGCCGGCGTGCAAGATCGTCATGACGACCTCGAGCGTCGGGATCTTTTTAACAGGGTGCTCGTCGACGGGGATGCCGCGCCCGTTGTCGACGACCGTGATGGAGTTGTCGGCGTGGACCGTCACCTGGATCTCGGTGCAGAAACCGGCCATGGCCTCGTCGACGGAGTTGTCAACGATCTCCCACACCAGGTGATGCAGACCGCTGGCGCTCGTCGAGCCGATATACATGCCCGGGCGCTTACGAACGGCCTCGAGACCTTCGAGAATCTTAATCTCGCCGCCATCGTAATCGTTTTCGTTTGCCACACGTCCTCCTTCAGTCAAGAAAATGTGTACAGCCTTACTAGTTTATCGTAAAAAAATACCCTCGGGAACGAGGGTATTTGGCTCTACAAGGCCACCAGATGCGATTTAAGGCTCTTTTTTGCTTTGCACGCCCTTGGCCCACTCGGCGCTGGCTCTCATGGCGTTCTCGAGGGCCTCGCGCAGTTTTTGGTCTTCGATGGGCGCCACTTGGCACTCAATCTCGGTGCGCTCGGCCTCACTGAGGTCGGCGTGCGGAGCCGGCGGGCGCTCAGTCGTCGCCGGGCGCAGGCGCTCCTTGGCGGCGGGCGGCGTGTGACCGGGCGCGGTGGTTTTGAACACCAGGCCGTCCACATGCGCACCGGCGCGCTCCATGCGCGCGCGGATGATCTCGCGCAACAGCGTCATTTCCTGTGTCCACGAGGGCGAATCGAGATATACCAGCAGCTCATTGGACTCGGGCAGGTAGCGCAGACCCGTCACATGCCGCCCCTCGCGCGTGCCCGAGCACACCGCGTTCCACGCGCGATAGACCGCACGAGATTCCTCTGCAGCCTCCATCTGCGCACGGCGCTCAGGTGTCGCGGCCGCCAGGATGCGCTGGCGCTCTGCGTTCAAAAACCCACTGAAGGCGACCGTCTCGCTCTCGCGCTCGTAATTAGCACGTCTCACCCATGCCCACCACCTTGGCTCGATCAAGCAGGTCATCGGTAAAGTACCCCAAGTTGGTCGTGGTTATGACCGTCTGGATATCATCGCCGATCAGCCGCAGGAAAGCACCGCGGCGTTCGCCGTCGAGTTCGCTCATCACGTCGTCCAAAAGCAGCAGTGGGGCGGTGCCCAGGACATCGCGAGCCACGGCCACCTCCGCCACCTTCCAGGCCAGAACCAACGTTCGCTGCTGACCTTGGCTGGCAAATGAACGGGCGGAGCGACCCGCCACAGCAAACTCAATCTCGTCGCGATGCGGTCCCACCAACGTCACGCCGCGGCGAATTTCCTCGTCGGCGTGCTCATCAAGGGCAGCCAGCATGCGCTCGTACGCCCAGCCCTTCAGCTCTTCGCGATCATCGACCTGGGGCAAATCCCCCAGCGTGGACGCATAGGACACGTTGGCGGCTTCACCGGACGCCACTTGCCCGTAGGCAGTACGCACATGGCCCGCCAGCCGGTCGAGCAGGGCCAACCGGTGCACGAGCAGGGCCGCGCCCGCGCGGGCAATCGAATCGTTCCACGCGCCGAGCATCTCGCGGCAGCACCAGGCCTCCTTGAGCAAGGCGTTACGCTGGGTCACGCAGCGACCATAGGTGCTCGCAAGATCGGCATAGCGTGCGCTCAGTTGCATGCCAAAGTCGTCGAGGGCGGCGCGGCGCACACTGGCGCCTCGCTTAACCATGTCCAGATGGTCGGGGCAAAACAGCACGCTCGGCAGAACCCCGCGCACACCGGCGGCAGAGCATCTCTTGCCGTTGCGGCTAAACGAGCGTTTACCGTCCTCCGCGCTCAATCCCATATCAAGCACGCGGCCGTCGCCCTCGAGCCTCAGCTCGACCTTGCACGAGCCCACGCCGTCATGGACGAGCTCGGCTGCGGTCGGATGCCTAAACGAGGCGCCGCTCGTCAGCAGCTGCAGCGCCTCTATGAGATTGGTCTTTCCCGCCGCGTTGGGTCCCGCAAGTATCGTCACGCCCTCGTCCAGGGCAAGGCGATAGCTATCGAAGCTGCGGTAGTGCGCGACGGAAAGATCGCGGGCGAACATGGTCATAGGGCAGTTGCTAGATGCGGACCGGCATGACCAGGTACAGGTAGTTGATCTTGTCGTAGGACTTGAAGATGCCCGCCTGCGAGTAGCTCTTGAGCTCCAGCGTGATCTCCTTCTCCTTGGACAGGGCATTGAGGCACCCGAAGATGTAGTGGTAGTTGAAGGCGATGGTGCCCGACTCGCCCTCGGCCTCGACATCGATCGTCTCCTGCGCAAGGTCCTGGTCATTGGAAATGGAGGACAGGCCCATCTGCCCGTTCTCGACATCGATCTCGAACTTGACGGCGGGGTTGGCGCTCGCGATAACGGCCACGCGCTTGAGGGCGGCGTTAAAGGCGGCGACGTCGATCTTGACGCTCGTCACGCACGAATCGGGGATGAGCTGCTTGTAGTTGGGGTACACGCCCTCGATGCGGCGCGACACGTAGGTGGTGTTGCCGGCCTCAAAGACGACCTGGGTGTCGGTAGCCCCGATCATGATGGTCGCCTGGCTGGCCATGATGTTCAGCGCGTCGTTAAAGGCGTCGGCCGGAACGTTGAGTTCAAAGGAGCCCTCGAGGGTTGAGGTCTCGACCTGCGTATCGCACACGGCCAAGCGGAAGGAATCGGTCGCCACCAGGCGCACGGTGTTGTTCTCGACCTTCATGTGCACGCCACCCAGGATGGGGCGGGCCTTGTCAGTCGAGGTGACGCGCCACACGCGGCCGACCATTTCGGACAAGATATCGGTCGGCAGTTCCACGGCGCTCTCGATGGCATAGGCCGGAAACTCGGGGAAGTCATTGGCATCGAGCGTGTTCAGGCGGAAAGAGCTCTTCTCACAACCAATCAGCACCTGGCGCTCGGACAGCTCAAAGGTGACCGGGGCATCGGGGAGGGTCTTGGTGATATTGGAGAGCATCTTACAAGGGATAACCATCTCGCCCTCTTCTTCGACATGTGCCGCGATGCGATGACGGATCGAGATGGTGTAGTTAGAGGTCTGGAATTCCAAGATGCCGTCTTGCGCCTTGACGAGCACGCCCGACAGGATGGGAAGGGTGGATGCCGAAGCGACGCCCTTCATAACGACGCCGATGGCTTGTGTAAGCGAGCTCTGGCTGACGGTGAACTTCATCTTTTAATACCTTTCTATAGATATAAATATCTTAATAATAGTAATAGCACTGACGAAACTGTTGATTACTCCCAAAGACGCAGGTCAGACCCAGAAAGAGAATCGACAGCAACCTGTGTGCAACGGGGGTGGTTTTCCACGTTCAAAACCTGCGCAAAACTTTTCATCACCGCGGGTTGGGTTTTAAACACCTTATGCCCGTGGTTTCGACAAGTTTTCAACAGGTGTCTCTATTTCCCTACGATCGCAGTGTAATTTTATCGCGCAGTGACTTGAGGTCTTCGGTGACGGTGCGGTCTTCCTGGATCATCTTCTGGACCTTTTTGTAGCTCGTGCTGACGGTCGAGTGGTTGCGGTTGCCAAATTCGGCGCCCACCGCCGTGGTCGTCATTTCGCACATCTCGATGGCCAGGTAGATAGCGATATGGCGCGCTTTGGCGATATTGGCGTTGCGACGCGGGCCGATGAGCTCCTCGTGTGTCACGCCGTACTGCTCTTCGATGACGGACTGAACCGTCTGGACGTTGATCTTTTTGGCCGATGTGTCGAAGTACTGGCTGGCGATGGCGTCGATATCGTCAAAGGTGAGCTCCCCGCCCTCGCGCTCGCGGTCACCCGCCTCGCCGGCGCAGCGCTCGCAAAAGCTCTCGAGTTCGCGGATGTTGGTGCCCGAGACCTCGGCCATGTGTTTAAAGTGTTCGTCGGTCAGGTGCCCGCCGTCGCCCCCATAGGCCGCCAGCAGCGAGTCGTCGCCTGCCTCGGGGGCGGCGACGATGGTGTTCTCGTAATAGCGCTGCAAGATCTTGTATTTCATCTCGTAGCTGGGCTCTGCAACCAGGCAGAGCATGCCGGCGTTGAAGCGGCTGGTCAGACGCTCGTCCATGCTTAGGTCCTTGGGGGCGCGGTCTGCCGCGATGACGACCTTCTTGTTGTTGCGGATGAACTCGTCCATGAGCTGGAAAAAGTAGTCCACGCTCGCGCGCTTGCCGATGATGTTTTGGATGTCATCGATGATGAGCACGTCCACGCCGTGGTACGCCTGCATGATGGGAGCGTTGCTCTTCTTTTGACGGTCGAACTCGGTCATCAGGTCGTCCAGATACGCCTGGGAGTTGGCATACTTGACCTTGATCTCGGGCGACTTCTCGGCGAGCTCGTTTTTGATGGCAAGCAGCAGGTGCGTCTTGCCCAGGCCCGATTTGCCGTAGATGAACAGTGATGTGCATGTGCCGCGCTCGTCCGCGAGGGCGGCAAACTTGAGTGCCGAGCGATAGGCATGGCTGTTTTCGGGGCCGTAGACAAAGTTCTCAAAGGTAAATTTTGAGTTCGCGGCGAGCGGGGCTCCATCCGTATTCTGCTCGGCCGGCACGGTCGGTGCTGGCATGGGTGAGGTGGGGGTCGCGGCTTGCGTGGATTTAGTCGGCGCCCCGCCCTTCATCTGGTTCATCATGCGACGAAAATCGTCGGCCGAGAGCGTGTTTTTGATTGCAATGCCCGAATCCGCGCCCGCCGCTGCGTCGTGAGCGATGGGCATGTGCGTGACGGGCGCGTTCGTTGGCGTCGCCGCCGCGGTCGGCAACGGTGCCATGGTTTCACGGGAAACATCGCTGTGCTGGTGCTCGACCGTCGACGCGTCGCCTGCGGAGGCCGGCACCGCCGGGGAAGCAGCGGGAGCCGTGGCGGGCGCCGTGGCGGCAGCGGATTCCGTCGCGGCGCCTTGCGGTGCCACGATGTCGAGCGCGATCGGTGCAAAGGCGATTTCTTCCAGATAGGCCTCAATAGTCGGCTGATGCTTTTTGAGCTGCGCGATGGCAAAGCGCGAGGGGGCCTCGATCGTGAGCGTATCTTCGGTCAGGCTTATGGCGCGCGATTGCCCCAGCATGTTGATGAGGCGTGCATCTTGGCCGTCGCGCTGGCAAAAGGCGATGGCATCCCCCAGGATGATGCTTGCTTCCTCGTCCACTGTCTCTCCCGTTCTTTAGCTCTGAGCTCGCACGCGAGCGGCGCCGAGTTCGGTCAGATGGTATTTCTGGCCATGCTTGATGACCAAGCCGGCCTGCGCCAAGTCATTGAGCGTGCGTGACCAAGTGGGGGCCGAGTTTCCAAACGCCCTCGCCAGATCGGTTGCACCGCACGCTTGATTTTGCGCCAGATAGCCCAGCGCGGCGTTGCCGCGATCGCTTACGAACACGTCCGGTTGTGGCTGCGCATGCTGATTTGCTGCATTAGGATACATCATTTGAGCTGCTGGTTGTTGAGAACTCTGCATCGGTGGCATTTGCTGTTGAAAACTTTGAGGCCACTGTTGGTAAGGCTGCGGAGGCGTCTGCTGGGCCCAGGGGTTGTACTGCTGCTGCGGCATCTGCTGGTACGGCTGCTGATATCCTTGCTGGTACTGCTGCGGGAACTGCTGGCCGTACCCCAGTGGCGGCATCTGCTGATATGGATATCCTTGTTGGTACGGCTGATAGCCCATTTGCTGGCCACCCGGCGCCCCCGTCGCCTGCTGCATTGCTGCTGCATCCTGATCCGCCAGCGGCATGGTCTCTGGCGTGTTTGTCGGCATCGACATCGATGCCGCCCGGGGTTCTTGTGTAGGTAGCATTCCGGGCTGCTGCATCTGTCCCACGGGGGGCTGCATCTGCTGCGTTGCCATGGGCTGCTGCGCAAAAGCTCCCGGCAGGGGATATGTGGGCTGTTCCGTCTCGGGCCGCACGGCAGCGCCGCGTCCGCCGGCACGCTCGATTTCCTGCACGCGTTTAGGGTTCAGGCTTACCGTAACCACGGTGCCGTTGCCCATGTTGTCCTCGATGGATACGGCACCGCCGGCGTTTTCCAAATACTCCTGCACCATGGGAAACCCTGCTCCGGTTCCACGGATATAGCGCTTCATCTTGCTGTTTGCGCTGGTAACGCCAAAGTCGAAAGCGCGTTCCTTGTCGTCGATGCCTGGTCCTTGATCGGCAAAGCGGATGGTGTCTCCGCCGTCCAGAATCGAGATGATGGGCTCGGCAAAGTGCGCGTGGATAAAGTTTTCGACAATCTCGCGGATGACCATGAGCGAGATATGGCCGCCTTGTTCTTTCATGCACTGGTAGACGGTGTTGGTCGTCTCTTCCAAATACGTGCGGACATCTTGCGGATCAATGACGATCACACGCGGTGTCGACAACATGTCGTCATAGACGGCGATGCGCGCAGCGTACATGGCTTTCGGCCCCTGCGTGGTCGTCTGTTCACCTTCGTCACGCTCTTCGCGCACGCCGGTGATGTGCTCGTTGTCGGGTGCCGGGTCTCCGGAATCGACCATGGTGTAAAAGTCGTCAGACATGCCACTCGCAATCTTCCAAAAGGTTTCGAACAAATAGTAGCTCACCGTGCAATGTTTCTCATCTTTCGACAACTTTCCAAAACCTGTTGAAAACTTTGGAAAACGGACGAAAAGTTCTCAACATTGCCAACATGACCTGTTGAAAACTCGATGAAATATCGTGAAAAGTTGCCATGCACCGCTAAATCGAGCTTGGCTTATGGGGGAACCGTGTGAACTGCGCAACCTTTTACCTTTGATTTCTTGACATTTGAACATTGATTTCCCTACAATCTTCAAGCTCACGTGTCTATATCTGCGTCCGCGTCCCCGCGGACACTCGAAATGCAGCAGGAGGAACTTAAGATGAAGCGTACGTATCAGCCTAATAAGCGTAAGCGTGCCAAGACCCATGGCTTCCGTGCCCGTATGGCCACTAAGGGTGGTCGTGCCGTGCTCGCCCGTCGTCGCGCCAAGGGCCGCAAGCGTCTCACTGTCTAGCAGCGATACACACATCTCGCATGAAGACTATTAAGTCTCGGCAAGATTTCGAGCATGTGTTCAGTCAGGGGCGTCGTTTCAATCACCCTCTGATTCGAATGACCATATGTGAATCGGTTGGCGAAGGCGACTCCGGAAGGGTCGCCTTCGTTGGTGCTAAGCGACTCGGTTGTGCCGTCGTGCGCAACCGATCTAAGCGTGTGATGCGCGAGGCCGCCCGCAGCTGCGGATTTCCCGTTGCGGGTTATGACATCATCTTGTTTGCAACTCCCAAGACGAGGGTTTCCTCGCCGCAGGAGATGGACAAGGCGTTGCGTTCGCTTATGAAGCGCGCCGGCGTTGCCGGGGAGGAGCGATGAGCAATCACGTTTTGCGACGTGTTGCCATCGCTCCTATTCGCATATATCAACAGGTTATTTCGCCCTTATTGCCTGACGCCTGCATTTATTACCCAACGTGCTCGCAATACGCCATCCAGGCGATTGAGAAGCACGGTGTTTTGAGAGGCTGCTGGCTTGCCGTGAGGCGCATCGCTCGCTGCAATCCCCTGCACGTCGGCGGTTATGACCCTGTGCCCTAGCGGGCACTCGCTATCGGAGGAAAACTTACATGTGGGATTGGATCGTTAACATCCTTTTCGAGCTGCTCAAGCTCATCCAGACCTTTGCGGTCGACTGGGGCCTGTCCATCATCATCCTGGTGGTCATCATCCGTCTGCTGTTGACGCCGCTTATGCTTAAGTCGACCAAGTCGACGGCTCGCATGCAGGTGCTGCAGCCAAAGATGCTCGAGATCCAGGAGCGCTATGCCGACGATCCCCAGCGTCAGGCCGAGGAGATGCAGAAGTTCTACAGCGAGAACAAGTTCAACCCCATGGCTGGCTGTCTGCCGCTGCTGATTCAGATGCCTATCCTGTTCGCCCTGTTTACATTGCTGCGCAACCTGCCGCAGTACTTTAACGACGGCACGTTCTCGTTCTTCAACATCCTGCCCGACCTGACCACCACGCCGAGCGCTTCCTTTGCCGATGGCTTTATGGTTGCACTGCCTGCGCTGGTTTGCCTGATCCTGTTTGCCGTCCTGACCCTGATTCCGCAGCTCTATATGTCGCGCAACCAGACCGGCCAGCAGGCTCAGAGCATGCGTATGATGGCCGTTGTCATGACGGTCATGATGCTTTGGATGGGCTGGAGCCTTCCCGTTGGTGTTCTGCTGTACTACGATGTCTCGTCTGCTTGGCAGGTTATCCAGCAGATTTTTGTGACGCAGAAGGTCATCGACAAGGCGAAGGCCGATGAGGAGGAGCGTCTTAAGAACGCTCCGCTGCAGGTTGAGGTCACTCGTCGCGAGAAGAAGCCGCGCCCGCACAAGAAGAAGTAGTGGGATATCAATCTTATTTAGGTACCTAACTTTTGGAGTACGTTATGTCTGAAGAGATCATCGAGGATATGCTTGAGGAGGTTGCCCCGCAGGTCGCGGGCGATTATCCCGAGATTGCACAGCGCTACAAGGCTGGTGAAGAGCTGACCGATGAGGAGCTCGACACCATTGCCGATGTTGCGATTTCCATCCTGCGTTCCATCCTTTCGCACTTCGATGCCGCCAACTCTCCTATCGATGAGTATGAGGGCGACGAGGGTGAGCTGATTTTGGATGTAACGGCTCCCGACCTTGCTGTTCTCATTGGCCGTCATGGTCGCACTCTTGATGCTCTTCAGGTTATGTTCTCTTTGCTGGTGAGCCGCAAGCTTGGCTTTAGGTATCCGGTTGCAGTGGACGTCGAGGGATACAAGAGTCGCCGTCAGGATAAGGTCGCCTCCATGGCTCAGTCTGCTGCCGAGCGTGCCATCCGCACTCATAAGAGTGTTTCGCTTCCGCCCATGAATGCCTACGAGCGCCGACTGGTTCACATTGCACTTCGTGGCAACGATGCAGTCGGTACTCATTCTGAGGGTTCTGACCCTGATCGCCATGTGGTGATTGTTGCTCGATAATCTACTCGAGCTTATGCTAGGGGGACGTGGTTTCCACGTCCCCTTTTTTTGTCAAAAGTTCTCGATACGCTGATTTTTTTCAGAAAGGAGCTTCTGTTGTTTGTACTTACCGATCAGCAGGCTGACGAGATGTTGAGTCGCCTAACTTCCTATTGCAAAGAATATTCCTTGAGCGTAACTGATATTGAGCTGAGGAAATGTATCCAGCATTTGGATTTGGT
>DBEWII010000046.1:0-12188 GCA_048384935.1 Collinsella aerofaciens | reverse complement strand
ATTGGCCTAATTTAGTCCAACCCGTGAAGGACCTGTGAAGCCGACCGCTGTACACGAAGGGCAAAACACCGCGAGCGGTAGCCGTCAACCGTTGGCAGATTCTACCGCGAAAACGATAGCACCAGGCAACACAATCGAAGTATCAATGATCGCGTAGATATCGAGGTACCATGGACGAAGAGCTTGATTACCTATGGGAGACCCTGGGCCTCGAGATCACTGCCGACCTTTGGCCCGAACGGGACAAAATTCACCCCACGTTACGCCCCGCCATTACTGTGGTGCAGGCAAAATACCGCCGTGCATCCTTTTTGATCATGCGGATGTCATGGCACGCGGGACTCCCCGACCTTAAGCGAATCCAGGCAAGCCTCGTCGAGTTGTCCGGTATGCCGACCGTCATATCCGAGGCGCACCTGGAGCAGCGCCAGCGCGAGCGATTGCAACAGCAGCGGATTCCCTTTATCTGCCCCGGCGTTCAGGCATATCTGCCCTTTATGGACGAGGAGTACTGGAGCGGCAAGCCCAACAAACACGTAAAGGTCTACGATCCGCACGAATGGGCACAGCTGGCGGACTGACTGGGGCAGGCCCGCCGGCGGAAAGTGCGTCCCAGATTTCAAGCTCAAACTGGTCCCTACTTTCCCGTCGAGCCCTCAACCGGAAACCGTGTCCCGCAATCGAAGCTCAGAACGGGACGTGCTTTCCGCAACCGGCCACTTTGGGAAAGTGCATCCCATTCTGGAAGCGAATTCCGGGTCGCACTTTCCGCAGCCGCTACAGCAACGCCTCGGGCCAAGCCGCTTCCCTAAAGCCGGGAATCGCAAAGTCGTCGCCCACCAGCAGCGGACGCTTGACCAGCATGCCGTCGGTCGCCAGCAGCTCGTAGCACTCCCGATCCGTCATGCCCGCATCCAGACGCGCCTTCAGGCCCAGCTCTCGATATTTCATGCCCGACGAATTAAAGAAACGCCGCACCGGCAGCCCCGAACGAGCAATCCAGGTCGCAAGCTCATCAGCCGTGGGATTGTCCAAAACGATATCGCGGTCGATGTACTCTACCCCATGTTCGTCCAGCCATGCCTTGGCCTTCTTACAGGTCGAGCACTTGGAATATTCAACAAACAGTACGGTCATGGGAATCCTCCGAATATAGATCGGCCAACGCAGGCACACGCCACACGAGGCGCCTTCGTATGATGGGCCAATTGTAGCCCGCGGGTCACACGTTAAACGAACCGTACCCCGAATCCGCGTTTGATGAACGGCAGCAGTTCCATTGCCTCGGGCGTGATATGGCCCGCAACGTTCATGCGCTCGTCACCGGGAAGATCGACCCGCGCAATCTCAAGCTCGCCTTCGTAGCGCCCATATCCGCTATTGCTCACAGCGATCGACCCCGCCTTTCGCGGCAGGCCGGCTCCGGCATCCGTCGGCACGGAATCCGGCTTAAGCGTCGTACGTGACTCCTGAGACCTAAAGATGAGGACGCTCGAGTCGGGTCGGTCGTGATGAATCTGCCCGCGCACATAGGCATAACTGAGCTCAAGCTCGCATTGCAGGTCCACGTATCCGGCGGAAACTTGAGCAAACTGCGCCCAGCCCGCATCGGAAAGATCGGGGTCGCCGACCAACACAATGTCGCAATCGGCGCCATGTGCAAGCTCAAGCATATTGAGGGCAACCTTTGACGCGCGACCGCGCTGCGCCTCGACCGTCGGCAGTCCCTCGAATACCGGCCCGCGAACGTTAGCATCACCCGGCACAAAAGCCATGATTTCGAATCCAAGCGCCGCAAGACGAAGATTCACCCGAGCAATGTCCTCCAGAGCTAAACCGGTATAAGGCTTGGGGTAAAAATTGTGGCAGGCGGCAAAACGAGTCACATCGGCACCGGCCTCACGCCACGATGCGATTTCATCAGAACTCACTGTCGATGCATTGACCACAATGCGAAATACACCGGACAGCTCCGCGACCCGCTGGGCGCTAAAGCCATAGTCCAAACGAAGGTATTCCAACCCCAGATCGCGCAAGTCCTCGATGCGCTCAAGCCCGAGCAAATCGCACGTGCGAGGCCCCACATCGGCAATGAGCGCAATGCCGCGGGCGGAAAGCAGCGACAGCACATGACGGACCTTATCGGCATACGCCGCTCCCCCATCCTCGGGAATATGCAGCGAGGTGAACGCATAGCGCGCACCCGCCGCGGCACCACGTTCAATCGTCCGCTCAATATCCTGCAGAGGGCTGGAAAGATAAATCGAAATACCCGTTTTCACGCTTCAACGCTCCTTTAAAAAAGGCCGGCGGAGCAGCTAGCCCCGCCGGCACAACCATAACATCAAGAAATCTGCCGCGCGCCGCGAACCCTGAGCAACACGGCTCGCGATATCAATCTACTCGCCAAAGAACTCGTTGATCTTCTGCTCGTCGACGCCAAAGAACCACGTCAGGACAAAGCCGGCGGCATAGGCAAGCAGCATAGCGGCAACGTAGCCGAGCTGCTGGCCAGGAACGACGATCAGCAGGCCAAACAGACCGGAAACGCCCTGAGAAACCGTGCCGATGTGAAGCAGCGCCGCGAGCGCGCCGCCAAATCCGGCACCCAGGCAGGCCGTCACAAACGGACGAACGAGCGGCAGCGTAACAGCATACATCAGAGGCTCTCCCACACCCAGGATTCCAACGGGAATGGACTCTGCGACGTACTTCTTGAGCTTGGCGTTCTTGGTCTTAAAGTACAGCGCCAAACCGGCACCGACCTGGCCGCCGCCAGCCATCATAAGGATGGGAAGCAGGTAATTGATACCCTTGGTAGCGCCGTCGGGATCGTTGAGCATAGCGTGGATCGGCGTGAGCGCCTGATGCAGGCCGACGGAAACCAGCGGCAAGAAGCCTGCCGACAGGATATAGCCGCCCAGGACGCCCAGCTTCTCGAAGATAAAGGTCAAAACGCTAAAGATGGCAGTCGTCAGCCATGCGCCAACCGGCTGGATGACGAGCATCAGAGCAAAGGCGCCGATGATGAGCACCAGCAGCGGAGACAAGAACGTGTCGAGTGCGTTGGGCATAACCTTGCGAATCTGACGCTCCATCCAGGCAAAAAATGCGCCAGCGATGAGAGCCGCGATCATGCCGCCCGCTGCGGGGTTGTACTGCGCATTGGTGAGCGGCAGCAGAATGGCAGTGGCAGGATCAGCCGCGCCAGGCGCAAGCAGGGGCATGGCACTGTTGGCGATACACATCATGCCGGCGATGCCGCCCAGCGCAGCGGAGCCACCAAACTCACGTGCCGCGTTATAGCCCACCAAGATGGGCAGATAGGCAAACAGGGCCCAGCCCATGGAACGAATGCCCTGGTACCACCACTCGCCTGCAAGCGCGCCTGCCGTCGAGACGTTAATGACGTTGCAGATACCGTTGATGAGGCCAGCCGCAATAATGCCGGGAAGTAGGGCGACGAAGACATTGGAAATCTTCTTGAGGAAGGCCTGAACCGGCTTGGACTCGTACTTGGCCTTCTGCGCGGCCTTGTTTGTGGCCGCAGCGTCAACCACGCTCTCGTCAGCAACGCCTTTCGCAAGGCCGGTGAGCTTGGAGAACTCCTCGAGCACCTTATTCACCTTGCCCGGACCCAGCACGATCTGCATCGTGTCGTCCTCGACCAGGCCCATCACGCCGTCGAGTGCCTTAATGCCCTCCGTGTCGACGTTGCCCGTGTCTTTGACGGTCACGCGCAGGCGCGTCATGCACGCCGCGTTTGCGAGCACGTTGTCTTTACCGCCCAAAAGGTCCAGCAGCTTTTGAGCCAGCTCTTTGTTCGTCATAACTCCTCCTTGTATTGGGTATCTCGTCTGAATGTCATATCAGCTCACGCCGCGCACCTATTGGGCATCGGCATTGCTCTTCTCATGGCCACTCACCGCAGCACGGACATGGCCTCGCGCCCGCTCAAGAGCTACCGTAGCCTGCTCGGCATCGCAGTCCAGCAGTACCGAGACAATAGCGGTTTTTACGTGGCCGCCGGCATCTGCAAGCGCCTGAACGGCGCGCTCGCGCGTGCAGCCGGTCGCCTCCATCACGATGTTCTGGCCGCGCACCACCAACTTCTCGTTCGTCTGCTGCACATCGACCATCAGGTTTTGGTATACCTTGCCGATCTTGACCATGGCACCGGTCGAAATCATGTTGAGAATGAGCTTTTGAACCGTTCCCGCCTTGAGCCTCGTTGAGCCGGTCAGCACCTCGGGACCGGGCACGGGCTCAATGGCAAGATCTGCGCTCTCCCCGATCTTCGACCCTTGGTTGCAGGCAATTGCAATGGTCTTGCACCCAGTTGCCTTGGCGTACACAAGGCCGCCCACCACATAAGGAGTACGACCGCTTGCCGCCAGGCCAACGACAAGATCCTTGTCCGAGAGTCCACGCTCTCGCAGGTCGTTCGCGCCAAGCTCCTCGCTGTCTTCGGCACCTTCGACAGCCTTGATAAACGCCGTCTCGCCTCCGGCAATGAGCCCGACAATCAGATCGGGTGACACGCCAAACGTGGGCGGACACTCCGAAGCGTCGAGTACGCCCAGACGACCGCTGGTGCCTGCGCCCATGTAAAAGACGCGCCCGCCGCGCTCGAGTGTCTCAGCAGCCCAGTCGATTGCTGTGGCAACCTGGGGCAACACTTTCGTGACCGACTGGACGGCACGAAGATCCTCATCGTTCATCGTCGTGACGATTTGCAGCGATGTCATCGTATCGAGGTCCATTGACCTTTGATTACGCTGTTCGGTCGTGAATTTTGTTAAATCGAGCATTTCATTCACCTCATCTTTCCTGTTTCTCGATGTAGTTTTGCTTAATGACATGCGTCGCCCGTTCGTAGTCGCTGGCAACGTAAGCAGCGTACAGGGCATCGACAACCATAAGCTGGGCCATACGCGAAGCCATGGCACCGCTGCGGACCAAGGGTTCACTCGCAGCGACGCCGAGCACGGCATCGGCCATGGTGGCAAGCTTGGATGATCCATCTACTTTGGTAACGGCCACTACGGGACAGTTGTGGCGTTGAGCCTCGGCGGTGCAGTCCAGCACCTCTTGCGTCAAGCCCGAGTAACTAAAGGCGATTGCCATATCGCCCTCATGCATGTTCTTGGCACATAAGAGCTGATCATGCCAGTCGTCGTACAGATGGCACTCTTTGTCGACACGCATGAGCTTTTGCGCCAGGTCGTGCGCGACCAAACGAGAAGCACCAATACCGAACAGATTGACCGCGCGTGCCCGCTTAAGACGGGCCGCGCATCGCTCCAAGACGGTGTAATCGAGCGTTCGCGCCGTCGCCTCGATCGTGCGCACGTTGCTTTTCATCACCTTCCCCACGATGCGTTCGACGCTGTCATCCATGGAGATGTCCTCGAGAGCTACGTCTTTCTTGTCACCTAAGAGCGCCAGCTCGGCAATCAGTTCGCGCTGGAACTCCTTGTAGCCCGCAAAACCCAAACGCTTGCAAAAGCGCAAAATGCTCGAGGGCGAGGAGAACGTGACATCGGCAAGACCGCGGACGGACAGCCCGACCACCTCGTGCGGATGAGCGCTTACATATGCGATGACATTGCGTTCCGCCGGGCTCGCGCTGAGCTCACGCTCACGAAGCCTTAAAAGCAATCCGTTTGCCATCTCAAACACCTCCGTTGAGAAGAATTAAAGACCAAAGAATGATTCGTACCGGATATAAACAGCTTTTACGGTACATTGTGCCGCATCATGGTGCACAAGGGGCGAGCGTTCTACCGCTCGCCCCTCAAATCCGACCGCTCGGAAATACACGCGACACAAAATGATTCATCGAGGTCGCATTATTCGTAACAGAGTTGTTAACGGCGTCTCGCATGGGCGCCAATGGGACAGGTCGCGCGCCGAGCCAGCGCGGCCACCAGCAGCACCAACAGTATGGCGGTGACATAGCCCGCGGCATCGAAACCCAGGTCGATCATGTCGAAATGACGACCAGGAACAAAGATCTTGTGCACTTGGTCACCGACAGAGCAGACGGCGCAAAAGAGCAGAGCGAGTACGTACCGGAATCGCGCGCATGGCAGGCACTCGCCCAGACATGCCGCTGTCGCCGAAGCAAACAGTCCTACAAAGAAGAACTCAACGGTATGTGCGACGCGACGAATGTTGGCACTCATCCACAGACGAACGGGGGCAAGCGGGTCGGAATGAACGGTGGCAGTCGTTGAGCCCGCGTCCCCGGCGGCATCTCCCGCCTGGGTCTCCCCCGCAGTCTCGGGCTGCACGCTGGCGCTTCGCCCTTCCACCGCACGCGCGGTGGACTCGCTGAGCGATGACGTCTGCTCCACGTTTTGCTCCGTCAGCATCCAGATACTTGCCAGCGTCACGACCAGCAGGACAACCGAAATCCATCCGACTATGTGCTTCACACGCGCCAAGGGCTAACCTCCGTCATTTTTTGAGCAGCAGCGAGTGTACCCCCAAATGCAGTTGTCGCCGTAGCGAAATCCAAAATGTTCGAATCGGGGCGCCAAAGGACCGTGGCGCCCCTACTCCATCTCTCGCATCCAGCGATCGAACGTCCCCACGCACACGCCTAGCCGCTTTGCCGCCTGACTCCGCGTGATATCACCCGCCTCGTAGGTATCGCGCACCAACTCGAATTGCGGAGGACAGGGCTTGCGGGGCCGGCCAAAGCGCACGCCGCGTGCTCGCGCCGCCGCAACGCCCTCGGCTTGGCGCCGGTGAATGTTCTCGCGCTCCACCTGCGCCACATAGCTCAGCAGCTGCAAAACGATATCGGCAATCAACGCACTCGTTACGTCCGACCCACCACAGTCTCTGGCGCGCGTGTCGAGCAATGGCATGTCCAGCACCACGATGGCGACGCCGAGCTCTTTGGTTATGCACCGCCATTCCTCGAGGATCTCGCTGTAGTTACGGCCCAGCCGATCAATGGAAAGTACCACCAGCACATCACCGGAATCCAACGCGCACAGCAGTTCGCGATACCGCGGCCGATCGAAGTCCTTGCCGCTCGCATGGTCGGCAAAGATATTCGCCGGTTCCACGCCATAGGCGCCCAGCGCATCCAGCTGCCGATTCAGATTTTGATCACGCGAGCTCACCCGCGCATACCCGTACACCGTTGTCATCTCATCCCCGCTCTCTCGTAAACCTCCCAAAAAGGAACAGGTTTATTTTGGTAGGTTTTATCTCCCCTATAGCAGGCGGAAGACGCAAGCGCGCGGGCGGCAAGGCGATTGAACCGCCACAAAAAAGGCGGCCCCAAAAGACCGCCCCGTTCTCTATCAATCACCAAATTCCAGCTAATGAATAAGCCTGAAATCCAAGTGCCCGCGCGTGGTGTTGACGCGCGAGACCTCGATGATCACGCGCTGCCCCAGCTCATAGCGAGTCCCCGTGTCGGCGCCCGTAAGCGTGAGTGCGTCCTCATCAAACTCGAACCACTCGTTGCCCAGACTCTTGATCGAAACCAAACCCTCAACCTGTGTCAGATCCAGGCGCACAAAGAGGCCCATGCTGCTGACCCACGAGATCGTTCCGGCGTAGCGCTCGCCCAGGCGATCCTCGTAGTACTGGGCGATCTTGATCTTTTGCGTCGCATGGCTGGCGGCGTCGGCCGCACGCTCGGCATCGCTGCACGCGCGGCAGATTTGCGGCAGGATGCGCGGCAGGGACTCGCGACCCTTACCGATCAGCCGCGGCGTACGCACCAAGGCGTCCTTGCCGCCCAGCTGCTCGTAGGCCAGCTGCAGCTTGAGTACGCGATGCACCACCAGATCGGGATAGCGGCGAATGGGACTCGTAAAGTGGCAATAGCACGGCGCGGCAAGTGCAAAGTGGCCCTCGTTGCGCGGCTTGTATAGTGCACGCTGCATGCTGCGCAGTAGCAACGTGTTGACGAGCGGCGCGTTGGCCGTACCGGCTGCGGCATCAACCGCCGCCTGCAGCTCGTCGGGGCTTCCCAGGGCAATGCCGGCCGCACGGCGGTCATCGATGATGCCCAGCTGTGCCAGCGCCACGGCGGCACCGTGCAGGCTGTCGGGACTAGGATCGTCATGCACGCGATAGCAGGCCTCGATATCGCGGTCGGCCAGCCACTCCGCCACGCACTCGTTGGCCAGCAGCATGGCTTCCTCAATCAGCGACGTGGCGCACGAGCGCTCACGGGCCACGATCTGCACGGGTACACCGTCCTCGTCCAACAGCGCACGGATCTCGGCCGTATCAAAGTCGACCGAACCGCGTGTGCGACGAATACGACGGCGAAGCTCGGCGAGCTCGTTGGCAGCTACGAGGAAATCCCCCAAGTCGACGTTATAGCCGCGAGCGGTCTCCTCGCACGCAAGCCCGCGCTCGAGCGCTTCCTCGCGCGAGGCTTCAACCGCGGCAACATCCTCGGCGGCACCCTCCAGCACCGAATACTCCACCGCACCGGCACGCACCAGCAGCGCCTCGGCGCCGTCGTAGTCCATGCGCACGCGCGAGCGGATCACGCTGGGATAGGGATCGTAATGGCGCACGCGACCCTGCGCGTCGAGTTCAATGTCGACGGTAAACGCCAAGCGGTCCTCGTCGGGACGCAGCGAGCACAAATCGTTCGACAGGCGCTCGGGCAACATGGGCAGCACGCGATCGGCAAGATACACCGACGTCGTGCGATGGCGGGCTTCCAGATCGATATGTCCGTCCCAGGCAACATAGTGTGAAACGTCGGCAATATGGACACCCAGCTTGTAGCCACCCTCGGGCGTGCGCTCCAGCGAGATGGCGTCGTCAAAGTCGCGCGCGTCGACCGGGTCAATCGTAATGACAAAGCGGTCGCGCAGGTCTCGGCGGAGCGGGTCCTTGAGTGCCGAGGCCACATCGAGCGAAAGTGCCTCGGCCTCGGCAAGTGCGGCCTCGGGATAGCTGTCGGTATATCCATAACGCGCCATCACATACTGAACGCCCAAATCGGGCGCGTCATCGCCGCCAATACGGCGCTCGATCGTCACGGTGCCCGATTCCAGGCGCGTCGGATATGTCAGAATGCGTGCGACGACCGCATCACCCGGATGAACGCCCAAGCGCTCCGCCGAAGTGTCCTCCGGCAGAATAAAGAAATCGGCATTAAGGCGAGAATCAAGCGGCTCGATCACCCCGAGCGGGCCGGCGGTCTGGTACGTGCCCACCACACTAATGGCTGCACGCTCGACGACGCCCTCGATTACGGCGCGTCGCTCGCCATGTGGGCTGTTCTTAATGCTCACGGCAACGGTATCGCCGTCCATAATCTCGCGCTTGCCGCGGCCCATGACCTTGTAGTCGCCGTTTTCGGTTACAACGTAGGCGCTATGCTCATGGAGCTGCACGCGTCCGGTCAGACTCGGGCGACGCTCGCTGCGCACCGGCCCGCGCTTATTGCGAGCTCCACGCTTATGCTTGTTATTGCGCCCCATGGCGCCTCCTTACTATCGATGGCCGTTTACACCCCAAGAGTCTACCCAAATGATCCCTAGGGGACGGCAGGATTGCGGGTCACATAGATAGACCAGCGCCGCGATGATCCGCAATCCTGCCGTCCCCAAGGGATCAAAAAACGGGCCGCCCCAAAAGAGACGACCCGTTGAAGGAACGAATTCCAAGCACGCCTACACGCGCAGATAGCGGCGCATGGCGATGGCGGAACCAAAGAGACCGATAATGACGCCGACCAAAATCAGCGCGGCGTAGGTCACCAGGTAGTACTGCATCGGCAGCGCAAACGACATCCAGCCGATGCTCTCCTGCAGACGCGGAACCATCAGGTTACGAAGCAGCTCCAGCACGCCGATGGAAAGCAGCGAGCCCAAAATGGCCTGCAGCACGCCCTCGGTAATGAACGGCCCGCGAATGAAGCCGTTGCTTGCGCCCACCAGACGCATGATCGCGATCTCACGACGACGCGCCGTAATGGACAGGCGGATCGTGTTGTTAATGAAAATGAACGCGATAAAGGTCAGCAGGCCGACGAGCACCACAGCGGCGATACGGATGTAGTTCGTCACCTGGAACAGGCGGCTCACTTCCTCCTGGCCGTACAGAACGCTCGCGTTAACGTCGCCGTCGTCCGCGATCTTCTGAAAATCGGCGTTCTTCTTGAGCTTCTGGGCCGTGCTCTCGACCATGGACGGATCGTCCATCTCGATGGCAAACGAAGCCGGCAGCGGGTTCTGACCGTCGAGCGCGCTCATGGTAGCGTCGGCGTTACCCGACATCTTGCTCGTGTACTCGGCCAGCGCGTCGTCCTTGTCCTTGTACGTCACGGACTTGACGTTGCTCCACGTCTTGAGCTCGGCCTCAAAGGCCTGAACATCTGCCTGGTCGGCGTCATCGCTAATAAAGGCATTGATGACGACCTGATCCTCGACGGTGCCGATCACGGAGTTCAGCATCGCGGAACCCATGATGAACAGGCCGATGATAAACAGCGAAAGGAAAATCGTGATGACGGCGCCGAGCGAGGTGGTCCAGTTACGGAAGAAGTGGCTGATTGCCTCTTTGAGCGAGTAGCCCACGTTAGTTGGTGCCATAGTTGCCGTAACCTCCCCTCTCCTGGTCGCGGATTACGTGGCCGCCCTCGAGGGCGATCACGCGACGGTGCATGCTATCGACCATCTCGCGGTCGTGCGTAGCGACGATCACGGTGGTACCGGTGCGGTTAATGCGCTCGAGCAGCTTCATGATGCCCAGCGAAATCGCCGGGTCGAGGTTGCCCGTGGGCTCGTCGCAAATCAGCAGCGGCGGTCGGTTGACCATAGCGCGGGCAACGGCCACGCGCTGCTGCTCGCCACCGGAAAGCTGATCGGGCAGCGAGTCCATCTGGTCGGCCAGACCGACCAGACGCAGTACCTCGGGCACCTGGCTGCGAATGACGCCCTTGGGCTTGCCGATGCACTGCAGGGCAAACGCCACGTTTTCGTAGGCGGTCTTTTGCGGCAGGAGCTTAAAGTCCTGGAACACGGCGCCAATCTGACGACGCAGGAACGGAACCTTGCGGTTCTTGATCTTCATGAGATCCTGGCCAGCGACCAAAATGCGACCGCTCGTGGGCTTGACGTCGCGGTTGAGCGTCGACAGCAGCGTGGTCTTACCCGAGCCGGAGTGACCGACCAAAAAGATAAACTCGCCCGGATAGATCTCGATGTTGATGTCGTCGAGTGCGGGCTTGTTGGGCTGCGCCGGATAGATCTTGGTGACGTGCTCCATAAGGATGACGGGCTCGACACCGGCCTGCTTGGCCATCTTTTTGCGGCTGACCTGCGGGTCGATGGGCGCAAACACCGACGTGAAGTCGGGGTTGTTGAGCGCGTTGTCGAGACTTGCGACCTCGGCGGCCTGATCGCGCTCGACCACGGGAGCCGCAGGCTGCGTGGGGTCGGGAATGCCGGCAAAAAGACCGGACTGCGCGGGCTGCGGCGCGGGAGCCGCAGGGGCCATGGGATCGGGGATGCCGGCCATAGTAGGCTGCGGCGTGGCGGCGCTCATCTGAGGCTGAGCCACACGGGCGGTCACCGCCTGAACGGGCTCAAAGCCAGCCGTGCCGGAAAGCGCTACATCGTTGTTGGGGTTGTAGGCAAAGGGATCAGCCGCCGGCTGTGCCTGATCTGCCGGCTGTGCGGGGATCGGGCTAAACAGCTGATCCTCTGAATCCGGAGTGGCGAAACGACTGCCCGCGACGCTCGGCTGCGTCTTGGGGGCTTCATCGCCCGCACCGGAGGTACGGAAGTGGTTACCCACTGGTGCTCC
The DNA here is from genome assembly GCA_048384935.1 of Collinsella aerofaciens. Lineage (GTDB taxonomy): Bacteria > Actinomycetota > Coriobacteriia > Coriobacteriales > Coriobacteriaceae > Collinsella > Collinsella aerofaciens_CH. Next base: position 383 of record DBEWII010000046.1, on the reverse strand, counting down.
TTATCGTCGTGCGTTTAAACTACATGAGCGCTTTGTATTTTAGCAGGATTGCCTTTGCTGCACATAAGAAGCATGGCGGGCTTTGGGATCCCACCGGTCGGGCACAGGGTGACCTCCCAAATCGTCCTCGGACATGTCGGAGCCCCCGCTGCGCGCTTCGCGCTGCGGGGGCTCCTCCGTCCTGCGGAAAGATTTGGGAGGTAACCCTGTGTCCGGCCTGCGGCTACTATGGGGCCGGCGCATCTACGTTGTGACGCTGCGCATACAAAGTTGGGAGGGTCTGAATTGCACTTTGTCGTGCTGGGCCCCCATCCCAATAGAAACCCTGCTTGATAAGGTCTCTTTAGAAGTTGCGGTGTAATATGGTCTGTTTTAGAAGTTAA
>DBEWII010000045.1:0-19243 GCA_048384935.1 Collinsella aerofaciens | reverse complement strand
TGGCGTTAAGGGCGGTGTTGACCTCGATCATGCCGGTGTCGTAGTAGGCGCCCCACATACCGGGCGTGAGCGAGCATGCCCAAAAGCACAGGCTCACGGCCAGGTTGACCAGCAGCGCGAGGATAGAGATTTTGATGGATGCCTTGGCGCCAAAGCGCTTGCAGATCATGTCCTGGCACAAAAACGAAACCCAGCTCACCACAAAGCCGCAATCGAGTGCCAGATACGGCAGGCTGATAAGCTCTTTGTTGGCCAGCAGGTTCATCATGATGACGCTCACGAAAAACAGCGAAACCGTTGCCGCGGGAATGCTCCGCAGCAGGACCTTGTAGTCCTCCATGACCTTCTTGATCATTATGTACTCCTTTGGTTTTAGGTTTAACGAGCAGGATATCGGACCCGAACTGCTCGGACGCCCCGGTCTTGAGACGACGGTGGGTATAATAGCCGCTCACACGGCCTAAGGCAAGCAAACGGCGCGGCAGCCCCGCAGGGCCACCGCGCCGATGCGTTAAAAGGCCACGTTGCCAAACTCCGACAGGATAAGGTCGGGGTTGTGGTCAGTTGCCCAATCCACGTTCCACGGGCTCGTGAACAGCAGCAGCTTACCGCCGCGCATGTCCTCGACGCGCAGTGTGTCGCGCGTGAGCGAAAGGCCCGGGATATCGATGGTGTCGGGGTCGTTTTGGATCCAGCGGATGTCCGTATAGGGCAGTGGCTGGCGACGAACCTCAACACGGTACTCGGCCTTGAGGCGGCGCTCGAGCACCTCAAACTGCAGCACGCCGACCACGCCCACAATGACGCTCTCCATGCCGGCACCCAGTTCGCGGAAGATCTGGATGGCACCCTCCTGGGCAAGCTCCTCCATGCCCTTGACGAACTGCTTGCGCTTGAGCGTGTCGACCTGCGTAATGCGAGCGAACATCTCGGGGGCAAACGTCGGGATCTGCGGATACTGCACGTGGCGCTTGCCGGAGCACACGGTGTCGCCGATGCTAAAGATACCCGGGTCGAACAGGCCCACGATATCGCCCGCGTACGCCTCGTCCACGATGGCGCGGTCATCGGCCATCATCGACGTGCCCGTTGCAAGCTTAAGCTTGCGGTTGCCCTGCACGTGGAAGGCGTCCATGCCGCGCTCGAACTTGCCCGAGCAAATGCGCACAAAGGCGATGCGGTCACGGTGATTCTTGTCCATGTTGGCCTGGATCTTAAACACAAAGCCGCTAAAGTCGTCGCGGCAGGGATCGACCGGTTCGCTGGTGAGCGTATCGGTATAGGCGCGCGGCGTCGGGGCCAGACGCAGGAACTCCTTCAGGAAGGGCTCAACGCCAAAGTTGGTAAGTGCCGAGCCAAAGAACGCCGGGCTCAGCTTGCCGCAGGCCACAGCATCCAAGTCGAGCTCATCGCCGGCGCCATCGAGCAGCTCGATGTCGTCCATCAGGTTCTTATGGTTTTCCTCGCCAATAAGCTCATCCATGGAAGGATCACCCAACTCGGCCTCGACCTCGGCGACCTTCTTGGTGGCGTTGGCGTGGCCGTCGCCCTCAAAGGCGATAACGCGACGGGTCTGACGATCGAACACGCCGCGGAAGTTGCGGCCGCTGCCGATCGGCCAATTCATAGGATACGTATTGATGCCCAGGACATTCTCGATCTCTTCCATGAGCTCAAACGGATCGCGAGCCTCGTGGTCGAGCTTGTTCACAAAGGTGAAGATGGGAATGTGACGCAGCGTACAAACCTTAAAGAGCTTTTTGGTCTGGGCCTCGACGCCCTTGGCGCCGTCGATGACCATGACTGCGGCGTCGGCGGCCATAAGGGTACGGTAGGTATCCTCCGAGAAGTCCTGGTGGCCGGGGGTATCGAGGATGTTGACGCAGGCGCCGTTATAGGTGAACTGCAGCACCGAGGAGGTGACGGAGATGCCGCGCTCCTTCTCGATGTCCATCCAGTCCGAGACGGCATGCTTGGCCGAGCTCTTGCCCTTGACCGAGCCGGCGGTCTGGATACTGCCGGTATAGAGCAGCAGCTTCTCGGTAAGCGTGGTCTTACCGGCGTCCGGGTGGCTGATGATCGCGAATGTGCGGCGCGACGAGATTTCATCCGACAGGCTTGCCATGCGGATCCTTTCTTGCATTGAGTGCATTACGTCGTTGTAACCGCACTATTGTAGCCGCGAAATCCCGCTCTAGAGCGCCTATCAGGAAAAATTCATCAGTTGGGGCCTAGGCAGCCGGCCCAATCCGTATTTGCCTCTTGCATAACTGTGCATAGTGTATATATACTGTGCTTACCGGTTATATACACGTGTAGCCCAACAGCTAAGGAGCCGCTGTGGACATCATCCTATCCAATTCGAGCGACAAGCCCATCTACGAGCAAATAGCCTCGCAGGTCAAAGCTCAGATCCTTTCGGGCACACTCGCTGCGGGAGCCAAACTCCCCAGCATCCGTGCACTCGCGAGCGATCTTGGCGTGAGTGTCATCACCACCAAGCGCGCCTACGCCGACCTAGAGCAACTCGGGTTTATCTGCACCGTGCAGGGCAAGGGCTGCTTTGTCGCCGAGGGCAACCAGGAACTCTTGCGCGAAAACCAGCTCTGCCATATCGAAGAGCTACTTGCGAAAGCGGCGAGCCAAGCCGAAACCCTGGGCGTCACGCGCGACAAGCTGCACGAGATGCTCGACCTGGTAGCCCCCGAAACTATGCAGTAGCTATCTGCAAGAAAGGCTATGCCATGCAAAACCTTTTAGAACTCAAAGGTATCTCACGCCGTGTGAGCGACCGCTTTTCGCTGCGCGACGTCACGCTTGCCGTGGAACCCGGCCAGATTGTTGGCTTTGTGGGCGCAAACGGCGCCGGCAAAACCACGACGATTCGAGCCGCGCTCGGGCTTATAAAGCTCGATGCCGGCGAGGTGCACCTGTTTGGGCAGCGCTGTGGCGCCGACGCGCCCGATGAAACGCAGCGTTGCCTGCGCACTCGTGTCGGCCTCGTGCTGGACACATGCCCCTTCCCTTCCACACTCAAGGTGACCGAAGTTGAGGCACTCGTAAGCCCGGCATACCCCACCTGGAGCCACGACACCTTCTCCAGCCTCATCGACCGATTTGGCCTCGATCCCAAGGCAAAGGTCAAGGACCTCTCCCGCGGCATGGGCATGAAGCTGCAGCTTGCCTGCGCGCTCAGCCACAAGGCCAAACTGCTCGTTTTGGACGAAGCCACCGCGGGCCTCGATCCCATGGCACGCGAGGAGCTGCTTGATGAGCTGCTTGCCTTTGTCGCCGACGGCCAGCACAGCGTGCTGCTCTCGAGCCACATTACATCCGACCTCGATCGCGCCGCTGATCGCGTCATCTGCATCGATAATGGCTCGATTATTTTTGACCTGCCGCGCGAGGATACTACCGACCGCGCTGGCATCGCCCACTGTACCCAAGCACAGGCCGCCGAGCTTATGGCTTGCGTCGAAGGCGCCCGTGCCGCCCGCCATGCCTACAGCGTGGACGTGCTCGTGCCCAACCGTCACGATACGCTCGAGGCCTTCCCCGAGATTCCCTGCGATCGGGCAACCATTGATGACTATCTTCGCCTCATGCTGAAAGGAGCTTCGAAATGAAACGCGCCTTTATGTCCGAGCTCGCCATCGCTCGCTCGCTTATCCCGAGCATTGCGGGCGTCGGCTTGTTCATCTTCGTCGTGTTGACCCTCGCCAACGCATCGGACGGTGACTCTGGCATGAGTGCTGGCGCCTGCGCGGTCAGTGCCATGTCGCCTATCATGGTCATGAACTCACTGGCTGGTTTCGACAATCAAAACGGTTGGGAACGCTACCGGGCAACGCTGCCCTTCTCGCGCAAAGACATCATCTGCGCACGCTACCTGAGCGTTATTGTCTTCTCCGCCGTCATGGCATGTGCAGCTACGCTTTTGAGTATCGTCGCTATCCCGCTCTTCAACGGCACGGGCATTCCTTCGACAGGACAAACCGTCTTTGAGATCGCTATAGCCTCGGCAGCATCGATGCTCATCTCCCTCATGATGGTGTTTTTGGCACAGCCGCTGTTCTTCCGATTTGGACACATGGAGGCGCTGCGCCTATCCGTCGGCCTGTTTGCCCTGCTCTGGTGCCTTGCCATTGCCACGCTGAGCTCCTCCAACCCCATCAGCAACTGGCTCATGTCGATTGCCGGAGCGAATCCCGATCCCGCCGTCCTTGGCTGTCTGTGCGCAGGAATTGCCGTACTGGCCCTCGTGCTATGTGCAATCAGCTGCACCATCAGCATCAAGGTCTATCGAACACGCGACCTGTAATCGACAGCTAAAGGGCTTGGGCGGCACCCCACCTCATTTACTAGATAAGAAGAAGCAGCAACAACGTCGCTACCACCCTTCACGACATGCCGTTTAGATCTCGGCAACCAAAGAGAAGCCGACAGCATATCTTCGATTCGAGCCTTAACCAAATGCCCTCTCGAACTATGGCCCCTGTCTCACCACAGCGATATCAAAGCTTCATGGCGGGACGGTATCATCGGACGAGCGCCGTAAATCTGGCGCGGTCGTTCTTTGGGGAGGCATTTCACCCGTGTCGTGGGTCGCAGCAGCATTTGTGTCGGCTTTCTTTGCCGGCGTCACATCTGTCCTGGCCAAATGCGGCATCAAGCAGACCGACTCCGATGTCGCGACGGCCATTCGCACCTGCGTGGTGCTCGTTTTCGCCTGGGCAATGGCGGGCATTTCTGGATCCATTGGAACCATTGGCAGCATCGAACCCAGATCCTGGCTCTTTCTCGTCCTCTCGGGACTCGCTACCGGTGCTTCGTGGATCTGTTACTTTAAGGCGTTGGGCATCGGAGACGTCAATAAGGTCGTACCGGTCGACAAGATGAGCACCGTACTCGCTGCACTGATCGCCATCGTGCTTTTTGGCGAGACGAGCAACCTTGCGGTTAAGCTCGTGGGAACCGCTGTCATCACCCTCGGCACGTTTTTAATGATCGAGAAGAAGCAGTCTGCCGGACCCGAGCGGCAGCAAGACCGGACCTGGCTCGCTTACGCCCTCGGCGCCGCCGTGTTCGCGGCGCTCACGTCCATCCTTGCCAAGGTTGGCATCGAAGGCGTCGAGTCCAACCTAGCCACGGCAATCCGTACCTGTGTGGTACTGGTTATGGCATGGGCAATCGTGGCAGCTAAAGGCAAGATGGGCCAAGCCGTGCACGTAGACCGCTACGAACTCGTATTTCTCGCGGCATCGGGCATTGCGACCGGAGCATCGTGGCTGCTCTATTACTACGCCATCGCCACAGGCCAGGTGAGCGTCGTGGTGCAGATCGACAAACTATCGATTGTCGTATCAGTACTATTTGCGCGCCTGACATTCAACGAAAAACTCTCACGACGCAGCGTCATCGGTCTCGCCCTCATCGTACTGGGCACCGCCGCGCTCGCAGTTTGGAAGTAGCGCGGCCAGCAGCCGCTACATCCTCACACCTGGCTTGGGATGCCTGTACTGACCGTGGGATGCCGTGCGCTTACCGTGCGAGATGGCAAATATGGGACAACAGTGCAGGCAACGAAGGCAGGCTGCGCACTCCGGCTTTGTCCAGACGGGAAGGCCGTCGCGCATCTCAATCGCCGCCATGGGGCAGCGCTTGGCACACAGGCCGCAGCCGATGCAGCGATCGGCATCGACGGCAAACTTGCTCGTCTGTTGCATGCGCGGCAGCCCAATTGCGTGATACGCGCACGATGCAAACAGAGGCACGCGATGGCGCATCATGTTGCCCGTGCGGCGCGCCCGCACCGCCTCGATCACGGCATCAATCTGCGCCTCGGCAGCCCTATTGATACCCTCAACCTTTTGAGGGTCAGACAGGCCGAAAACAGGCGTCCAGGTATCGGGCATCTTGACGCTCATCGCTGCATCCAACTCGAGCCCACTCTCGTGTAGCAGATCGCGGGCAAACTTGCCCGATTGCCCGGTCGTCGAACCATATGTCGAGACATAGAACGTATACGGGCGCTCGCCGCCCTTTGCGCCGGCAGCAATCGACAGGTCGGCAGTCTTTAAAAACTCGATCATCGGCGTCGGCAAGCCACAGGTATACACCGGGGCGACAAACCCCAGCTGGCAGGGCCCGTCCGTCACAGCAAGGTGACGGGCCTCGGCATCAAAACACTCGATCGACATAACTTTGTCGTCTGTCGCCGCTGCAATGCGACGCGCCACATGATCGCTGTTCCCCGTCGCGCTAAAGTACAGAATCATCTCGCACCCCTGGAATTGAATCGTGAAAACCGTACTACTTGCGCAGCGGCTTGGGCAGCGGAATGCCGGCGGCGATAACGGCGGCGATGATCATGCAGACGATGCCCTTGAGTGGGAAGCACATGAGCAGCAGGCCCACGACCATGACCGGCTGGCGCATGACGGCGCCCATCGTCGATGCCGTGCAGACGGCGACGCAAAAGACCGGATCGGCGCCGGTGAGGATGGCAAGGCCGTAGCCCAGGCTCACGCCCGAAAAGATAACGGGGAAGAAGTGGCCGCCGCGCCATCCCATGTTGATAAGAGCGGGCGTCAGCATGGCTTTAACAAGACCAGTTGCGATGAGCACGCCAGCGGGAATGGTCAGGTAGGTTTCCATGAGCACATCGGCCTGCGTCTCGCCGGCAAACATGGTGTAGGGCAGGACCGTGCCGCAGATGGCGAGCGCCAGACCGGCCAACATGGCTTTGACGACAGGGCGCTCCCCTATCGCGTGCGACAGTGCCTCGCTCGCGTGTTCGGAGACAAAGTACAGCCAGCCGCAGATTGTTCCGATCAGCGACAGAGGGATGAGCCAGGTAATCTCCAGGTTGCCCACCTCGGCGGACTCGAACCTGGGCATGCCCATGCCGCCGCCCATGAGCTGGCCGAGCAGCAGATAGGTGCCCAGGCCGCCGGCAATCGCAATGCCGTAGACCACGGTCTTCTGCGCCTTGGGCAGCCTGATCGTGGTCTCGTCGGACGCAGAGCCCTCGTCGCCGTCAGCACTTCCGGCAAGCGGCGCCACAAAGCCAAAGACGGGCGCGGTAAAGAGCGCCGTCAGGGCAGCCTGGGTACCCAGCAGCGTGAGCTCCCTAAACTCGGTGCCAAAGCGACGCATGCGGTCGCCGACCCAGCTGCACAGACCCGCGATAACGCCGGTCAGGCCGGCCTCCGGTCCAATACTTCCGCCAAACAGCAGCGGCAGCAATGCCGCGAGCGAAAGCTGGCCCAGGTTGTCGTACGGGTAGCGCCCGTCTTGCTTGACCTTAGCCATCACCTGATTGAGGTCATCGGTCTTGGTGCCTGTCATCTTTTCGTACAGACCGATTAACAGGCCGCCCAGCAGGCAGACAAAAAACGGGTACGGCAGAAAGCCAAACGGGCCGCTGGCGAGCTCGGGCGAAGAGACACCCAGCATATGCGGGACCTCGGTCCACAAATAATCAATGCCGTGCTCCATCGCAAAAAAGAACAGCCAGACTGCGGCGCCCGCGAACGCACCGGTCACGGCAACACTAACTAAAAACAGCGCGCGGTTCGTGGGTTTGGCAAGGTTATCCATCGGGTCCTCCCGCGGTCAAAGTCGACATAGATACGTTTTATTGTAGAGCGAGCGTGGCCCAGACAAGCCAACCGTCTGCGCTGCAAACGGAGCCACCGGGGACCACGGCGGGACAGGCTCAAGGCTTATCCGTTGATAATTGATGCGATTTCGCGCAGATCCTCGGCAAAGTAAATGCCTTGCTGGCGCTGCGGGCTCGAAAGTCCCTTATCAATCATGTGCTCGAGCAACGCCTTGAGGTCGTTGTAGTAGCCCCCGAGGTTGTACAGGATGCACGGCGCATCGAGATGCCCCAACGACACGGCGGACATGACCTCGGCAATCTCCTCGAGCGTGCCCGTGCCACCCGGGAAGGCAACGAACGCGTCACCGAGCTCAATCATCTTTGCTTTACGCTCTGCCATATCGCTCGTCACGATGAGGTCGTCAATACCGTCGTGCTGAAACTCGGCCTCGATAAAAAAGCTCGGCTCAACACCCGTCACGTGTCCACCTGCCTCGAGTACGCTATCGGCGAGCGCGCCCATCAGGCCCGATTTGGACCCGCCGTATACCAGCGCGTGCCCGTTGGAGCCAATCCAGTTGCCCAGCTCTTGCACCGCAGGCAGAAATGCTGGGTCGTCACCAACGCTGGCGCCCAGGTATACCGTGATATTCATATTCAGTCCCCCTCGTCGTGACGCGCGGCGCCCGTTCTAGCGTTGGCGTCGGCGATATTCGCGCACACGGCGCGACAGGTCGGCGAGCTCGTCACGATCGAGCTCCTCTAAATGCTCAAGATCGTCCATAAAGCGCGCCATGGTGTCCTTTTGGCGCAGCTTGATGAGCGTATTGCAGTAGTTCACTGCCACGCCTGTGAGCATAGCGATGTAGAAGATGCTGATAACGCTCAGGATGACGGTAATGGCGCGGGCAACCGGTGTCTCGGCCGGGATATCACCAAAGCCGATGGTCGAGACGGTCTCAAAGCTAAACCAGAGCCCGTCGCCAAACGTGAGGGTCGTGGGCTCGGACAGCCAGACAGCCGTTGAGCACAGCAGATAGAAGACGAGAAACAGGCCCGTGATGCGCGCAAAACCAGCCTGGCGTAACACGTCGGCAAGCGTCCTCAACTTGTTCATCGCGACCCCTTTTCCCAGACGCCCAATCACACTCGCCCGGTATTGTCCCACAACCGGCAGTTAGGAACGTTCCTTTTGTGCCGGCAGAAAGGGACTGACCCCAACTGCCGGGCGGAACCGTCTAGCGGTGCTGCTGCCGACTGGGCAGGCGGAGCTGGTATTCTTATGCGGTAATGTCTCGATTCGTTAGGATTGCATGTGAGAGCTGCCACTGTCCTTCGTTCAGTTATATGTCGCGCTCTGGTCGTTGCGCTTACCGCGCTCACCGTACTGAGCGCCGTCGCGCCCGCCCCCGCCTTTGCCGTCGACTCCGATCAGCAAGTCAAGACGGTCCGCGTCGGCTGGCTCGTCAACAACGAGGGCTTCCAGGACGGCACTCCTGGCGAGCGTCTCTCGGGATGGGGCTACGAGTACCTCCAGACCCTGTCGTACTACACGCCCGGCTGGCGGTACGAATACGTCACCGGCACCTTCACCGAGCTTATGGACATGCTCGAGGCGGGCGAGATCGACCTCATGCCCAACATCTCCTACTCCGAGGAACGCGCCCAAAAGTTGCTCTTTTCCTCAAACCCCGAGGGCACCGAACGCTACTACATCTACGCCAGGCCCGATCGCGACGATCTGGCCAAGGGTGACCCCCAAGCGCTCCAGGGCCTTACCATCGGCTACAACCCCGGCGTTATGCAAACCTTCGTTGGCCAGCAGTGGCTCACCAACGAAGGAATCGCCTGCACATACAGGGAGTATGACGGAGACTCCGTTCTCTTTGACGCGCTCGCAAACAACGAGGTCGATGCCGTCATCATGAATGACACGATCTCGTCGCCCAGTGCCTCCCCCATGTTCTACATTGGTTCGAGCGACTACTACTTTGCCGTTCCCAAAAGCCGCCCCGACCTGATGAACGACATCAATGCTGCCATGACGGCAATCGCCCGCGTCAACCCACGCTATAACGACGAAGTCAAATCTAGCTACTCGACCCAAAACAGCGGTTCATCATCGCTCAACGGCCCCGAATGTTCCTGGCTCAAAGCAAATGACAACACCATCACGCTCGGCTACATTACGGGCAAACTCCCCTACTGTAACGAAGACGAAGACGGCGAAATGGAAGGTTCGCTCGCATCGCTTGCGACGACGCTGCACGATAAATTTGGCATTACGGTCAAAACCGTCGCCTTTGATAGCTACAAGATGATGTCAAAGGCCCTGTCAAAGGGAAGCATAGACGTTGCGCTGCCGGTATACCGAGATTACTGGTTTGCCGAGCAAACAGGCGTTGTGCAGTCGGTATCGTTGGGGACCATGTCCCTCACCGCCATCCACACCGGCAGCAACCTGAACAAAGACCTTCAGAGCATCGCCTGTACCAAATCATCGCTTATCAACCAAAATGCACTTGAAAGTCTGTTCCCCACAGCGACCGTAACCGAATACCAATCCGACGATGAAGCGTTCGACGCCCTCAGGAAGGGAACGGTGCACTGCATCGTCGCTCCCAGTTCACGCGTAAAAACCATCGGCGACCGTTATGATCTCGAGGACTGCGAGACGGTCGAGCTCCCTGACACCTGTGAGCTCTCGTGCAGGATTTCTCGTGGCAAGCCCGAACTGCTGGGAATCATCAACAAGGGCATCATCAATGCCGGAGAATCGCTCTCCGCAAGCAATTACTCCTCCACGTCGTACACGGCCCAGGAATCCAACACGCTTCAATTCCTTTATCGCAACCGTGCCGCCGTTGCAGCTACCCTCATCGGTATGTTGTCGGTCGGCATCGTCCTGCTCATCTGGGCGCTCGTACGCGCTCGGACCGAGCACAAAAAAGCCGATGCTGCCAACGCCGCTAAGACGGCATTCCTCACGCGCATGAGCCACGACATCCGTACGCCGCTCAACGGTATCCTGGGCCTTATCGAGATTGAGGAATTGAAGGAAGGCGATATCAAGGTCGCCCGCGAGAGCCGTGCCAAGGCGCGCGTTGCCGCCAATCACCTGCTCTCGCTGATCAACGACATCCTCGAGATGGGCAAAATCGAAGACCGCAAGCTAACACTGGAGCATGTGCCTTTTAACCTCAAAGAGCTCTGTGACGATACGCTGGTTCTGTGCAAGCTCCGCGCGTCCAGTAACGGCATCACCATGCAGGACAATAGTCTGCCGTACGCCACGGGGCCATACATGATCGGCAGTCCCACCCACATCCGACAGATCATGATCAACCTGTTAGACAACAGCATTAAGTACAACAAGCACGGCGGCTCCGTCACCTTTAGTTCAAAGACCAAGCCACTCGATAACGGGCGCGCGCTCTTTTGCTTTAGCGTTTCGGATACCGGCATTGGCATGACTCCCAAGTTTTTAAAGCATATCTATGAGCCGTTTGCCCAAGAAGGTGACGATGCGCGCAGCAAGTTCCAAGGAACCGGCATGGGCATGCCAATCGTCAAGTCGCTTATTGAACTGATGGGCGGCACCATCGAAGTCACCAGTGAGCTCCATGTGGGCACCTCGTTCTACGTGGAGATTCCGCTCGATATCGACGAGAATCCCCAGGCGCGGGCGAATACGGTCGAGAGGGCGCTCGACTGCTCGCTCGCCAACATGAACGTACTGCTCGCCGAAGACAACGAATTGAATGCCGAGATTGCCCAGGCGCTGCTAGAATCCGAGGGCGTCGTGGTCACCCGCGCCGCCAACGGCAAAGAAGTCGTCGATCTGTACCTGTCGCATCCCGCCGGCAGCTTCGATGCCATTCTGATGGACATCATGATGCCGGACATGGACGGCTATGAGGCAACCCGCGCGATTCGCCTGAGCGAGAAGGTCGATGCAGCCGATATCCCCATCATCGCGCTCACCGCCAATGCCTTTGTCGAGGACGCCAAGGCGGCACACGACGCCGGCATGAACGCCCATCTGTCCAAACCGCTCGACTTTAACAAGCTCAAAAACATACTCGCCCGCATCAAGAAAAACGGATCCGTTTCGCTATAGTTTGTGCTCAACCACCACGCACGACCAGAAAGGAAGCCAACGATGTTTAGGCCCTTACGTCGAAAGAAACGCGCCATCACCGACGAGGAAGCGCGCAAACTGCTCGCCACCTGCAAGCGCGGCGTCTTTGCCGTCAACGGCGACGATGGCTACCCGTACGCCATTCCCGTCAACTACTTCTTTGACGCCGAGCACGACAAGATTTATTTCCATGGCGCCAAGGCCGGCCACAAGGTCGACGCACTCAAGCGCGATGACAAGGTCTGCTTTACCGTTTACGGCAACGAGTGGTACCAGGACGGCGACTGGGCTCCCTACGTTATGAGCACCGTGGTCTTTGGCCGCTGTCGCCTGGCGAATGACACCCCCGCGTTTATCGAGGACAAAGTCCGCCAGCTCGTCCTTAAGTACTACCCTTCTGCCGAAGAAGTCGAAGAGGAAATCGCCAAAGACATCAAGGGCGTCCAGCTTTACGAGATTTCGATTGAGCATCTTTGCGGTAAGCAGATTCAAGAAAAGTAAGCCTCAAGAACAGGCGTCACAAATGGCAATATGGCCCGGTTCCAACCCACCTTGGAACCGGGCCATATGCTTATGAAGCGTCGGCGGCTATGTGCGCAAGCGCCTCAACGAGCTCCTGCGAGCTCACGGGTTTACTCAGGTGCGCGTCCATGCCCGCCTCGCGCGAAAGTCTGCGGTCGTCGGCAAAGGCATTGGCACTCACGGCGATAATCGGCGTGGTCGCGGCATCCTCGCGATCGAGCGCTCGAATCTGACGCGTGGCCTCAAGGCCATCGATGCCAGGCATCATGATGTCCATCAACACCACGTCGTACTCGTGCGGTGCGCTCGCGGCAAACGCCTCAACGGCAGACTCGCCATCCTTAGCATGCGTCACGACGACACCGGCACGGCTGAGCGTAAACTGCGCGATCTCGGCATTCAGATCGTTATCCTCTACGAGCAAAACGCGCAAGCCCTGGAGCGCATCGCCATCGCCCGCATCCGCGCGAACTGCCTGAGGAATCTCGGAGCGCTTGCATTTCTCGAACGGCAGGCGGATGGTAAACGTCGTCCCCTGCCCCAAGACGCTCGTAAAGCTCATGGTTCCGTCCATAAGCTCCACCAGCTGTTTTGCGATAGGCGCGCCCAGGCCAGTTCCCGATGAAGCGCCTTCCACTTGCTGCTCCTCGCGGCAAAACGGCTCGTAGAGGTGCTGTTGGAACTCCTCGCTCATGCCAATACCGTTGTCGGCGATCGTGTATTCATAGACGGGGACGCCATCCGCTGGCTCCACCTCGCGGCACACCAGGCGAACATATCCGCCCTGGCGGTTGTACTTGACGGCATTACCGGCAGTATTGAGCAACAAGCGCTTGAGGTGCGTCACGCTCACCCGCGCATAGGGATGATTAAGCGTCTGCTGGTCGCAGATAATTGTCACCAGACGCTCCTCGGCCTGGCGCTCCAGAATATCGCGCACTTCACAGTTGAGTGCCACCAAATTTGTGGGTACGAGGTTCAGGTCGACCTGCCCGCTCTCCAGGCGACTCATATCGAGCGCCTCGTTGGCAAGGTCGAGCAGCAGTCCCGATGCCGTCCAAATTTTTGAGCGGCACTCAGTCTGCTTTTGCAGATCGTCCGCATTGGCATCGCCAACCTCGACCATGCCGCGAATGCCGTTGATGGGCGTGCGCAGATCGTGGCTCATGCGACGCAAAAACTCCGTCTTTGCCGAGTTGGCAGACGAGGCCTCACGCGCCGCCTTTGCCAGCTTGTCGCCATAGTCGCGCTCCTGCTGCAGCAAGTCCGTCAAACGTCGACGATCAGCGCGGCGACGCACCGTCACAACAACGGCTATAACACCGCCGTAGAGCACCAGCACGCCGGCGGCAACAGCCGCGGCGACCTCAAAGTAGCGCTGCGCCGAGGCATAGGTATACACATAGAATTTGTGCGCTTTTCCAAATGTGCCCAAATACCACTCGCCGTCGGCGTTAACCAATCTGACCTTACCAGCCAGGCATCGATCCTTAATACCGTCGACAATGAAGACATCCGTCGCAAGCAGATCGAACACGCCCAATACGGTGGGTTCAACGGCATTGGTCGCAACGACCTTGCCGTCGCTTTCGATCACGATATTGCCGCTATCGATGGTTTCATAGCCTTCGAGCAAACTCTGCAGTTTGAGCGTATTGCTTGCAACCGCCTTCGCACTCTGATGCCTTACCGCGATAACGATACCCTCGCCATCCCGCCGGGTCACGCAACCAATGTCTGCAACCGAATCATCCGAAAGCGTAATGCGGGCGGTATAGGACTTAAGCGGATGAGTTGCCACCTCCAGCACGGGCGCTTCCTTGAGATACGTAGCGAGCGACCCGTAGCCCACATCGCCCGTCGAGGACTCGGACACCAAATTGCCCGATGCATCCGTCACAATCAGCGCGCTCACGTTGAACTGGTCGGCGTATTGCTCCAGCATGGCGTTATCCACCGAACCGTCGCGCTCCATATCGCGAGCAGCCTCTCCGGCGATCTCCATAACGCGAATCAGGTTTTTGGTCGTATAGGCGCTGTTGAATGCATCGTAGGAAAGGCTCTGCGTCGCCACGTAATCGACAACGTCGGCAAAGCGCTGCTCGGCTTGGGCCGTCGTGTAACCGTAGCTCATCATGCCGGCAGCAACCGAGAGCACTATCCCCAGCAGAGCGACAAGGAGCCATGCCCCTGCCGAACGATTGCCCCGCTCCTGAGCGGCGTGGTCGGGCGCATTGATCATGACAGGCCCTCCACATTCAAAAATGGCGAAGGGTCATCAAAGTACTTTGACACCAGACGTTCCATGGTGCCATCGGCAAGCATTTCTTGGTAGGCATGAGTGAGCTTGACGTCGATGCCGCGCGTATCGTTGATATCGAAAGCGGTGCCCAAACCAACCTCTAGCAGCGGCTCATCCAAAATGCGATATGTCACACCATAGTCTTTTTCGTAGGTGAGGAACGAGGACTCATGCGCGGCGATAGCGTCGACCAGGCCCTCGACGAGCGCCGGGTTCAGATATGAACCGTCCGAAAAGCTGTAGAGCTCCTTGATCTGCGGAACGTTTTCATTTGTGCGATTGAGCAAAATGCCCTCGGGCTTGGTGGTGGACTGAACCGCCACGATCTTATCCTCAAGATCGGCAAGCGTGTAGATATCGCTCTGGGGATCGACCGCGACCACCTGGCGGCTCGCAAGGTACGGGCCGGCCCAACGATATTCGTTTTCGCGACCCGTCATACTAAAGCTGCCCATGACGCAATCGAGTTCGCCGCTCGCCAGCAGCTCTTTCTTCTTTTCCCAATCGATCATCTGGTATTTTTGCTTGTAACCAATGCGGGCCAAAGCCTCGGTCAATATCTCGACATCCAGGCCAACAATATCGCCGTACTCGTCGGTATACACAAACGGTGGATAGAGGTCGCTGCCGACGTTGAGCGTCTTAAGGTCGTCGTCCTTGGCCTGCGAGGCGTCAGGGGCTTTTGATGCTGGCGTCGAGGCTTCGTCATTGTGCCCGGAACAGCCGGCCATCGCTATGACAAAGGCGCTCGCCACTGCAAGCGCGACAAACAACGAAATGGCAGCCGAGCGACGGGGTCTTTTCATCGAACTCCAGACGATCCTGTTTATAGACTGAAATGGTTAAAAATAATAGCAAACAAAACCACACGAGCGCCCAATGGTTACAGACGTTTTACCATGCGGGGCCTTCTTGCCGACTTTACAGAAGGCCCCGCATGCAGTGCTCACTTACCGTGCATTAAAAACGTAGCGGTCCAAGCGGTCGCACGCTTCCCTTACGCGCGAAAGCGGCAGCGCCAGATTCACGCGAATGTGGCAGGGCCCGTGGAACGGGCGGCCGTCCTGATACCCCACGCCCACGCGCGCCCCCTCGTCAAGCAACCACTGAATATCGCGGCCATGCTCGCGGCACCACTCGGTGCAGTCCAGAAACACCATGTACGTGCCCTGCGGACGCGAATAGGACACGCCATCAAAATGCTCGTCCACGTAATCGCAGAAGTACTCGATATTGCCGGCAAGCACCTGGTTGAGCTCGTCCACCCACTCGTAGCCCTGCGGCTGGTAGGCACCGATAAGCGCATGCATGGAGAGGACGTTCATCTCGTTGTAGTGGGTCTTGTCGGACACGGCGCACACGCGGTCGCGCAGCGTCTCGTTATAGATGATGTGATAGCTGCCGACCAGACCCGCCAGGTTGAACGTCTTGCTGGGCGCGTAGAGGGCAACCGTGCGCATGCGGGCATCCTCGCTCACCGACTGCGTCGGGATATGCTTGTGCCCCGGCAGGATGATATCGGACCAAATCTCGTCCGAGATCACCACGCAATCGTGCTGGCGATAGATGTCCATGGCGTGCTCGATCTCGTCACGCTCCCATACGCGGCCGCAGGGATTGTGCGGCGAGCAGAATACCGCGGCATGGATGTGATTTTGAGCGAGCTTGCGCTCCATGTCCTCAAAGTCCATGCGCCACACGCCCTGGTCGTCGAGCTTAAGCGGGCTGTGGACAATACGATAGCCCGCGGCCTCGATGGACTTGGTAAAGCCGATGTAGGTAGGGCTGTGGACCAACACCGCATCGCCCGGCTGGACATACGCGCGCAGCGTCGACACGACACCGCCCAGCACGCCGTTTTCGTAGCCGATATGCTCAGGTGCCAGGCCCTCGACGCCATTGCGGCGGCTCTGCCATTCGATAATGCGATCGAAGTACTCGGGGCGCGGATTGAAGTAGCCAAACATGGGATGCTGAGCGCGCTGAATGATGTGCTCCTGGACCGTGGGCACCGTGGCATAATTCATGTCGGCCACCCACATGGGAATGCGGTCGAAGCCCTCGTCGGGTGCGTTCGGAGCCATACCGGGGATCTCGCCCCAGGAGTCAACGGCGATGGAGTCCATGCCGTGGCGGTCGATAAGCGAGCTAAAGTCGTATTTCATGCTGGACTCCCGTGCAAAGTAGACTGTTTCGATAGGCGTTATTGTCCACCAGCGTGGGCGGTTTTGGCGCGGGGTTTGGCGCTTAATTTGACGGGTGCGGACGAATGGCTGGTTAGTCTTGTGCGTCGTTGACGGCGACTACGGCTAGCTGGGTTTCGTCGACCGTAAACGATATGTCGAGCCCGGCGTAGGCCAGATGATAGACGCGGTTTGGCTCGTGCCTGCTGCCCGCGCGGCGCGGATCTTGGCGTAGAACCTCGACCAAGCCGGGGAGCTTTGCGCTTGGGACTTTGCCTTGTAGTGTTTGCGAGAACTCGACGTCGAGCTCTTGCCACGGGGCGTCCTCAATCCAGCCGCCCGTTGCATCCGGGTGGCAGTCCGCAAACGGAATGTAGGGCTTAATGTCGTAGATGGGCGTGCCGTCGCGCAGATCGGCCCCCAGCACATGGATGATGGGGCCATCGTCGGTGAGCTCGACACGATCGAGCTTGACGCAGGTGAGCCCGATGGGATTAGGGCGAAACGGACTGCGAGTGGCAAACACGCCCACGCGCTCGGCTCCACCCAGACGCGGCGGGCGCACGGTCTTCGACCATTTTGCGTTGGTGCCGGACCTGTCCTGCGTCTTGGCATCGGCGGCTATGTCTTTAGCCGTGCCGCCGGGCGTGCCGTTTTCGAAGCGCCAGAGCAGCCATAGGTGAGAGAAGGAGTCCAGGCCCTCAACCGCTGCATTGGAGGCAAATTCCGGCTCAAAGACGATGTGTCCCTGCAGATGAGGCGCCAAAAAGCTGTTGCGCGGAATGCCGAACTTCTGCGGCAGGTCGGTATGTATGTGTGCGATAGGTTCCATGCCGGTCATTGTACGGCATGGAGGTGTGGGGCGTTGTGCGCAATTCTTTGTCGCGGTCCCCGTCGTGCAACCAACGGTTGCTTGAAAGGGCACCTGCTGCCGCGTATGCTTAAGCTATCAACCAGCAGAAAGGAGCCGCTATGGCCTTTGCAGAAAAGCTCATTGCCATCCGTCGCGCCCATCACCTTACCCAAGAGCAGCTCGCCGCCAAGCTCTTCGTCACACGCCAGGCCATCAGCCGTTGGGAGCGCGGCGAGGTCACACCGGGCATCGACATGATGAAGCTCATTGCAGCCGTGACCGGCGAGCCCCTGTCCCACCTGCTCGAAATGCCCGAGCACTATTGCCAGAGCTGCGGCATGATACTCACGCCCGACGACTGCGGCACCGATGTTGCGGGCACAGCGACCGATCATTACTGCAAGTGGTGCTACGACCACGGCCAGTACACCTACGACACCACCATGGAGGCAATGATCGAGGACTGTGCCCCGCGGCTAGCGCAAAACACCGGCATGTCGCTCGACGAAGCCGTCTCGCTCATGGGCGCCGTCCTGCCGCAACTGGAACGCTGGCGCGCCGTGCAGGAAAACGAGGAGCGCTACGGCGCCGAAACGCGGGCGCGCTATGGCGATGAGGCTATCGATGCGGCAAACGAAACGTTACTGGACATGGATTCTCAGACATGGAACGACATGAAAGAACTTGAACGCGCTATTCTGGGTCAGCTCTCGATTGCCACGGGCATTGGCGACCCAGAGAGCAACGAGGCCCGTAAACTTGTCGCAATGCATCGTCGCTGGATTGGCCTTAACTGGGGACACGAGCCCCAAGACGAAGCATACCTGGGCCTCGCCCACGGCTATCTTGCCGACCAGCGCTTTGTTGACTACTACGACAAGCCCTGCGGCACCGGAGCCACGGCGTTTCTGGTCCAGGCCATCGAGTCGTCACTGGTCCGCGCATAGACCGCGGCGGCTTTGGGTATTTCAATCAAAACTGCAACCGATTGGAGACCTATGGCTACTAATCATGAGCTCGCGCTATTCGTTATGACCGGCTGCCCGTATTGCATAAAGGTCAAGCGCTTTTTGGCCGATAACGGCGTGACCATTCCCGAGCGCAATATCTCGACCGACCCCGAAGCCGAGCAGACGCTCATCGCCGTCGGCGGAAAGCGCCAGGTTCCCTGCCTGTTTATCGACGGAAAACCGCTCTACGAGTCGAGCTACATCATCGCATGGGTACAGAAGAACCTGCTCTAGCACGCGCATCCCGTCCGTCCAAGGCCCCACCCCATACGGCCTAAGCATGTACACCAGCATCCAAAGTCGACATTTTCCGACATCTTTGGATGCTGGTGTACAGTTTTTTGCAGAGGTAGTCATTGGGGACGTTCTTAAATGACAAGTTGTTTGAGATGGCCTTTGGATTATGGTTGTTTGAGGCCGCCTGACGTCTCTGGAAAGGGTTCCTTAGAGGACAGTGTTCAAAAAATGGCAAATATGAGTACTGTTACTTGTTTAGTAACAGCGATTTTAATCATTTCAGGGATCATCCAACGCCCCAAGCGTCCGCAGACGTCGTTATTTCTCCGCATATGTTCAATAAAAGAGACTCCTAATGGTATTAAATCTCATCAGGGGTCTCATTTTTG
>DBEWII010000044.1:0-7380 GCA_048384935.1 Collinsella aerofaciens | reverse complement strand
CTAAGGAGGGGCCATACGAGGCCCCTCCTATTGTGTTTTGGAGCATGGTTTTGGACCCTGTGGGCAAAAAATGCCAAATATGAGTACTGTTGCAAAAGAGGTGTCATATTTTTCGGCCTGTTCTGAGCGAAAATGGGCTCAAAATCAATTTATCTAACCCCCTATAGACGCGATTCGATGGCTTCCAAAACATTAAAATCGGCCAAATCGGCCAATTTGCTCTCAATTCTGCTGCTACTAAATTTGTGACAGTACTCATATTTGCCACTTTTTGTCCACGGGGTGTTCGAAAGGGTCCTCGACAAGCATCTAACGCTACAATAACTACCACATGGCTGGGTTTGCCAGCCGAATGTACGATGTCGTGGGAGGGGACATGGTCGAGTTTACAAAGACGATTAAAGATCCGTTGGGATTACATGCCCGCCCGGTTGCGCTGCTCTATGACATCATTGCCAAGCATCGTTGCGACGTGTCAGTCAGTATCGGCGATCGCCACACGAATGGCCGCGATGTCATGGGACTCATGGCTCTCTACGGCGAGTGCGGCGAGGACATCATCTTCCGCGTTTCGGGCGTAGACGAGGCTTCCTGCGTCACGTCGATCAGAAATCTCTCGCTTTAAGCATGACAGGGCGTGGTAAAGGATGGTCCTTTGCCGCGCCCTTTTGTTTCGTATAGGAAACTTTTTCGAAATCTGAATGGGGACCCTTTCCAAAAAGTTAACCACGTGTTAGTTTATTAAAGCGAACATAGACGTGGTTAACTTTTGCCGCGTCGATGTTGAGGACGAACTGACGTTAGGAGCCACTCATGTCTTGCGGACCGCAGATGCCGGCAATGCCGCTTTCGATGGTAAAAGCGGGCGAAACCGTGCGCGTGTCTCGTGTAAAGGGCAATGAGGATATGAAGCACCACCTCAAGGACCTCGGCTTTGTCGAGGGCAGCGAAATCCACGTGGTGAGTTCGAGTGGCGCCAATATCATCGTCACTGTGCTGGGCGCACGCTTTGGTATCGATTCCAAGGTTGCCATGCACATCATGACCGTCGGTTAGTCGACGGTATTTCTGTACGCACTGAAAGGGGGACAAGTAAATGAAGACGTTGGGTGACGTTAAGGTGGGCGAGAGCTCCACCATCGTCAAGCTTCACGGTGAGGGTGCGCTTCGCCGCCACCTTATGGACCTGGGGCTCATCAAGGGCACTTCGTTCAAGGTCGTGAAGGTTGCACCGCTCGGTGATCCGGTCGAGATCAACGTGCGCGGCTACGAGCTTTCCATCCGCAAGGAGGAGGCCGCCGTCGTCGAGGTTCAGTAAGGACTCGCGGCGCATATTTCTGCAGATAAAGTTAGGTTTTTCTAACTTAATGCAGCATCTTTGAAGCACATTATCCAGCCTGCGCGGAGAAAGCAGCGCGGGCACACAAGGAAGAAGGATTGAATGGCGGATTCTCAGATCCATGTCGCGCTGGCGGGTAACCCCAACTGCGGCAAGACCACGCTTTTCAACCTGATCACCGGCGCCAACGGCTACGTTGGCAACTGGCCCGGCGTCACGGTTGAGAAAAAGGAGGCCAAGCTCCTAAGCGACAAGAACGTTACCATCACGGACCTCCCTGGCATCTACTCGCTTTCCCCCTACAGCCCCGAGGAGCAGTGCTCGCGCGATTACCTCATGAGCGGCGAGCCCGATGTTGTCGTCCAAGTCGTCGATGCCACCAACCTCGAGCGTAACCTGTACCTAGCGCTTCAGGTTATCGAGACCGGCCTGCCCGTGGTCGTTGCCCTCAACATGGCCGACCTGGTCGAGAAGAACGGCGATAAGATCGACACGGACAAGCTCTCCAAGAAGCTCGGTTGCCCGGTCATGATGATCTCGGCTCTTAAGAACAAGGGCATCACGGAGCTGTTCGAGCAGGTCAAGAAGTCCGCTGCTTCCAAGGGCGAGGTGCCGGAGCACAAGTTCGATTCCTCCATCGAGGACGTTCTGTCCCACATCGAGAACAACCTTCCGGCGAGCGTTCCCGCCAACAAGCGCCGCTACTACGCCGTCAAGCTGTTCGAGCGCGATGCGGACGCCTGCAAGCTCATCAACCTCAGCAAGGAGAAGGCCGCTCGCGTAGAGCAGCTGGTCGCCCAGTGCGAGCAGGATTGCGACGACGACGCCGAGTCCATCATCACCGGCGAGCGCTACGGCGTCATCGCCCACATCATCGACGAGTGCATGACCAAGGCTCCTGCCAAGATGAGCACCTCCGAGAAGATCGACCGCGTGGTTACCAACCGTATCCTGGGTCTGCCGATCTTTGTGGTCATCATGTTCTGCGTGTACTACATCGCCGTCTCCACCCTGGGCGGCACGGTGACCGACTTCACCAACGACCAGCTCTTTGGTACCGATGGCTGGTACGTGCTCGGTCAGGGTCGCGACGCCTATGACGCAGCTGTTGAGGCTGCGGGCGACGATGCCGACTCGGTTGACCCGGCGCAGTACGGCCCCTATGTCCCGGGTATCACCACCGTGGTGCACGATGCCCTCGTGGCGGGCGGCACTGAGGACGGCGGTCTGGTCGATTCGCTGGTCTGCGACGGCATCGTCGGCGGTCTGGGTGCCATCTTCGGCTTTGTGCCGCAGATGTTCTTGCTCTTTGTGATGCTGTCCTTCCTGGAGGACTGCGGCTACATGGCCCGCGTCGCCTTCATCATGGACCGCGTGTTCCGCCGCTTTGGCCTGTCCGGTAAGTCCTTCATCCCCATGCTCGTGTCCTCGGGCTGCGGCGTCCCCGGCGTCATGGCTACCAAGACCATCGAGAACGAGAAGGACCGCCGCATGACGGTCATGACCACCACGTTCATCCCCTGTGGCGCTAAGCTGCCGATCATCGCCCTGCTCATGGGCTCCATCATCGGTGACTCTTCCACCACCGCCGCGTGGATCAGCCCGCTGTTCTACTTCCTGGGCGTCTTTGCCGTCATCGCTTCGGGCCTCATGCTCAAGAAGACCAAGCTCTTCGCCGGCCGCCCGACCCCGTTTGTCATGGAGCTCCCGGCTTATCACTTCCCGGCGATCCGCTCTTGGGCGCTGCACGTGTGGGAGCGCTGCTGGGCCTTTATCAAGAAGGCCGGCACGGTCATCTTCGCGTCCACCGTCGTGGTTTGGTTCCTGTCCAACTTTGGTAGCTACAACGGTTCCTTTGGCTTCCTGCCTGCGATGGACGGCATCCCCGAGGAGTTCATGGACTACTCTGTGCTTGCCATGCTCGGCAACCTGGTCGCTTGGATCTTCGCCCCGCTCGGCTTTAGCACCTGGCAGGCCACCGCGCTGACCGTCTCGGGTCTCGTCGCCAAGGAGAACGTCGTCGCCACCGCCGGCTCGCTGCTGTCCGTTGCCGACGCCGCCGAGACCGACCCGAGCCTGTGGACCGCGTTTGCCGGCATGTTCCCGACTATGGGCGCTTGCGTTGCCTTTGGCGCTTTCAACCTGCTGTGCGCCCCGTGCTTTGCCGCCATGGGCACTATCCGCAACCAGATGGACTCCGGCAAGTGGACCGCGATTGCCATCGGCTACGAGTGCGCCTTCGCTTGGGTAATCGGCCTGTTCATCAACCAGTTCTACAACCTGCTTGTTCTGGGTCAGTTTGGCTTCTGGACGGTTGTGGCTATCGTGCTGCTGGTCGCGATGCTCTTCCAGATTTTCCGTCCCATGCCCAAGCATGCATGGACGGACGAGGACGAGACCAACACTGCTTCCGCCGCAGTTTCCGCTTAAGTCCGAATAAGGATTAACCCCTTTCCACGAGCCCGGGTGTCCCAGCGACACTCGGGCTTTTTGGTGCAATGGGGGACAGATTGCTTTGCTCTAGAAGTTAAGATGTGGCGTTTCCGCAGATAAAACCGACCAAAATAAACCTGTCCCTTTTTGGCAGGTGGGGAATGGGGTAAAGTAAGTGGTGGTTAACTAGAGGAGGCTTGTTATGGCACCTATCGATATTGTTGTACTGGCTGTTATCGGTATTGCGTTTGTCGCCGTGTGCGTGCGCATCTACCGCAAGGGCACCTGCGCCGACTGCGCTCAGGGTGGCGTTTGCACGGGGCATTGCTCCAACAAAAAGACGTGCGCCGCACTTAAGGGCGTAGACAAAATCGCCGAAGACTTGGGTCGCGGTATTCATTAGTCGACCGGCGTTTGGGCATGTTTGACTACGGATACGGCAGTTGGTGATACGATAGGTACGTTAGCAACTGCCGCCGAGCGGCTCAAACGAAAGGAA
Source organism: Collinsella aerofaciens (assembly GCA_048384935.1). GTDB lineage: Bacteria > Actinomycetota > Coriobacteriia > Coriobacteriales > Coriobacteriaceae > Collinsella > Collinsella aerofaciens_CH. Next base: position 3,109 of record DBEWII010000044.1, on the reverse strand, counting down.
GCCTAGTATGGAGTCCTCCGACTATCCGATGCTCTTTAGCCCGATCAAGGTCGGTACGACCGAGGTCAAGAACCGCGTCTTTATGCCGCCGGTATCCACCAACCTGGCCGATCATGGCTATGTGACCGACGACTTGGTCGATCATTACCGTGCCCGCGCCAAGGGCGGCGTGGGCCTGATCATCACCGAGGTCGTGACGGTCGAGCCCACCTATACCTATCTGCCGGGTGACATGTGCTGCTACGACGACACGTTTATCCCCGGCTGGGAAAAGCTCGCCGCGGCCGTCCACGAGTATGGCTGCAAGATCATGCCGCAGCTCTTCCACCCCGCCTACATGGCCTTTAACATTCCGGGCACGCCGCGCCTGATCGCTCCGTCCTTTGTGGGCCCGTCTTACGCCCGCGAGGCACCGCGCCCCATCACGGTCGATGAGATTCACGAGCTCACGCATCAGTTTGGCGACGCTGCCGTGCGTATGCAGAAGGCCGGTGTCGATGGCGTCGAGGTCCATGCGGCGCACGCCCACGGCATGCTCGGCGGCTTTTTAACCCCGCTCTATAACAAGCGTACCGATGAGTACGGCGGCTCGCTCGACGCCCGTATGCGCTTCCTGCTCGAGGTCATCGCCGAGATTCGCGAGCGCTGCGGCAAGGACTTTATCATCGACGTCCGCATCTCGGGCGATGAGTACACCGATGGCGGCCTGACCCTCAACGATATGATCTACGTCTCGCGTCGCCTGGAGAAGGCCGGCGTCGACATGATTCATGTGTCGGGTGGTACCACCATCAAGCGCGGCTCCGCAATTCCCGCCGCCGGTACCCAGCAGGCCTCGCATGCCGCCTGCTCGCGCGAGATCAAAAAGCACGTCAACATTCCCGTCGCCACCGTCGGTCGCATCAACGAGGCCTGGATCGCCGAGGAGCTGATCGAGGACGGTGCTGCCGACATCTGCATGATGGGCCGCGCCAATCTGTGCGATGCCGAGTTCTGCAATAAGGCCGCTGCCGGTAACGCCGACGACATCCGCCCCTGCATTGGCTGCCTGCGCTGCCTGAACGGCATTATGTTTGGCAAGCGCATCTCCTGCACCGTCAACCCCGATGTTGAGCGCGACGAGGCCGGCTACGAGCCTGCCGCCGAGGCCAAGAACGTACTGGTTGTGGGCGCTGGTCCTGCGGGCATGGAGGCAGCCTACATTGCCGCCAAGCGCGGCCATAACGTGGTGCTCGTGGACAAGCAGGATGAGCCGGGCGGCGAGATGCGCATCGCGGCCGTTCCGCCAGCAAAGCAAGAGCTCACCCGCGTGATCAAGTATCAGTACCGTCGTCTGGCCGAGGCGGGCGTGAAGTGCATATTTGGCACCGAGCTTACTGCCGAGGACATTAAGCGCGACTATGCCGGCTATGAGGTCGTCCTGGCTTATGGCGCCGAGCCCATCGCTCCGGCCTTCATGCAGGGCTTTAAGCAGGTTATGACGGCTGACGACCTGCTTGGTGGCAAAGCTTTCCCGGGCAAGAAGATTGTCATCGTGGGCGGCGGCACCGTCGGTTGCGAGACGGCCGACTACCTGGCCCCGTTGGTCAACGATCTGTCGCCGGCCAATCGCGACGTCACCGTCATCGAGATGACCAAGACGCTCGCCGCCAACGAGGGCGGCGCCGGTCGCGCGGTGCTCATCACGCGCATGCTCTCCAAGGGCGTTCACGTGCTGACCGAGGCCAAGGTGACCGAGATTACCGAGGATGCCATCAGCTACGAAAAGGACGGCGAGATCCACACCATCGCCGATGCCGATACGCTGGTACTTGCCATGGGCTATCGTCCCAATACCAAGCTGGCCGACGACTTGGCTGCAGCCGGTGTTGCCACCCACGTGCTGGGCGATGCCCAGAAGTGTGGCAACATCCGCGATGCCATCGGCGATGGCTACAAGGTTGCCTGCGCCCTCTAGCCAACCCCTTTGCACCAATCGATTGCAAAAAGCGGCGGCTGCCCTGTGTGTTGGGCAGCCGCCGCCTGCGTTCGACGGGAAGGCGCAGATAGTCCGATTAGGGCCCAGGAGCTCCTTGACCTTGGCGATGATGGCCTCGTCGGTGGCGTTGGCAAAGAAGTGCTCCTGGAACAGTTTTCATCTTGCAGGGCAGTTGTCGTTTCTACAGTTCAACTTCCAGTTCGGCTTTGTGCTCGTAGAGGTAGTCGCGCATGTAGGGGATGGCAAATGAGACCTTGCCGTACGAAGGAGCCTCGATAATCGATTCTCTTAACAGGCGGCTGCGGACGGAGCTCACCTGTTGAGGCGTTTTGTTTAGGGCACCGGCAACCATGCTGGTCGAGCTCGTCTGCCCCAAAGACGCCATGCTCAGCAGATAAGCGATGCACGTGGGCGGAATGCGCTGCAGCGCGGGCTCAATCACCATGGCGCAGAAGCGTTCGCGTGCCGTTGCAATGCCACGCTCGGCTTCTTCTTCTCCAATAATCGCTGTATGTGCGCGTCTTGCCAACTGCCATGCGTAGTATCCAACGAGTTGGATCATGAAAGGATAGCCTTGCGTTGCCTCGGCAAGTTGGCCGGCAATACCTGGCTGCAACTCCATGCCAGACGCTTCAATGGTTTCCTCGAGGGAGTACGACACTTCGGTTACTGCCACAGCCTTCAGATCAAAGGGGAGGGCACGGCGCAAAAACGTAAGTGTCTTTCCGTTGATGATGCTTTCAATCATCGAAGGCAGCCCAGCAAAAACAAAGGCGATATCAAGGTCTTCGCCGATAACCTGCTGAATCGCAATGGAGAGCGTTCGGACCTCATCGAGCTCTGCGTCTTGAACCTCGTCGAGAGTGATGAGCAGGCCATTTCCATTCTTGGATATTGTCTGTCTCATGGCGTCGCGTAGCGATGGGCCGATTCGCTCAATATCTATGCTGCCGATGGATATGCCAGCTACGGTTGTTAGCGCCGGAATAATTTAGCCAAATATAGTCGGCCGAGATTGACCAATCCCGGCCGACCCATTTTAGCCAACACGCCCGCATCTATGACTTTCCTATCGCATTCCTACATCCCCTCGGGCTGGATCCCCCTCACCTTCACCGCCTGGGGGACGGC
>DBEWII010000043.1:0-4553 GCA_048384935.1 Collinsella aerofaciens | reverse complement strand
GGGTGACGCATAATTTCTTTCGCAAATTGACAACCGCATAGCGGAACACGGCCCGCGCCCCGTCATATGATTTCTAGCGGCTAAACAACAAATCAACGACGAAATGGGCACGGGCCGTGTCTGCGAACATCGTAACAGTCGACGAGGAGTCGCTGCGCAAGGACATAAAGAATCTGGTGAGGAAGACCGTCGAGGAGACGCTCAACGCGCTGCTCGACGAGGAGGCGTCCGAGCTCGTAGGGGCCGGGCGCTACGAGAGGACGGCAGGCCGGGAGGCATACCGCAGCGGCCACTACGCGAGAAAGCTCGTCACCGGGGCAGGAGAGGTCGAGCTCAACGTGCCGAAGCTGCGCGGCGCGACCTTCCAGACGGCCGTTATCGAGCGCTACCGCAGGCGCGAGACTTCGGTCGAGGAGGCCATCGTCGAGATGTACCTCGCGGGCGTCTCGACCAGGAGAATCGAGGACGTCTCCGAACTCCTCTGGGGAGCGCCCGTGTCCTCCGGCACCGTCTCCAACCTCAACGAGAAGGCGTTCGCGTCCATCGAGGCCTGGCGCCAGAGGCCGCTCGAGGGCGATTACCCTTAAGTTTTCGTCGACTGCATCTACCTCAAGCGCCGCTGGGGAGGGTCCTACGAGAACGTGGCCGTTCTGGTGGCCATCGGCGTCAACTCCACCGGCGACCGGGAGGTCATCGGCTGCGCGGAGGGCTACACCGAGTCGGCGGACTCGTGGCGCGAGTTCTTCTCGTGGCTCAGGGGGCGCGGGCTCTCCGGCGTGCGGCTCGTCACCGGCGACAAGTGCGCGGGGATGCTCGGTGCGCTCGAGGAGGTGTTCCCCGGGGCACGCTACCAGCGCTGCACGGTCCACTTCTACCGAAACGTGTTGGGAAGGGTGCCCGTGACCAGGAGGAAGGCCGTGGCGCGCATGCTGAAGGCGATTCACGCGCAGGAATCGCGCGAGGCGTGCTCGAGGAAGGCGGCGGAGGTGGCGGACGAGCTGGACGGGATGAGGCTCGGCGCGGCCGCGAGGACGGTGCGCGACGGCTTCTCCGAGACTCTCGCCTACACGGACTTCCCGCCGGAGCACTGGCGCAGAATCCGGACCAATAACGGTATCGAGCGCATCAACCGCGAGATCAGGCGGAGGACGAGAGTCGTAGGGACCTTCCCGGACGGCAACTCGGCCCTGATGCTGGTGACGGCGAGGCTGAAGTACATCGTGGAGCACGAATGGGGCAAGAGGAGGTACCTGGACATGTCGAAGCTGGAGGAGATGGACGAGCTGAGCAAGAAGGCGGAGGGCTAGAGCAAGGCGGGGCCGAGGCCGCCTCGATCAATTTGCGAAAGAATCTTGACGGTACCATGTTGGGCCAGTAGGTAAAAGAAATGTAAACCAGTGGAGAATGAAAAAGATATATTCCCATACTGTTTTTGCTAATCTTTTCGGTTAGTAGGTTTGCCTTTTGGGGGATGACGCAATAAATTGATGCAACCGCCATGCATGTAAGGGCGGTGGAAGCAATGGGGGGCACAACTTGTTTTAGTAAGTTTACAAGGAATAATAGTATTAGGACTATTGATAGGCTTTTACGCCTTTTATAACTCTCGAACCATTTGTTTGCTTCCAAGTAGTGGATTGTTAGGCCAAGCGCAAACCATATCGCATTTGCTTCTGCCAAATTAATATACCTGTTCGCTGATGGTATTCCAAAATGGTAAAGATAAATTGAAGCGCCGAAAACTATCGGAACCTTAAAACTTGTTAGAGGGCTCTTTTCGAGTATTTGAAAGATGCACGACGTGGTTGCTGTAATGAAAAAAAGAGTCGGGAGAAACCAAAGGTGACCGTTGTCTTCGCCCAACAGAATTGATTTAAAGATGATGTGCGGTATAGTTTGGCCATTGTAATAGGGATACTTAACGAGCATCCTGATGGGGAAGAGCCAACATATTCCAATCATGATATAGGGGATAATTAAGCGTTGAGCTTTTTTAATGATCTGACTTATAAAATCGCTTGATCGATTCCAGCTCCATAAAAAACAAAAGCCAGATAACGAAAAGAACAAGGGCATCTGGATTCCGTTTATTAAGAATTTGAGATTATCCAACAGAATTGATTTTTGTTCAGTTGGTTAATATCCCCACGCACTTGAATACAGAATAATGCTGTGGCCTAGGACTACAAGGAATATTGCAAGGGCCCTCACGTTCGTTATGTCGTCTCTACGGATTGTGTCCTTGCGGTTGTTCATCAATTGCTTCTTTCGTTAATATTGAGAAGGATTAACTTAATAGAATATCAAACTCTTACTAACCGCTCGATTTATAACTATTTTCGATTGTAGAGGACGGAATATATGAAAGGCATCATCCTCGCCGGCGGGTCCGGCACGCGCCTGTACCCGCTCACGCTCGTGACCTCCAAGCAGCTGCTGCCGGTCTACGACAAGCCCATGATCTACTACCCGCTGTCCACCCTCATGCTGGCGGGCATCCGGGACATCCTGGTCATCTCCACGCCGACGGACCTCCCCAACTTCGAGCGCCTGCTCGGGGACGGCTCGCGCTACGGCGTGAACCTCTCCTACGCCGAGCAGCCGAGCCCCGACGGCCTGGCGCAGGCCTTCACCATCGGCGAGGAGTTCATTAACGGCGAGCCGTGCGCCCTGGTGCTGGGCGACAACATCTTCTACGGCAACGGCCTGTCGCGCCACCTGACGCGAGCCGTCCAGAACGCAGAGTCGGGCAGGGCCACGGTCTTCGGCTACCACGTGGACGACCCGGAGCGCTTCGGCGTCGTGGAGTTCGACGCACAGGGGAGGGCCGTCTCCATCGAGGAGAAGCCCGCCGAGCCCAAGAGCTCCTACGCCGTCACCGGCCTGTACTTCTACCCGGGCGACGTCGCCGCCAAGGCCCACGAGGTCAAGCCGTCGGCCCGCGGCGAGCTGGAGATCACCGACCTTAACCGGATGTACCTGGAGGAGGGGACGCTGTCCGTGGTGACCCTGGGCCGCGGCTACGCGTGGCTGGACACCGGCACCATGGAGAGCCTGCACGAGGCCGCTGAGTTCGTTCGCGCCGTGGAGCACTCCCAGGACCTGCCCGTGTCCGTGCCCGAGGAGATCGCCTGGGAGAACGGCTGGATCACGACCGCCGAGCTGGAGGGGGCAGCCAAGGCCTACGGCAAGTCGGTCTACGGCCGGCACCTGAAGAAGGTCGCCGCCGGCGAGATCGTCAACAGCCCGCGCGAGTATTAGCGCCGGCTTGTTTTCTTTTAGGGGCCACCGTTTATCTGGTGGCCCTTTTCGTTATGATTACGTTGACCATAAAGACAATATGATTGGGAGTGGATGTGTTAAGCGTCTACTTTGGCGATATGCCAGAAGCGATTTACAACACAGCGACATATTTCAAAAACTCTTACCGGTCTTCTTGGATTACGGATCCCTATGCAGTCTCGATAATTAAAGATGTCGATCGATCGGATGTTGTCTCCGAAAACCTCATCGAAAGCCCTGTGCTTGGGTCCATTTCCCCACTCCAGCTTTCTGGTGGCGTGAAAACGCTGCTGCTTATGAGATTTGATCGTAAGCATATTTTTAACGCTTCTACCTGTGGTGATAACTGTGCCAAGTGGATTCTCGATATGGCGAAAGACCGCAAGCTCGTTGTGAATCTCTATCATGTGATGGACTTTGGCCGCGAGGATTTTAAAATTAAAGTCGTGAATAGCGGCCGAATCGTTCACAACATGGCCGAATTGATTCACGAGTCGATTCCGTATCTGTAGGTGCTGCTTATGAACGGTTCGCATCTCGTTAAGATTTCCCGCCGCAGGGGAACCAAGTACACATTTACCATCAAGCGGAACATCACTATTGTGCGTGGCGATAGCGGCACGGGTAAGACGACACTGTTTGACATGGTCGCAGACTACATGCGAACGGGCGAGCAGTCGGGTGTTTCCTTGCAATGCGATTGTCCCTGTGTCGCCCTGACCGATTATGATTGGCGAAACCAGCTTTCGTCCGTTCATGACTCGATTGTATTTGTCGATGAGGGCTTAAAAGAGATTCATTCTGATGAGTTTGCCCATCATGTGCTGTATTCCTCGAATTATTTCGTGCTGATCTCAAGGGCTGATTTCCCTAATCTTCCGTATAGCGTGGATGAGATTTACAAGATTAAGACGAGCGGAAAATACCATTCTTTCGTCCCTGTTTATCAAGATCGTGGGAATCATCGTTATGCTATTTCCCGGTCGGCGCCAAAACAGGACTTTTCTATCCTTCTATGCGAGGACAGTAAGTCTGGTTTCCAGTTCTTTGAACGGCATTTCGCTGACAGTGAGCTTTCCTGTGCTTCTGCCATGACGAACAGCGCGATTTTGGGCTGGTTGGATCAGCATCTCGACGATCGCGTGTTTGTTGTTGCGGACGGAGCGGCATTTGGGTGCTATGCGGACCGTGTCCTTAAGCTGCAAGACATTCACCGCGATGCTGTTACGGTTTGTCTTCCCGAGTCGTTTGTGTGGCTTCTGCTGAGCTCC
>DBEWII010000042.1:0-29481 GCA_048384935.1 Collinsella aerofaciens | reverse complement strand
TCAACGCGGCGAGGGCCGTGGGTTAGGAGGAAAAATATGGTTGTGAAGTCGGAGCGAACGGGCGAGAGGCCCGAGACGGTCGAGATCGCGGGGACCGACGTCTGGCTGCGCCGCGGCATCTCCGAGGGCGAGCGCGAGGAGCAGGGAGGCGAGGGCGGTTCCGTCAAGGTGAAGGTGTTCACCTACGAGGAGCTGCACTTCACCGACCCGACTGGCGAGCTGACGGTCGAGGGCGCAAAGGCCGACTTTGACACCGTCTGGGCGGCACACGAGGCGGACGGCATGAGCATGGAGGAGCAGATCGCATCGCTCCAGCAGCAAGTCGCCGACTCGCAAGCGGCCCTTCTCGAGCTCGGCGACATCGTTGGAGGTGAGTAACTTGGCGAAGATCTACTACCGCGCCGTGAAAAGCGGCAAGCGCACGCTCGAGAGCGTTCCCGAGCGCTGGCGCGACGAGGTACGCCAGATGCTAGAGGCGGACGGCGAGTAGGGAAGGGCCCCGGCTTCGGTCGGGGCCCTTTTCCGTTATGCGCGGGCGACCATGCGTGCCGACGATTGGAGGCGGCGCATGGCGAAGGATAGCGCTCACGAGTTCTCAGACGCCGAGATTCGGGCGTTCAAGCGCGAGGTGGCGGGAGTGTACGGCGAGGCGAGCAAGACGGCCTACGCCGACCTCAAGCGCTATCTGGCGCAGTTCGAGGCCGACGACGAGAAGATGCGCGAGCGGCTTGAGGCCGGCGAGATCACCAAGGCTCAATATAGGTCTTGGCGAAGCGGGAAGATAGCGGCGGGCAGGCGCTACCGAATCGTCCTCAAGCAGTGCGCCGAGGCCATGACGCATGCGAACGTCGTCGCAGCCGCCGCCATCGAGGGCAGGCTGCCCGAGGTCTACGCCGAGAACTACAACTACGGCACGTGGCAGGTCGAGAGCGCCGTGGGCGTTGACACGGCCTACGCACTGCAGGACGCGTCAACCGTCCAGAGGCTGCTCACTGACCACGACAGCTACCTGCCAAAGCCGTCCGTCAACGTCGCCAAGGACGTGGCGTGGAACCGGCGGCTCATCGCCAACCAGATCACGCAGGGCGTGCTGCTCGGCCAGTCGATACCCAAGATCGCGAAGCGCATCCAGGACGTGGCTGGGTCCAACCGCGCGGCGGCGGTGCGCTTGGCGCGGACCTCGACGACGGCGGCGGAGAACGCCGGGCGCGTCGACAGTTACAAGAGGGCCAAGGGGCTCGGCATCAAGGTGCAGCAGGAATGGATGGCGACGCTCGACGGGCGCACGCGCGAGCCACAGAAAGCTCGACCGCGAGAAGGTGGAGGTCGGCGAGAAGTTCAGCAACGGGTGCCGCTACCCGGGCGACCCCGAGGCGCCGTATGCCGAGACGTGCAACTGCCGATGCACGCTGGTGGCGTGCTGCGACGGGCTTGACGTGCTCGACGGCGAGCGTTTCAGCCGCCTGCCCGAGGGCATGACCTACGAGGAATGGAAGGCGGGCAAGCCCGCCGTAAACGGCACCAAGCCCGCGAACCGCACCATCTCCGAGTTTATGGAAATGCCAGGAACCAAGCGCAAGCTGGATGCGGCAGGCGTGTCCAAGACCGAAGCGCGAAAGCGGCTCTCGCGGCAGCTCGAGGACTACGGCATACCGTCCGGCTCGTTCCGCAAGATGAGTGCCGGCGACCAGCAGAAGGTGTTGGACACGGCGCTTGCGCCCGGTTCGACGCCCATTGTCAACGGTCGGCGCGTTTTCAAGGAGATCAAGGGCGAGCATTCCGCAGGCTCCGACCTTGCCAAGGTCAACCCGAACTTTAAGACAAAGAAGGACAAAGACGGCAGGTACTCGTACAACTGCCAAAGGTGCGTTCCGGCGTATGAGGCGAGACGGCGTGGGCTCGACGTCGTTGCGAAGCCGGTTAAGATGAACAAGTGGGGGAAAATATCGGCATATGACCCCTTCGCGCGCGCCGAGTCGTACAAAAAGGTGTTTCCGGGGGCCACTTGGAAACGTGGTGGCGATAAGCCGGAGAAAGAAATAACGTCATTCCTCCTTGCGGTAAACGGGGACGCGAGGGCCGAGGTCTCCGTTTCCTGGGACCACGCGCTTTGCGGCAAGAGTGGACGACACGTTTTCGTTGCGGAAAAGACGGGAAACGCTATCAAGTTCATAGACCCACAGAGCGGCGATGAGGACGTGAGCTGGTATTTTGGTATAATCAAGGCCGAGGAGACGGAGTTCGCGCGAGTTGACGACGCTGAGTTTGGCGATCTTATCGACGAGTGCCTGACGACAAGAGGTTGACATGCTCACATTGGAAGAGGCCATAAAGCCGATTCTGGAAGAGGAGGCCGTAGACGGATACGGCCCGGTGTGCGCATACGAGGGTAAATACCATTGGTTCGTCGGGTTCGGTTTCGATGGAAAGATGGCCCCGGGCGACACTCCATATGCCATCGACAAGGAAACGGGGAGGATTGACTTCTTCCCGATTCCATTTTTCCTCAGAGGCGAGAGCCCGTCTGCTATCGAGCTTGAGATGGACAAGGCCAACGAGATAAAAGTCAAATAGACCACAGCAAGCCCCGCTCCGGCGGGGCTTTTTCATGCCGCGTGACCGTGCCGCGACACTGCCCGCAGAGAGATTGGGGCAGGCATGAAAGAGCTATTCACTTGTGCGAGCTGCGGAGACTGCGCCGTAAAGCTGGGCTTCGGCTTCACGTTTCCGGATACCTACATCTGCACGCAGCGCGGCGACGAGGTCGAGCCCGACGACGGATGCACGCTCGGGTGCGAGGGCGTTCCGGTGCAAGCCATCGAGGCCATCGAGGCGGACGTCGACGGGCGCGTTGGCTACGGCTGCGAGGTGCTCGACTGATGGCTTACGGGCTCGTCGGCGGCGTCGGCGACCACGGCCGGCACGGCACCCTCATCACCGAGGAGATCGTGAACGCCGCGAAGCTGGATACCGCCGAGTGCATCGAGATACGGCAGAACAACATCGAGCAGGTCGAGAAGGCCCTCCTGCGAGCCTATAAAACTGGCCTGGAGGAGATAGGCCTCGTCGCGGAGGGCTACGCCAAGGCGACGTGCCCGGTCGACACGGGCAGGTTGCGCAACTCCGTCACGCACCTCCTCAAAGGCTACGACTGCTTCATCTGCACCAACGTCGAGTACGCGCCGTACGTCGAGGAGGGGACCTCCCGCATGAAGGGCAAGCACTTCCTGCGCAAGGCGGCGACGGGCCACGGGGACACGTACCGGGCGATTCTCGAGAAGCACCTGAGGGGCGGCGCATAGGGCCGCGTTACTCCGTTTGGATACTCACCCTTGCCGCGAGGTATTGCGGCGCGGGCCCCGCCGAGGCAATAGGTGGGAACCCGCCCATTCCGAAGCAAGGGAGATTCTGTTGGCACTTACGCGAAAGATGCTCAAGGCAATGGGCATCGAGGACGAGAAGATCGACCAGATCATTGACGAGCATGCCGAGAGCGTGAACGCGCTCAAGGCACAGCGCGACGAGTTCAAGGAGGCCGCTGGCAAGGCGGACGGCTACAAGAAGGAGCTGGACGCACTCAAGGCCAAGGGCGAAGGCGCGGGCGAGTACGAGGAAAAGTACAAGGCCAAGTGCAAGGAGCTCGACGACTACAAGGCCGAGGTCGCTGGGGAAAAGGCGGCAGCAGAGAAGCGCGGCCTGTACCGACAGCTGCTCGAGTCGGCGGGCGTTGACCCGAAGCGCATCGACACCGTTCTCAAGGTCTCAGACCTCGAGGGCGTGACCGTCAAGGACGGCGCTATCGAGGACGCGGACAAGCTGACCGAGGGCATCAAGGCCGACTGGGCCGACTTCATCGCAACCACGACCGTCAAGGGCGCCGACGTGGCCCACGCCCCCAAGGGCGAGGGCGGCAAGGACATCAACGAAATGAGCACCGCCGAGTACATGAAGTACAAGGCGGAGCAGAGAGGCTAAGGGGTATCTATGCCGAACACCATCCTTACACCCAACATCATCGCCAACGAGGCGCTGGACGTTCTGCGCACCAACGCCGTCATGGCAAACCTCGTCCACCGCGACTACTCCTCCGAGTTCGTCGCCGGCGTGGGCGACACCATCACTGTCCGCAAGCCCGCCACCTTCGAGGCCAAGGAGTTCACCACCGAGGTCGAGGTGCAGGACGCCACGGAGGGCAAGGTTCCCGTCAAGATGGACAAGCTGCTCGACGTGACGTTCGCCGTCACGTCCAAGGAGCTGACGATGGGCATCGTCGACTTCTCCGCGCAGTTCCTCGTCCCGGCGATGTAGGCCTTCGCCGACAAGATCGACGGCTACCTGCTCAAGCTCGAGAAGGACGTCACGAACCGCGTCGACCACACCAAGGGCGCCATCGCCGTGGCGGACATCATCGCCGCCCGCAAGTTCCTCGTGGACGCCAAGGCACCCTCCACGGAGCGCCGCTTCGTCTACGGCTCCCAGGCCGAGGCCGACCTGCTCAACACCGAGGCGTTCACCAACGCGTCCGCCGTCGGCGACAACGGCACCGCCCTCAAGGAGGCATCGCTCGGCCGCAAGTACGGCCTCGACTTCTACTGCGACCAGAACGTGCAGAAGACCACGGCCGAGACGGCCAACTACACGCCGTCCATCGCGTTCCACAAGAACGCCTTCGCGCTCGTGACCCGTCAGCTCGAGATGCCGCTCGGCGCTCCCAAGGCGTACTCCACCTCCTACGACGGCTTCGGCCTGCGCGTCGTTCAGGGCTACGACCAGAAGACCAAGACCGACACCGTCTCCATCGACATGCTCTGCGGCGTCAAGACCCTCAGCCCCGAGCTCGCCGCCGTCATCACCGATAAGCGATAGGCGCAGAGATGCTCGAGCAGGTGCTTCTGTCGCTGCGCAACTGGTTCGTCGCAGATAAGCGCACGGGGCGCGTCCGCATCGAGGACGGCCGCCTCGTGCCGCTCGCGGCGCTCGGCCTCAAGGAGGGCCAGTACGTCCGCATCACGGGCTCGACGTTCAACGACGGGCTGCACGCGTGGCCCTACAACGACCTCACGGACGAGGAGTTCGTCGGCACCGTCTGGGCGCTCGCCATTCCGCAGGCCGTGGTCGACCTCGCTGACGAGATCGCAGCGTGGCAGACCGAGCACGCCAAGGAGCTGGACAGTCCGTACGCATCCGAGAGCTTCGGCGGCTACAGCTACACGCGCGTCGGCGGCGACGGCTCGCCCATCACGTGGCGACAGCAGTTCAAGGCACGTCTCGACCCTTGGAGAAAGCTGTGAGCCGCCTGTACGAGCGCATGGCGGTAGCGTGCACGAGGCTCGTCGCAAAGACCGAGCCTGATGGTGAGGGTGGCTTCAAGACCGTCCTCACCGTCGGCGACGGCTTCACGGCGGCGATCGTGCGCGATAGCTCCACGGCCTCGCGCATCGCGGAGCACGACGGCGTGAGGAACGTCTACACCGTGACGACCGCCGAGCCGCTGCGGTACGGCGACCTCTTCCAGCGTGCGTTCGACGGGCAGGTATTCCGCTGCACGTCGAACGCGGACGACGGCGCCGCGCCGTGCTGCGCGTCGTTTGGCTTCGGCCAGTGCAGCGCGGAGGAGTGGGAGGTGCCGGATGGCGACTAAGGCGGCAGCGCTGCAGGCTTGGCTCGAGGGCTTCGGCCTTCCCGTGTACCGCGACTCGGCGGTGCCGGGCGAGGCGAAGATGCCCTACATCACCTACGACCTGCCGACCGCGGCATTCGGCACGCAGTGCAACTCCGAGGTGAACCTCTGGTTCCGTACATCGTCCGAGGCCGCGCCGAACGCCAAGACCGAAGAGATCGCCCGGGCGCTGGGGCTGTCGGGCGTGCTGCTGCCGTGCGACGGCGGCGGCATGTGGGTGATGCAGGGCGAGCCGTTCTGCAACGCCATGGCCGACGAGGACAACGCCGTGAAGCGCCGAATCATCAACCTGACCATTGAGTACATGACCAGCTACTAGGAGGTCATATGTCTAAGTTCACGCGCATCCCCGAGAACACGTTCAAGGAGATCGTCATCAACGCGGGCCTGCTCGCCACGAATTTCAACCCCAAGACCGCAGAGGTCGCGGAGTCCGAGCTGATGGGCGCGACGAGCGGCGGAACCAGCTTCGCCGCCACGCCCAACTTCATCGACTACGGCGAGGACATCGACAACTGCCCCGCCAACACGATGGAGCTCAAGCGTATCGACAGCATCGAGGCCAAGCTGAGCGGCACCTTCGTGACGCTGAACACCGCGCTCGGCAAGAAGCTCGCAGCCGCAGCCGACGAGACCGAGGGGAAGATCGTCCCGCGCTCCGCACTCTCGGAGGCCGACTTCGCCGACATCTGGCTCATCGGCGATTACTCGGGCGAGAACGGCAACGGCTATATCGCCATCCGCCTCATCAACGCGCTCAACACGGGCGGTCTGCAAATCACGACGCAGAACAAGGCCAAGGGCCAGTTCGCGTTCGAGTTCACGGGCCACTACTCAATCAAGAACCCCGAGATCGTGCCCTACGAGCTGTATATCAAACAGGAGATTGGAGCCTAACCATGAAGCTGGACAACCTTAACGCCGACGAGTTCCAGAATGCCATGTGCCTATTGGCGGACGTGGCGGAGGACGTCATGAACGGCGAACTCGGCGCAAAGGCAAAGGCCTCCTACGCCAAGTTCCGCTCCGACTCCGCCAAGGCCAAGGCCAAGGCGACCGCCAAGGCGAAGGGCGACCCCGAGGCCGCGAAAGCAGCCGCCACCGCCGAGGTCAACGGCCTCGCCGTGGACATGGTGGCGGGGCTTCTGCCCGACGTGCTGCGCCAGGGCGGCGAGATCAGCTACAAGCTGCTCGCCGCACTCGACGGCCAGACGCTCGAGGAGTACAAGGCCGACTTCACCGTCAAGAAGTGGGTGAACGACATCAAGGATGCCATCGACGGCATCGACGGCATCAAGGACATTCTGGCTCCTTTTTTTGGATAGCCGCCGAGGACCCATCTCACATATGGCTCTGTCTGGGCGAGTACGTCGGGCCACGGCGTGCTCGCCCTTTCTGTAGGTACATGGTCGCGCGGTGGCGCGAGCGGGACGAGCGGGAGGCGTTCCGCGTGTACCTGAGCGAGTCGGTGCGCCTCATGGCGCAGGGGAAGTGGCTCAAGGAGCCCTTCCTGAGCATCGTCAACGGCGGTGCGGGCGATGGGTCCGAGGCGGAGGACACGCGCGGCGGCGACGAGATCGCCGCAGACATCATCGAGCGGATGGGATTGAAGGTGGTCTAGGTGAACCTTCTCGACCTGATGATTAAGGTCGGCCTCAAGGACGAGGCCAGTGGCAAGGCCGAGGGCGTGGCCTCGAAGGTCGTGGGCACGCTCGGCAAGGCCGGCGCGACCGCCGCCAAGGCGATAGGCGTTGGCGTCGCCGCCGTGGGGGCGGGCGTCGCCGCCATCACGGGCATGAGCATGAGCGCATACGCCGCATACGAGCAGAACGTCGGCGGCATTAAGAAGATATTCGGCAACATGGGCAAGTCCCTCGAGGACTACGCCGCCATGACCGGCCAGACCGTCGAGCAGTGCTCCGGTAAGTGGGAGCAGCTCGAACAGGCCCAGACGACGGTGCTGGCCAGCGCCGACCGCGCCTACATAACGGCCGGCCTGAGCGCCAACCGGTACATGGAGCAGGTGACGGGCTTCTCGGCCTCGCTTGTCTCCTCGCTGGGCGGCGACACGGTCAAGGCGGCCGAGTACGCCAACACGGCCATGGTCGACATGAGCGACAACGCGAACACCTTCGGCACGGCGATGGAGGACCTCCAGAACGCCTACCAGGGCTTCGCGAAGCAGAACTACACCATGCTCGACAACTTGAAGCTCGGATACGGCGGAACCAAGGAGGAGATGCAGCGCCTCGTCAAGGACGCGCACGCCGTCAACTCCGCCGTGGACGAGTCGAGTCTCTCATTCGACAACATCGTGCTCGCCATCCACACGATGCAGGAGCAGATGCAGATCGCCGGCACGACCTCGCGCGAGGCCGCCACGACCATCGAGGGCTCCTGCAACATGGCGAAGGCCGCCTGGGAGAACTGGGTGACGGAGCTGGGCAAGGACGACGCCGACATGGGCAAGCTCACCGAGGAGCTGTTACAGTCGGTCGAGACGGCGGCATCGAACGTCGTCCCGCGCGTTGCGACCATCGTCGGCACGGCGCTGTCGCAGCTACCGAGTCTTGTAACGTCCGTGGGTCCTGTGCTCGGCCAGGCGTTCGTCGACATCTTCACGCAGGCGCTCGACAGCGCGGCGGCAGCCGTGCCCGGGCCCATGGGCGACATCCTCTCCGCCGTGTCGGACGGCGTGGACGAGATCGGCGAGCGCTTCAAGGGCCTTGGCGAGATCTGGTCGGTTGGTGACAACCCGCTCGAGTCTTTGCACCTCGCCATGGTCTACGGCCTGACGCTGCTCGAGGGCGACCTTTCCACGCTGCAGGAGAACATCACCTCATCGCTGCCCGGCATCGCCGAGGGCTTCGCCGACGTGGGCGGCGAGGTCGTTCCCAGGCTCGCCGAGGGAATCGAGATGGGGCTATCGTTCCTCTCCGAGACGGCGGCGTCGCTCATGACATCGCTCGGCGGCTACCTGTCCGAGAACCTGCCCTCCATCACGGAGAGCGGCCTGCAGATTCTCACCGGCCTCTCCGAGTCCATAGCCGAGAACGCGGGCGTTCTGGCAGAGGGCGCGGCGAACCTCATCGTCGGCTTGGCGCAGGGTATCGCTGGCAGCCTGCCGACGCTCATCGAGCAGGCCCCGGTCATCGTGCAGAACCTCGCCAGCGCAATCAACGACAACGCGCCAATACTGCTCGGTGCCGGCATCCAGGCAATCGTGACGCTGGCACTTGGCATCGTGCAGGCGATACCGACGCTCATCGCCAACATCCCGGCCATCTTCTCGGCCTTCGTCTCGGCGTGGTCGGCGCTCGACTGGCTTAGCCTCGGCCGCAACGCCATCACGTTCCTGGGCAACGGAATCGCGAACATGGCCGGCTTTGTGCGCTCGTGCGGCACCAACATCGTGTCCGCCATCCGCGGTGCCATCGCCAACCTGCCGTCCACCCTGGCGAGCATCGGACGCAACGGAATCAGCAGCCTGGGCTCCGCCATCCGCGGCGCGGTCGGCTTCGTGACCTCGGCGGCCTCGAGCATCGGCAGCTCAATCATGGGTGCCCTGTCCTCCATCCCGGGCCGCGTGGCCTCCATCGGCTCGCAGATCGTTCAGGGCATCGCAAACGGAATCAGCGGCGCGGCTGGCGTGGTCGTGAGCAAGATTACCGGCGTGGTTGGCGGCGCCATCGACGCGGCCAAGAACCTGCTGGGTATCCACTCCCCCTCGCGCGTGTTCCGCAAGATTTTCGGCTACGTCATGGAGGGCGCGGCCCTCGGCATCGACGACACGGCGGACGAGCCGGTTAAGTCCATGAGGTCGGCGGTGCGCAACGTCGAGAAGGCCGCCGTGTTCGGTGTGAGCGTTACCGGCGGCGGAGCATACGGGGCGACCGCCAGCGGAGCCGCGGGCATCGCGGGCGGCGGCAACGTTTACAACCTCTACCTCGACAGCGACCTGCTGGGCGTCGACGGGCGCGTGGCCTCCGCCTTCAGGAGCTTCGTCGCGGCGGTGGAGCAGAGCATGGCGATGGGGGTCGCGTAGGATGGCGCAGGGAAACTGGGTTCAAGGCGGAAGCGGCTATCGCAAGTACTGCTGGTGCGCGTACGTGGACGTTGCTGAGGTTGAGCGCACGGACACCACCGTGACCTACCGCGTCACGCACGGCTACGGCACGCGCTACGCCATCGACTGCTACGCAAACGGCAGCTCGTCGGCGGGCGGCTCGTGGAACGGCTCGGTCTACTCGACGAACAACTCCGGCTGGGTATGGGTGCAGTGCACGTCGCGCGACGTCGAGCTCGCGCGCGGCAACGGCAAGGCCTACGACCACACCTTCACGGGCCAGATTAACGTCACGGGCGGCTTCGGCAACGGAACGTCCAACGCCTCCAATACCGTCACGGTCCCGTGCCGCGCCTACAGCACGCCTCACCCGCCGAAGAACATCAGGGCGGAGCGCCTGAGCGACACCAGCGCGAAGGTCAGCTGGGACACCGATTACACGGACAGGGCTGGCGCCTACCCTTGGGATACCGTGACCGTCGGCGTGGCGAAGAACGGCCCGGGGAAGTTCACCGACGTCGGCACCGTTAGTTGGGATACCACGAGCCACACCTACAACGGCCTCGAGCCGGGCTGCATGTACATCTTCTCGGCCAAGGCGACGGGCCCCGGCGGCACGTCGGACTACGGCGTGAGCGCGCCGGCGATCTACACCACGCCGACGGCGCTCGGCATGCTCGAGGCAGTCAAGGCGGAGGCGGCGAAGGTCGTGCTCAAGGGGCGCGACGCGCCGGCCTTCGTCGACAGCTGGGAGTTCCAGCTCACGACCGACGGTGGAAAGACGTGGGTCGATGCGGACGTGAACGCCTCATGGGAGGACGAGGAGGCACCGGCGGGTACGGTGCGCTACCGCGCCCGCGCGGTCAAGAGCGGCCTCAAGGGACCGTGGACCGAGTCAAACGAGGTCACGACAATATGCCCGCCGCTCGCACCGTCCATCAGGGGCGTCAGGGCGGCTTACGCCACAGGTTCGACCGCGACGCTCGAATGGGTGCCCAACCATCCGGACGGCTCGGCGCAGACCTCAGCCGAGGTGCGGGTCACGACGCCGACGGGTCCCACCACCACGACGGTCGATGGCCCGGGTACGAGCCTGAAGCTGCCGACCGGCACCAAGGGCCTCTACTCCGTGTGCGTGCGCACCAAGGGCCTCGACGAAGACTGGGGCGCATGGTCGAGCGCGGCGGCATATACCGTGGCGGACGCGCCCCAGGCATTCTTCACCGACCCGGCTGCGGACGGGGCAACCTTGCGCGCGGTGCCGCATACCTTCACGTGGAAGGTGGCCGACGAGACGGGCGTCAGCCGACAGTACCTGTCTTTATGCGACATCAGGGGCAACCTTCTGTGGAGCGGGGCTGTGGACAAGGACGCGCGTTCCTTCCGCCTGGGCTACGCGCAACACGCCTTCGTCAACTTCACGCCGTACAGGGTCATGCTCACGGTCACGGCCGGATCGTCGCTATCGGTCACCGTCTCGAGAACTTTCCGGACCGACTGGGCACCGCCAGCCAAACCGTCGCTAAACATCTTCGTCGACGAGAGGCTGGGATGCCAGCTGTCGGTATTCCCAGGCAAGGCCGACAGCGACGACACGCCCGAGACGTCCCACTTCACCGTGTCGCGCGTCCTGCCCGACGGCTCGACCCTGCAGCTCGGCTCTCACCTTGCGGCGGGCGAGGGCGCGAGCGACCCGCTGCCTCCGCTCAACAGCGAGTTCGAGTACGTCGCGGTCGCCTACGCCGCGACGGGCGTGAGCACGGCGACGAGGGTCAAGACGACCGTGGCGAGCCGCGCGGTGGCTCTCAACTGGGGAGCCGGCGCTGAGAGGTCGTGGCTCGGGCGCTATCTCAAGAAGGGCTCGAGCCGCAAGGTGACGCACGGGTACAAGATGCTGCACTTCGCCGACGGCGGGGAGGGGCTGCCCGTCTCGTACGGCATCAACGAGAGGGACGTCAAGGACAGCATGGACTTCCTGCTGCTCGACGAGGAGGACTACAAGTCATTCCTCGAGATCATGAACACCGCGGGGCGTTTCTGGGTGCGCGACCTCCACGGCGAGCGGTTCCGCGCCCGCCTGAGCTGCGGCGTGAAGCGTTCTGATGGCGCGTGGGTGGCTTCGTGCGACCCGACGTGGGAGACGTGGGAGGAGCCCGCCAATGGCTGATAACTGGACGAGGCCGTTCGACGCCTCCTACGACTTCGTGCGCGTCTCGCGCGAGACGGGGCTCGAGCTCGACTTCGTGCGCGACATCGAGAACGGCGGCTCCATAGAGCGTAGCGCGAACACGGCGCTCTACGAGACCGCATCCCTGGACTTCGCCGACAAGTTCGACGTCGGCAACGACTTTCTGCGCGTGTACCTCAACGCCTCCTTCTCGGACGGCAGCGAGAGGCGCGAGTGCCTTGGCACGTTCATGCCCGTTGTGGACTCGGTGGACATCGACGGCGCCTACCGCGAGGGACAGATCAATGCCTACGGCCTCCTGAAGCGGCTCAAAGACGACGACTTCGACGGGCCGTACGTGATCGTTGCTGGCAGCAATCTGGTTGATGAGGCCGTCAAGATAGCCGAATCGGTCGGCCTCACCGTCTACGCCGACCCTAGCAGCCTCCTTCTGGGCAGCACCTTGGTTTTCGGCGTGGGCAGGGACAACGACGCTAAGAACAAGCTGGACGCGGTGGACCTGCTCCTCAAGGCGGCCGGGTTCCGCTCGCCGGCGACCGACCGGATGGGCAACGTGATCTACAGGCGCTACGTCGAGCCTGCCGACATGCCCATCTCGGCGGAGTTCACCGAGGGCAGGGATGCGCGCTTCATGTCGGACATGACCGAATCGACTAACCGCGCCGAGGTCTGCAACGTCGTGCATGTGGACTTCAGCACGCAGGACGCATCGGTGCGAGGCACGGCGGTGGACGACTCGCCCGATTCAGACCTCTCGACCGTCTCGGTCGGTCGTCGAATCGTCAAGAGCTACAGCTACGACAGCCTGCCGGGCGTGGATACCGAGGACGCCAACCTTGTCGAGGGCGCCGCCAACGCCCTCATCGGCACCGGCAAGAAGTCGGATAAGAGCTTCAGGCAGAGCGATTCGCACGGCAGCATCCAGACCGTCTACGTCTCCGACTCGCCGCAGGTGGGCGTACTTTTCGGCATCAAGGTCGTCTCGAGTGGCGGGCGCGTCGGCTTCTGCCAGGACGAGGGGCCGAGCGTCAAGAAGGATACGGACTACACGCAGAGTGTGTGGGTCAAGGGCACTAAGGGCGCGACGGGCATCATACAGTCTTTCTGGGATCAGGAGAGGGCGCTTGGCCCGGTGACCAAGGGGTTCACCATGACTGGCGAGTGGCAGAAGGTCAGCTACACCTACCACGCCACGGAGAACCACAGCAAGGTCAGCTGGGGCTACTGCTACATCGACGGCGGCGAGGCCATCTTCGTCGCCGACAAGGTCGAGGAGGGAGGCAACGCCACGCCTTGGCCCCAGGACGCCATGCAGGCGGCGGCGGACCGCAAGGCGGCGGAGCTGCTCGCCACCGAGCGCGCCGTGACGCGCACAGACGAGTTCAGGAGCGTCTACAAGCCCGTCGAGCCGTGCATGGCGGTGGCGATGAACTACAGGACCGGCGGGGTTGTCGGCAAGCTGGCAATCCAGAAGCAGACGCTGACGCTCGACGCCGGCTGCGTCATAAAGCACACGGCGAGGAGGTACGAGCGATGAGCGATTCGGCAGCCGAGATCAAGGGCGCGGCGGCGCGGCTGGCGGCGGCGATGCCGTCGGGCGGCAAGCGGCTGACGATGGAGTTCGGCACGGTCGTGGGCGACCACGACACGGCGCTCGACGTGATGCTGCACGGCGCGGTGGTGACGGTCCCGATGGTGCGCTCCTGCACGGGGTGCATCATCACCGACCGCGCCGTGATCCTGTCGCAGGGCCCGCTGGCCGTGTGCGTCGGCACGATGGCGGCGGTGTAGGCCGGCGTTACGGGGGGCCGAACCTGCAGTGTGGCGGGGAGTTGGCCCAGCCACACTGCAGAACGGGAAGGAGGCCGGATGGAGGTGCTCAAGCTGTTTGCGCCGTATGGCCCCGGATGGCTCGGAGGCGCAGCGCTTGTTCTCATTGCCTTTTATTTTGGGCGGCAATTTTTGGCCGAATACAAGGTCCAGAACGAGCGCAAGGCAAACCTCGACCTCAAGCGCGAGGAGCGCAAGCAGGCCGAGGTGGACGAGCGGGCGCAGCGCGACCGCGAGCGGTCCCAGATGGAGGGCCGCATTGCCGCCCAGATGGAACGCTCGAACTCACTGATGGAGGCCATGAAGACGTTGATGGAGTCCGTGGTGGCCTCCAACGACGTGCTCCACAACGACCTCGTGCACAGTCAGGCACGAAGCCAGGGCATGGCGGAGCAGGTGAGCCACATCCGCGACAGGGTGGACCTGCTCTACGACAAGGAAACGGGAAGATAGGAGCAATCGAATGACTATGATCCAGGCCGGCCTCACGGTCGCCACGGTGCTCGTGGTGCCGTACATCGTGCAGGCCATCAAGACTAAGGCCATGACGGGCAGCGTCGCCCGCTGGACGGCCATCGCCGTTTCGGCGGGGTGCGGTGCCCTCACGGCCATGGCGGGAGGCGTGCCCACCGACCCCTCGGCGTGGGTGACGTCCATCTTCGCGTGTGTCGGCGGCGTGCAGGTGGCCTATGCCGCCTTCAAATCCGTCGGTATCACGGACAAATGGCTCGACGCGCTGCTCGCGCTCGGCGACATCAAGGAGGACTAATGGCAGACTTCGCAAACGTTCAGCCAGACGAATACAAGCTGTTGGGCTGCAACTTCTCGGCAGGTCGTCCGTTCGGCATCAAGGGCGTCACGATCCATCACATGGCCGGCGACCTCAACGCCGACCAATGCAACAGCATCTGGGGTGCTAACGGCTGTTCTGCCCACTACTCGGTCGACCGCAACGGCTACATCGTGCAGCACGTCAACGACACCGACCGCGCCTACGCCTGCGGCGACGGTATCGGCACGGGCGGCGGCAATGACACCACAATCTCCATCGAGCACGCCAACAGCGCGCGCGGCCCGTGGACGGTGCACGAGGCCGCTATCGAGAGCGGTGCGCACCTCGTGGCGGCGCTGTGCCTGTACTACGGGCTGGGCCGTCCGGCATGGATGGTGAACGTGTTCCCGCACAAGCACTGGTCGTCCACGGCCTGCCCCGGCGAGCTGGCTGGCTCGCAGCGCGACCGCTACATGCAGCGCGCCGTCGAGTGGTACGACGCGATGGTCGGCGGCACGCAGCCGTCCGCGCCGACTGTGCAGCCCGCGGCGACCCCCGCTGCGCCTTCGGCGTCGCAGGGCGCGCCGGGCGGTTTCCCTCGCTCCACTGGCGCCCGTGTTCCCGTACACTACTCGCTGCACCTTAAGGATGGCGGCTGGCTGGACGAGGTGACTGACTTCGGTGCCGGCGACGACGGCTTCGCGGGCTACCCGTGCCGACAGCACGACCTCCTTTGCGCCCGAGTTGATCGCGGTACGCTCAAGTATCAGGTCCACACAGTCGAGGACGGCTGGCTCGACTGGGTCGCCAAGGGCGACCGCAACGACACCGTAAACGGCTGCGCCGGTATCGCCGGTCATACCATCGACGGCGTGCGCATGTACTACGTGACGCCGAGCGGCGAGGAGTACAAGCAGGCGTGGTACCGCTCCCAGACCACTGCGCGCGCCGGATGGCTGAACACCGTGTGCGACGACGGCTCTACCTATAGCGGCGACGACTACGCCGGTATCTACGGCGAGCCGCTCGACCGTCTGCAGGTCTGCGTCACCGACGGGGTGCCGTGGTAATGGCTTTCGTCATGGGCGCGGCGCTCGGCGCGATTTTGGGCAGCTTCATCACGGTTGTCGCGCTCGCCCTGATCTGGGGCGGGAGCGACCGCGGGTGATAACAGCAAAAGGGGCCGTGGCGGTTCGTCGCCACGGCCTCTTTTTCGTATCCCTCGAATATCCTAAGTTGCCGCCAAACCCTAAGTACGGTCAGCTTATTGCGGTACTGTCAGCGAGTTTTGCCTGATGGTCAGCATCAATAGCGAGCTGCGGCAAACTGTCTCAGTACTGCCACATATGGTTAACGGGGCCGGAGCCTTTGCCCATGTCAAAGCCGGCGGCGAGAGCGCCGGTTAGGTAGGCCTTGCCGGCGTTGACGGCGTCGGCAAGATCCATGCCCTGGGCCAGCGCGCAGGCGATGGCGGACGAGAGCGTGCAACCGGTGCCATGCGTGTTGCCGGTCTCGATGCGCTTGTGGCGGAACCACGTGGTGAGCGGATCGCCCAGGTGGTTGCCCTCGTCATCGAGCGGCGCGGGCTCTGCTAGCACATCGTTGGCCTCGTTGACAAAATGCCCGCCCTTAACGAGAGACGCGCAACCAAAGCGGCGGGTGAGGAGCATGGCAGCATTTTGCTGCGTGCGCTCGGAGTCGACCTCGTAGTCGAGCAGGGCCATGGCCTCGGGAATATTGGGCGTGATAACCGTCGCTAGCGGGAACAGGCGGCGGGTGAGCGCCTCGGCGGCATCTTCGGCAATCAGCCGTGCGCCCGAGGTGGCTACCATGACGGGGTCGACGACCACGTTTGTTGCGTTCCAGGCGCTCAAGCGGTCGGCGATGACTTCGATAATCTCGACAGAAGAAACCATGCCGATCTTGACGGCGTTCGGGCGGATATCGTCAAAAACGGCGTCAATTTGCGCGGCTACGATATCTGGCGAGATATCCTGTACGGCGGTGACGCCCAAGGTGTTCTGTGCGGTGATGGCGGTGATGGCCGTCTCGGCATACAGGCGGTGCGCCGTGATGGTCTTGATGTCGGCCTGAATGCCGGCGCCACCGCTGGAATCGGATCCTGCGATGGATAGAACGGCAGGTACCTTACTGCGATCCATGTTCGCTCCCTTGTTCGGTCGGAATCAAATGGGTCTATAAGCCAGCATTATAATGATGCCCGGGCCGACTCTATGTCGAACCCGGGCGGGCGATGCAATCTTTACGCAAATGCAAGCAAATGTTCACACGTCAACAATTGACAGGCACCAGCTCGCCGCCAGAAGCGGCCGCGGCGACAGGGCTAGTCCTCCATGCCGAGGTCGATTGTGGTGCCCTCGAAAATCTTGTTGACGGTGCGGACGGCACACATCTTGCCACACATGGTGCAAGTGCCTTCGGTGGCGGCGGGGGACTCCTCGTAGCGCTTCTTGCCCGTAACCGGGTCGAGTGCGCACTTCCACATGGCGTCCCAATCGAGCTTGCGGCGTGCCTGGCCCATCTTGTCGTCCATGTCGCGGGCGTGCGGCACCTTCTTGGCGATATCGGCGGCGTGCGCGGCAATCTTAGTGGCCATGAGGCCGTCGAGCACGTCCTGGGCGTTAGGCAGGCATAGGTGCTCGGCCGGCGTCACGTAGCACAGGAAGTCGGCGCCGGAGCTCGCGGAGATGGCGCCGCCGATGGCTGCGGTGATGTGGTCGTAGCCCACGCCGATATCGGTCACCAGCGGCCCCAGCACATAGAACGGGGCGTTGTGGCACAGACGCTTCTGCAGCTTCATATTGGCGGCGATCTCGTCGAGCGCCATGTGACCCGGGCCCTCGACCATGACCTGGACGCCGGCGGCCCAAGCACGCTTGCACAGCTTGCCCAGTTCGATCATCTCGGCAGTCTCGGTGGCGTCGTTGGAGTCGTAGAGACAGCCCGGGCGGCAGGAGTCGCCGAGCGAGATCGTTACGTCGTACTCGTGGCAGATTTCGAGCACCTCGTCGTAGAACTCGTAGAAGGGGTTCTCGTTACCGGTGACTTCCATCCAGCCAAACAGCAGCGAGCCGCCGCGGCTGACGATGTTCATGAGGCGGCCGGTCTCCTTGAAGGTCTTGATGACCGATTTATTGATGCCGCAGTGGATGGTCATAAAGTCCACGCCGTCTTCGGCGTGTGCACGCACGACCTCGATCAGATCGTCCTTGGTCAGCTTGACCAGCGGCTTTTCCATGTAGCCGATGGCATCGTACATGGGGACGGTGCCTACCATGAGCGGCGTCTCGTCGATGAGCTGCTGGCGGAACTGGCGCGTCTTGCCCGAGTTGGAGAGGTCCATGATGGCGTCGGCGCCAAAGTCCTCGGCGATCTTGACCTTCTTCCATTCCTCAGCGGCGTCGGCCTTGTCGCCCGAGATGCCCAAGTTCACGTTGACCTTGGTGGACAGGCCCTCGCCGACGCCAAAGGCACGCATGCCCTTTTTGATATGCACGATGTTGGCGGGGATGGCGATGCGGCCGTCGGCCACGCGTTCGCGAATGTACTCGGGGTCGCGATGCTCGCGCTCGGCGACTTCCTTCATCTGCGGTGTGATCTGCCCGGCGCGGGCGAAGTCGATTTGCGTGACGAGCTTGGGCTCGGTCTGTGTGCTCATTGGCACGGCTCCCTTCGTTGGCATTACCCATATCAGGTTTGCGGGTCAGGGCGGGCGCGCCCAGTCTCAGCCTGCCGTCTTGTCCTGCAAGCTCCCCGTTATGTCATGGGCTCAAGTATAGCCTGAATGGGTACGATTGGCCTAACAAGCGTGCCCGTGGGGAGGCGTACATGGAAGACAAGCATCTATATCGAGAGACACAATGGGACGTATCGGCCGAGGAGGGACGTGCACACCATGGGTTGGTCGCGATTGGCTTTGCGGTGCTTGCCGTGCTGGTGATTGCCTTTTGTATTTGGACGTTTGGCGGTCGCGGCGGCGCCGCCTGGGAGTTTGAGGCCGACGAGGGCCTGCCGATTATGACGGTGAGGAGTACTGGCGGTAATGCCAATACGCTCGCCGTTCCGGGCGATTATTGGTACCCGTGCGATGAGTTTGTGCAGTTGCAGCTGAGTGGTGGGTCTATTCCTGGTGAGGAAATCGAACGCGTGACGTA
The DNA here is from genome assembly GCA_048384935.1 of Collinsella aerofaciens. Taxonomy (GTDB): domain Bacteria; phylum Actinomycetota; class Coriobacteriia; order Coriobacteriales; family Coriobacteriaceae; genus Collinsella; species Collinsella aerofaciens_CH. The sequence continues at coordinate 10,770 of DBEWII010000042.1, read as the reverse complement.
TGATGCGACGTTCAAAACGTTGACGGTGAAGCTCAAAGATCAAGGGGATGTGCCCACGACGATGGATATCGCGCTGACGGAATGGCGCCTGGAGCCCCCGTCGGGTGTTGCGGTGTCCGAGGTCGAGCACGTCAAGATTGTCTATCAGGACGGTTCGACAAACGGGATTGCAAAGGCCGACGGTCTAGCTGAATAGGTGTCGAGCCTAGCAGCCAATTCATAAAAGTTGCGGTGGAATAGTTCCTGATTGTGCGAAAAAGGCTCAAATAGGAATTATTCCACCGCAAGTTATATAGAGAAGGCTGAGCGGGTCAGTGTTGGGTGCCGGCTCTAGAGCATCTGTTCGTTGATGAACACGAGGGTGCCTAGGTATGAGAGCTCGGGGACGTGGCGATAGCCGATGTTGAATGCGGTAAGTTCGCTTGCATCCTCGAGCTTGTTTTCTGCCATCCACCGCACCATGGAGCCGCGCGCCTTTTTGCTGGCGGTCGACCGTTGGATGGGCTTCCCGTTGCGGATACCCTCGCCAAAGAGGCATGTGACGGCCGTGGCGTCGCCCGCGAGGTGGGGCAGAACGGCTTTGGCATACTCTACGCTGGCGAGGTTGACGATCGTGGTGTTTGAGCCTGCCGGGGCGATAGCCCGCGCGAGCTTGTCGCTCCAAAACGCGTAGAGGTCTCGGGCATCGTCAACGGCGAGCTTCGCGCCCATCTCCAGCCGATACGGTTCGACGGCATGAAAGGGACGAACGCACCCGTAGAGGCCGGAGAGGATCCACAGATGGTCTTGCAGCCATGCGAGCTGCGCGGAATCCATCACCTCGGGTGCCATGCTCTGGTATTGAATGCCGTGATAGGACATGACGGCAGGGGAGAGGTGGCGAGCGAGTGCGGGATTGTCGAGATCGCCGCTTTTCAGGATGGGCCCGAACTCATGCAGGGTGTTGAGGCAAGGCCCCAGCAGTTTGTCACTCACGTTCCACAGCGCCTGCAGGCCGCCGCTGCCTTCATTCCGCTCGATATCTAGCAGTGCGCGGTGGAGGCGAGCCGTCTCGCGCACAAAGGGTGGGATGCCCAGGGCTTCAAAAGCATCTTGGGCCGCGCGCATCTGCTTGGCGGGCGAAATGATGACCTGCAGCATGAACTCTCCTCTGCCAAAAAAGAAATTGCGGTGGAATACGGTCTGTTTTGGCCGTTTATGGGCCAGTTTAGTCCGTATTTCACCGCAAGTTATGAAGGGCTGGTTAGGCGCGCTCGAGGAAGGCCTTGTAGCCGCGGTAGGCCTCGTAGATATCGGCCTTGTTGGCGACCTCCCATAGGGCGTGCATGGACAGAACGGCAACGCCGGAGTCGATGACATTCATGCCGTACTTGGCCATGATGTAGGCGATGGTGCCGCCGCCACCTGCGTTGACGCGGCCGAGCTCACAGGTCTGGAAATCCACGCCTGCCTTGTCCATGATGTCGCGGACGAGGGCCACATACTCGGCATCGGCGTCGTTGGAGCCGCCCTTGCCGCGGCTGCCCGTGTACTTGTTAAAGCACAGGCCGCGACCCATAAAGGCGGCGTTCTTGGTCTCGAACTTGGCGGCATAGCCCGGGTCAAAGCCGGCGGACACGTCAGAGGAGAGCATGCGGCTGCGGGCGAGCGCGCGGCGCAGGGCCAGCGGGCTACCCTCGCCGGCGAGCGTCATGATCTCGGCGACGGTGTTCTCGAAGAAGCGGCTCGTCATGCCGGTGGCACCCACGGAACCGATCTCCTCTTTGTCGACGATGAGCGTGATGCTCGTGCGCTCCACGTTGGTGACGTTGATCTGGGCGAGCATAGAGGGGTAGGCGCAGACGCGGTCGTCGTGGCCATAGCCCAAGATCATGGAGCGGTCGAGGCCCATGTCGCGGGCGGGGCCGGCGGGCACGACCTCGATCTCGGCGGAGAGGAAGTCCTCCTCCTCGACGCCGTACTGCTCTTTGAGGATGTCCAAGAACATCTGCTTGACGGGCTCCTTGGGAGCGTCTTTGTCGTCCTCATCGAACTTGACGGGGCGGCCGCCCACGATCACGTCGAGGATCTCGGCGTCGACGGCGTCCTTGGCAGGCTTGGACATCTGCTCGCTCGAGAGATGGATCAGCAGGTCGGAGATGGTAAAGACCGGGTCGTCGGCCTTGTCGCCGATGTTAATGTCGACGGTGGTGCCGTCCTTTTTGCAGATGACGCCTACGAGTGCGAGCGGGGAGGCCACCCAGTGGTAGCTCTTGACGCCGCCGTAGTAGTGCGTGTCGAGATAAGCCATGTCGCCGGCCTCGAAGGCGGGGTTCTGCTTAAGGTCCAGGCGCGGCGAGTCCACGTGCGCGCCCAGGATGTTAAAGCCCTGCTCGAGCGGGGCGGTGCCCAGGTTGACGAGCATAAGGTCCTTGCCGTGATTGGCGGCGTACACCTTGTCGCCTGCCTTGAGCTCGCGGCCTTCGGCGATTACGGTCTCCAGGTCGACGTATCCCGCCTCCTCGGCCATCTTGATGCCGGCCTTGACGCACAGGCGCTCGGTCTTGTTCTCACTCAAAAACTGCTTATAGCCGCGGCAAAGCTCCTCGAGCTCCTCGATTTGCTGTGGCGTGTACTTTTTCCATGCGCAGGGACGCTCCATGACGCAGGCTCCTTTCGGATCGATCGTGCTGGTTGATGTACCGTGAGCCATCGTATCACGCGCGGGCTCACGGTGGCGGGGGAGCTTGATGTGAGGTGGCCGCGGGGCGGGGAGCGTGTAAACTGGAGTGAGCAAACCGTGCCCAGCCCAAAGCGAGGTATTCAATATGTCTGACAAGCGCCGCACCTTTGCCGTTATCGACGGCAACTCGCTCATGCATCGCGCCTTCCACGCCGTGCCGCCGACCATGAACGCGCCGGACGGTCGCCCCACCAACGCGATTTTTGGCTTTCTGAACATGTTTCTTAAGATGATCGACGCCTTTAACCCCGACGGCGTTGTTGTGGCGTTTGACAAGGGCAAACCGCGCGTGCGCATGGAGATGCTGCCGCAGTATAAGGCGCAACGCCCGCCCATGGACCCCGATCTGCATGCGCAGTTCCCTATGATTAAGGAGCTGCTCACCGCGCTCAACGTGCCGATTCTGCAGTCCGAGGGCTGGGAAGGCGACGATATCCTGGGAACCATGGCGCGCCTGGGTGAAGAGGCCGGCTGCGACATGCTACTGGTGACCGGCGACCGCGACATGTATCAACTCGTGACCGAGCACGTCAACGTGGTCTCGACCCGCAAGGGCCTGTCCGACGTGGCGATTATGACGCCCGAGAGCGTGGACGATCTGTATCACGGCATCACGCCGGCGCTCGTGCCCGACTTTTATGGTCTGAAGGGCGACACGTCCGATAACATCCCCGGCGTGCCGGGCATCGGCCCCAAAAAGGCGAGCGCGCTCATTGCGCAGTACGGTAGCCTGGACGAGGTCATCGCGCATGCTGACGAGGTCAAGGGCAAGATGGGCGAGAACCTGCGCGCACACATCGACGACGCGCTGCTGAGCCGTAAGGTGGCGACAATTCGCACCGATGCGCCCGTCGAGCTCGACTTTGAGGCGACGTCCTTCCCGACGTTTTCTGCCGATGAGGTTTCCGCGGCGCTGGGTACGCTTGGCATCACCGCCATGCAGAACCGTTTCTTGGCGCTGATCGGCGGCGAGGGCGGGGTTGCTGCTGTCTCCAGTGTGTTTGAGATACCTGCGATGGCTCGCGCAGCCGCCGGCGATGCCGACGCGCTTGGTGCCGTTGCGGCTGAGGTCTCCCGCGCGATTGATGCCGGCGAGTGGGTCGCCGCCGTGGTGGACGACGACAAGGAAGAGGGCGCGCTCTTTGGACTGACGCGCACGCTGTGGTTGGCGACGTCCAAGGGCCTGTTCGCGCTCGAGGAGGGCGACAGCTGTGCGGTGGCTGAGGTTGAGGGCTTCAACTTCGTCCACGGCGTGATTGCCGGCGTGCTCGCGCGTCTGTTTATGGAGGGTCGCGTGGCGAGCCCGGATATGAAGGCGCTGTTGCACGAGCTTTCGCCCATCGATTCTTCTGAGCCCGAGCTCATGGATCCGCTGGCAGTTGATTCCACGCGCATCTTCGACACCGTGGTTGCCGCCTACCTGTTGGATTCCGACCGCTCCGAGTTCGATGAGGCATATCTGGCCGATACCTATCTGCAGATGGCGCTGCCTGCGGCGTGCGGTGCAGAGGGTGCCGGCGAGGACGCTCCCGCGCCTGCCGCCCGTACTGCGGCTCTGACGCTGGCGCTCGTGGCGCCGTTGCGCGAGTGCATGGCCCGTGAGAATGCCGCCAACGTGTTCGATGGCATCGAGATGCCGCTCGTTCCGGTACTTGCCAAGATGGAGCGCACGGGCATGCTCGTGGACCCCGACCGTCTGCACAGTCTGTCCGAGGGTCTGGCGACCCAGATTACCGAGGTTGAGCGCAGTATTCGCGACCTTGCCGGTGACGAGACCTTTAACATTGGCAGCCCCATGCAGCTGTCGCATGTGCTCTTTGATGTGATGGGCCTTCCGACCAAGGGTCTCAAAAAGACCAAGCGCGGTTACTATTCGACCAATGCCAAGGTACTGAGTGATCTTGCCCGTGACCACGAGATTGTTCGTTTGATCTTAGACTGGCGTGAGAAGTCCAAGATCAAGTCCACCTATCTGGACACGCTGGGCCCGCTACGCCGTGGTGACGGTCGCGTGCACACTACGTACAACCAGACCATCACGGCAACGGGGCGTCTGTCCTCGAGCGACCCGAACCTGCAAAACATCCCGACGCGCTCGGAGCTGGGCCGCACCGTCAAAACGGCGTTTTCGGCAGGCGAGGGAAGCGTCTTTTTGGCGGTGGACTACTCGCAGATCGAGCTGCGTCTGCTGGCGCATCTTTCGGGTGACGAGCACCTGGTGCGCGCCTTTAACGAGGGCGAGGACTTCCATGCCGAGACGGCGGCACGCGTGTTTGGTGTGCCGGTGTCCGAGGTAACGCCCGACCTGCGCAGCCGCGCCAAGGCCGTGAACTTTGGCATCGTGTACGGCCAGCAGGCCTACGGTCTGTCGCAGTCGCTGCATATCTCGATGGCCGAGGCGCGCGACATGATCGACCGCTACTACGAGGCCTACCCGGGCGTGCGTACGTTCCTCGACAACGTGGTGGCGCGCGCCAAGCAGACGGGCTACGCCGAGACCATGTATGGCCGCAGACGCCATATTCCGGAGCTCAAGGCCAAAAACCCGCAACTCCGCGGCTTTGGCGAGCGCACGGCCATGAACCATCCCATGCAGGGCACCGCCGCCGACATCATCAAGATCGCGATGGCTCGCGTAAGCCGCCGTCTGGAAGAGGAGGGCTTTGCCGCCCACATGATCTTGCAGGTACACGACGAACTGGACTTTGAGTGCCCCATCGACGAAGTCGAGCGCCTAACCACCATGGTCCGCGACGTCATGGAGCACGTCGTAGACCTCCGCGTCCCCCTAATCGCCGAAGCCAGCACCGGCATAACCTGGGCCGACGCGAAATAGAAAAACAGCCACAGGTCCAAAGCAGCCAAACCAGAAGGGAGTCCCTTTCAGCAAGGAACTCCCTTCATCCATAATTATTCAGCCAAGTATCTAGACGCCAAGACGCAATCTAGGCGGCAAGCAAGTCACCCTAGGACCTGGCCGGGCGAGGCGGGTAAGTTTTTCGTAGATTCCGCACGAGCCGGAAAGCACTTAATGTGCTTTCCGAGCGAGCCCAGGACCTGACCGAACGAAAAACTTACCCGTCTCGCCCGGCCAGGTCCGACGAGCCACGTTAACGAGCCGCCAAGATGGCGTCGATGAGCGTCAGTACGCCCCCGTCGTTGTTGCTCGGAATGCGCCACTTGGCATGCGCGTTCATGTGCTCCTCGGCATTGTCCACGATAAAGCTGTGACCGACGCGCTCCAGCATGGGGATGTCGTTGTACGTATCGCCCACGGCGGCAGCATCGGCAATATCGATGCCCAGGTGCTCGCACAGGTGAGCGACGCCGGCACCCTTGTCGACGCCCAGGTTCATAAAGTCGATCCACTCGCGCCCGGCGTTGGTGACGTAGAGCTTGTCCGAGAACTCGGGGCTATAGGTCTCGCGGAAAGCGGGCTCGGCGTCGTAGCCGGGGAAGAAGACCGAAATCTTGTTGGACTCGAAATCAATGCCCTCAAAGCTGTCGACGTAGTTGATTGTGTTGTAGTAGACGCTGATCTCGTCGTGGTATTGATGGTCGCGGGCAAGCACGTAGAACTCGTCGAAGCAGCAAAGGACGGGGACAGCGCGCGGATCCTCCGAGGCACGGCTCAAGACCTGCTGATACAGCTCCACGTCAATAGTGCTCTTATAGATATAGCTGCCGCGATAGATCACGCACGCTCCGTTGTCGGGACAAAAGGCGAGGCGGTTCTTGACGCCCTCGAACATCTCCTCGAGCTTGGGGGCGGGACGTCCGCTGGCGGGGCAGAATACGATGTCGGCGTCGGCGAGCTTGTCCAGGCGCTCATCAAGACCCTGGGGCAGCACACGCTCGTCGGTCAGCAGCGTCTTGTCCATATCGACGGCGAGAATCTTAATGTTGCCGATGTTGGCGTCCGATTCGTAAGTTTGCATAAAAGCGACCCTTTCGTTTCGAGATTGTTTCAGACGTTATAACCATCAACTCGTAGTCGAGCGTATTTTCGCAGGAACGGAGCGTATTTGCACCACGGTTCACAAAGTACTGAAAAAACTTTTCAGAAATTTGAATTTGTCGCTTGTGCTGCGGGCACTTTAGCGTAATATAGCGACCATCGAAAACGGAGACGGAAAAACAACCGCTTACCGAGGAAAAGGTACCGTTTACGATATTAGAATTGCGCCCGGCGATAGGTGAAAGGAGAGGCAGATGCAGTTCGTAAAGATCATCACCACTGCAGACAATGCCATCCGACGCCAGCGCGCAATTTCCCGACGACGATAACAATCGTCTCTGTCCGCATGGGGCGCAATGCCTCAACAGAGTCATTTTGAGGTCGTTGGGTTTTAGCACGAAATTGCTGCATGTTTCTAGGGCATGTATGTGCTGCTTTTTGCTATTTAACCTGATATTGCACGGTTTTTGACCTCGAAATGACTTGCAACTGACCGATGTTCTAACTAGCTACCAAGGGCGAAAGGAAACAGCCATGAGCAAGGAAAAAGTCGTTCTCGCATATTCCGGTGGTCTTGATACATCCGTATGTGTCAAGTGGCTCCAGGACGAGAAGAATCTCGATGTCGTTTGCGTCTGCGGCAACGTGGGCCAGGAAGAGACCGGACTGGATGCCAAGAAGCAGAAGGCACTCGACCTGGGCGTTCTCGATTGCCAGGTGCTCGACCTGCGCGACGAGTTCTCTGATGAGTTCCTGACTAAGGCCATCGCCGCAAACTCCATGTACGAGAACAAGTATCCGCTGCTCTCGGCTCTTTCTCGCCCGCTGCTCGCCAAGAAGCTCGTCGAGGTCGCTCACGAGTTTGGCGCGACCTACGTCGCCCACGGCTGCACCGGCAAGGGTAACGACCAGGTCCGTTTTGAGGCCGCCGTCAAGGCCCTCGACCCCGAGCTCAAGGTTATCGCCCCGGTTCGCGAGTGGGACCTGAAGTGCCGTCCCGACGAGGTCGCCTATGCCCACGCCCACAACGTGCCGGTTCCCGAGGGTGCCAACGACAACCCCTACTCTATCGACGACAACCTGTGGGGTCGTGCCATTGAGTGCGGCCACCTGGAGGATCCCTGGAACGAGCCGCTCGACGACGCTTGGGTTATGACCAAGAACCCCGAGGACACGCCGGACACCCCGACCTACACCGAGATTGAGTTTGAAGCCGGCAAGCCCGTCGCCGTCGACGGCAAGAAGATGACACTCTCCGAGATCGTCATCGCCCTCAACAAGATCTCCGGCGACAATGGCTTTGGCCGTCTCGATCTGGTCGAGGATCGCCTGGTGGGCCTTAAGAGCCGCGAGTGCTACGAGGTTCCCGGCGCCCTGACGCTCATCACCGCCCACAAGGCGCTCGAGGACATCTGCGTCGAGGGCGACCTGCTCAAGACCAAGATCAAGCTCGAGCAGGATTGGGCCACCGCCGTGTACAACGGCCAGTGGTACAGCCCGCTCAAAAACGCGCTCGATGCCTTTATGGCCGATACCCAGAAGTTCGTTACCGGCACCGTCCGCCTGAAGTTCTTTAAGGGTAACTGCCATGTCGTCGGCCGCAAGAGTCCCTTCAGCCTCTACGACTACGGTCTGGCTACCTACGATCGCGACACCACGTTTGACGAGAAAGCCAGCGCCGGCTTTATCGAGATCGATACGCTGTCGCTCAAGACGTGGGCAAAGGTCCAGGGCCCCAGCTCTGCTGCCGCCCAGGCCTAGCGCCTCCTTCCCTTGGTATCCGCGCGGCCCATCCGCGTGATACATAACGGGCGCACGGGGTCCCTACCTTTCGTTATGCTTGCTGACACTTCTTAACATCGGTGGCCCCTACGTTCCGCCCGCATATATGATGCCGCGTCTGCGGCTGAGTCCGAGCCCCGCCGGGGTTGTCCGGCGGGGCTCCTTCTATCAATTTGGCGGCTCTGCGCCTATATATATGAGGAGTATCCACTATGTTTAATGCTATCGCGCATGCTTTGCTTGCCCTCGCGCCCGAGTTCGATGCTGTAAAGGTCGAGGACGTTCCTATGAGCCTGAAGGCCTGGATCGATGGTTCGCAAGGCAACATCCGGAGGGAGACGTTGGGCGCCAAGTGCATGGTGCGTCACTTCTTTGCAAATTAACCACATGGCCCCGCGCGCGGCAGGGAGTGTGTAAAACTAGCGGTTGATAAATCGCTTTAGCGACAGGGCACATTGCTTTGGACGCTTGTTTTGGTATTTGGAGAAAGGAGACGGTTCCATGGCTCTTTGGGGCGGTCGTTTTGAGGCGGGCGTGGCCGAGGTCACGCAGGAGTTTGGCGCGTCGCTGCCGGTCGACAAACATCTCTATAAGCAGGATATCGCCGGCTCTAAGGCGCATGCCAAGATGCTGGCGGCCCAGGGCATCATCAGTGCCGAGGACGAGCGGGCGATTGCCGAGGGTCTGAGTGGAATTGAGCAGGACATCGATGCCGGCAACTTCACCTTCGATATCAACGACGAGGACATTCATATGTCCATCGAGAGCGAGCTGACGCGCCGCATCGGCGAGGCCGGTAAGCGCTTGCATACCGGGCGTTCGCGTAACGATCAGGTGGCGACCGATACGCGTCTGGGCGTCAAGGCGCTGGCCAAGGAGCTCATGGAGGCCAATCTTGAGCTGCGCCATGTGCTGGTGGATGCGGCCAAGAAGTACGACAAGGTGATTCTGCCGGGCTACACGCACATGCAACATGCTCAGCCCGTGCTGCTGTCGCATCACCTGCTGGCGTATTCCTGGATGTTCGCGCGCGACTTTACGCGTTTGAAGGCCGCCTTTGATGCTGCCGACAACTGCCCGCTGGGTGCCGCTGCGCTTGCCGGTACGAGCTATCCGCTCGATCGCCAGATGACGGCTGCCGAACTTGGCTTTGCGGGCGTGATCCCCAACTCGCTCGATGCCGTTTCCGACCGTGATTTTCTGCTCGATCTGCATTACGCCGGCTCCGTCATGGCGATGCACCTGTCGCGTCTTTCCGAGGAGATCGTACTGTGGTCGAGCTCCGAATTTGGCTTTATCACGCTTTCCGACTCGTACTCCACTGGCTCGTCCATCATGCCGCAGAAGAAGAACCCCGACTTTGCCGAGCTTATCCGCGGCAAGAGCGGTCGCGTGTACGGCAACCTGGTGCAGCTGCTGGTAACCATGAAGGGCCTGCCGCTTGCTTATAACAAGGACTTGCAGGAGGACAAGGAGGGCGCGCTCGATACCGCTCACACGCTCATGCAGTGCCTGTCGGTTATGGCCGGCATGATTTCGACTTGGACCGTCAACGAGGATGCCATGGCGCGCGAGTGCGGCGTGGGTCACCTTGCCGCCACCGATGTTGCCGATTACCTGGCTAAGCGTGGTCTGCCGTTCCGCGAGGCACATGCTGTGGTGGGGCATCTGGTACTGATGTGTGAGAAGCGCGGCTGCAATCTTGAGGACCTGCCGTTTGAGGTGTTCCAGGAGGCAAGCCCGCTCTTTGAGCACGACATTACCGAGGCGCTCGACATCCCGTCGATTGTCGCCGCGCGCACGACCGAGGGCGGCACCGCCCCTGCCGCCGTTGCCGTGCAGCTGCAGCGTGCCGAGGCGCAGCTCGTGGCCGACGAGGGCGTGTTTGGATCGCTGACTAAGGTCGTCGAGATGGGCCACGGGGTAAAGTAGGGATTTGGCTGAAGCGGCTTTGGCCATTTATCGATAAATCGTTTTTGCTTTTACGGGTGTCTGCTGATGCGGACGCCCGTATTTTGTTGCTATGGGGGAGGGGCTTGTCGAGAACTTCTGTAGGACCTTTGGGCAGGTTGTGAAGGGGTTACGTTCGCGGGCGGCAACCGACCGCCTGCTCTGTTCGATGCGGTTGATGGGCGGTCGGATGGTACTCTAATCGGGCTTCGAAACAGAAGTGACACATATGGAGCGCTTTAATAAATTGCAGCGTTTCAATAAACAGCTTTTTGTTTAACTGCAGCTAAAACTCTGTTACGATGCAGTCCAGGCGGGTGCCGGAATGGGACTTGGGCACGCGCGAACCTACTTGAAA
>DBEWII010000041.1:0-9411 GCA_048384935.1 Collinsella aerofaciens | reverse complement strand
ACGTTCTTAAACGACTAGTCATTCAAGAACGTCCCCAACGACTACATGAAAGCACCCCCGAGCGGATGTGCTTGAGGGCGCCTCTTGCTTGACTAGCTTTCGATATAGTCCTTGAGCTTGCTCGAGCGGCTCGGGTGGCGGAGCTTGGCCAGGGTCTTGGACTCGATCTGGCGGATGCGCTCGCGCGTGACGCCAAACTCGCGGCCGACTTCCTCGAGCGTACGGGGATGTCCGTCGACAAGGCCAAAGCGCAGCTCGATAACCTTGCGCTCACGATCGGCAAGCGAATCGAGCACCTGGGTGAGCTGCTCCTGCAGCATGGAGAAGCTGGCCGCATCGGGCGGAACAATGGCCTGGGAGTCCTCGATAAAGTCGCCCAGCTGGGAATCCTCTTCCTCGCCGATGGGGGTCTCGAGCGACACAGGCTCCTGCGAGATCTTCTGGATCTCGCGGACGCGGTCGGCGCTCATGTCCATCTCGGCACCGATCTCCTCGGGGGTCGGGTCGCGACCAAGGTCCTGAAGAAGCTGGCGCTGCACGCGGACGAGTTTGTTGATGGTCTCGACCATATGCACGGGAATACGGATGGTACGGGCCTGGTCGGCGATAGCGCGCGTAATAGCCTGACGGATCCACCACGTGGCGTACGTGGAGAACTTAAAGCCCTTCTGGTAGTCGAACTTCTCGACGGCGCGGATCAGACCGAGGTTGCCCTCCTGGATCAGGTCCAGGAACAGCATGCCGCGACCGACATAGCGCTTGGCGATGGAGACGACCAGACGCAGGTTTGCACTGATGAGCGCCTGCTTGGCTTCGAGGCCCACGTTCTCAATGCGCGTAAGACGACGCATCTCGGCACGCGTGAGTTCGAGCTCACCAGCATCGGCAGCCTCGAGCTTCTCGGTGGCCTCAAGACCGGCCTCAATCTTCATAGCCAGATCGACCTCTTCGGAGGCGGTCAGCAGGTCGACCTTGCCGATCTCCTTGAGGTACATACGGACCGGATCGCCGGTCAGCATCACCGTGGAGGCATCGATGCCGCGCACGCGCGAACGCGAACGGGACGTCCGCACGGTGCGCTTCTTCTTGCTCTTGGAAGAACCCATCTCGGCGTCGGCCTGGCGGGCCATCTTGAGCTCGTGATCGTCGAGCGAGCCGGAATCGTGCTCGTCGTCGTCATCGAAATCGTCGGTATCGGTATCGTTATCGTCATCGTCGACGTCCATGGGGGCGTCGTCGTTACCGCTCGCGGAGATAATCTGGATGCCGCTGTTGCGCAGCGCGGAATACACCGCGGTGAGCTGCTCGTCAGAAACATCGATATCCTTCAGGGCGACCTGAATCTCGTCCTCGGTTACCGAAGTCCTGTTTGAGCCGTTGCCCATGAGCTTTGCAACGTAGGATTCCAGCCCAGTACCCGTGCTCTCAGTCTTTTTTGGCACAGATTCTCCCTTCATAGTCCACAGGACTCAATACTTTAGCACACACATTGACGTCTATACCCAAAAAGAGGGCTGGATATAGGCGAGAATACGCTGGTTGACCACAACATCTAGGCTTGTTCGGTGCCTGCGGCCTCCAGGCCAATCAAACGGAACGGGTCCGCCACGCCGCCGATTGACTTTTGCAGTTCGCGCTGACGCTGCGAATCCTGCGCGGCCTGCATGGTTAGCGCGCGACGGGCCTCATCATCGAGTGAACGGTCCTGGCGCAGCTTGGCCTGTGCGGCACGCATGCGACGCTTGATGGTGTAGAGCTCAAGCGTATCAAGCATAAACACGATGTTCGTCTCGGTGGGGTGCTTGCTCGTCGCGGAGATGCGCCCGGCACTCACAAGCGTTGCCGCATCGGGACACACTGAGCGCGCCGCATCCATGCAGGCTGCAGGATCGGTTCCCGGCGGCGTTGCCAGAACGGCCCATGCAATGGACTCGTGACGCGGGTCAACCCACTCGATGGAGCAGATGCGGTCGGCATACGTGCGGAACAGGTCGGGGTAGCTCGTGAGCATCGTCAACAGCTCGCGCTCCCCTGCCAAGGACTTGCGTTCAAGATCGGTAAGAACCATCGGCGCCGCCGCAGCCGGTGCGCCCGAACCGTCAGCCACAGGCACAGCGCCCATACCATCAGGCACATCGATCGGCGGCAGGTCGTCGACGACCTCCACGGGCGCGGCGCCGTAGGCATCGAGCGGGACGTAGTCGTACGGCTCTTCTTCGACCGGCGCGGACACCGGCGGCGTCGCGCCCGATGCCCAAGCACCACGAGATGTCCCCTGCGAACCAGACGCCCGACCGCCCGCGCTACCGGACCGCTCAGCCTGTGCCCGCTGGCGCTCATAGTTCTGCTCACGACGTCGTTCCGCATCCTCGCGCTTGGCGACATCGCGAAACACACGGCCCGAGCTCGCACGCACCGTCTCCAGATCCAAACCCAGCAGATCGGCAATCTGGATAAAGTACGTATCGATCATATAGCTATCGCGCAGCGGATAGATGAGCGTGAGAGCGTCCTCCAGCGCCTTGGCGCGACCGCCCGGCGTGGTGATATCGCTCGACTCCTGCAGCGAACGGTACACGAAGTCCATGAGCGGCTCGGCAGCGTCGATGCGCGCCTGCAGTGCCTCACCACCATGCGCCGTGATGAACTCCATGGGATCGTTACCGTCGGGCAGCACCACGCAGCGCAGGTCCATAGAATCCTGCTCGATAAACTGAATCGCACGGCGAGCAGCCTTTTGACCGGCGGCATCGCCGTCAAACATATACACGATGCGCTTGGCAAAACGAGTGAGCGTCTTGACGTGATGCTCCGTGAGCGCGGTGCCCAGCGTAGCGACAACGTTTTTAATCCCCGCCTCCCAACAGGCGATGCAGTCGGTATAGCCCTCCACCACGATGGCAGTATCCTGCGCGACGATAAACTCCTTGGCCCAATTAAAACCGTAGAGGTTTCGTTTTTTATGAAACACGCTCGTCTCGGCGGTATTGAGGTACTTAGGCTGGCCGTCGCCCATAATACGACCGCCAAAGGCAATATTGTGACCCTGCTCGTCAAAGATGGGAAACATCACGCGGTCGTAAAAGCGGTCGGCAAGCTGCCCGCGCCCGCGGCTCACGGCAACGTTGGCATCGATCATCTCCTGCGGGGTAAAACCCGCCTGGGACAGGTGCGACACCAGCGCGTTACGGCCCGGTGCAAAGCCCAGGCAGTAGCGGCGGCAGACGTCGCCACCCATGCCGCGGCTGGCAAAGTACTCGCGCGGACGGCCGTCCTTACCGCGCATAAGCATGGTGTGGTAGAACTGGGCGGTCTCGGCGCACAAATCGTAGATGCGGGCACGCTTGGTGCCGCGCTCGCGGCGATCTCCGGTGTCATGCAGCTCAATACCCGCGCGATCGGCCAAATAACGGATTGACTCGGGAAAGCTCAGGTTCTCGCGCTTCATGATATACGTGAAGACGTCGCCACCCTCGCCGCAGCCAAAGCAATGCCACACCTGCGTGGCGGGAATAATGTGGAAGGACGGCGTCTTTTCGCCATGGAAGGGGCAGCATCCCCAAAACTCATGGCCGCGGGGCTTGAGCTCGACTGTTTCCTGCACGATGGCAACCAAGTCAGACGCAGCGCGTACCTGGTCTTTTTCCTCATCGCTAATCACGGATGCTCACCCCCTGATCGCCCAAGTTGTGACGAATATCTTCGATATTACCCTCGACGGTCGCGATCAACTCATCCAGCGAATCGAACACACGCGAGGGACGCAGCCAGCGCGTAAACGCCAGCGAAACGAAAGCGCCGTACAGGTCGCCCGTATAACCAATTAAGTTGGCCTCGAGATGCGCCGAAGCGGCATCGTCGGCATACGTCGGCGGCAGTCCGACGTTAACGGCAGTGGGCCACACGATGTCATTGACCAGCACCAGACCCTCATACACGCCATCGGCTGGCACCTGAATGCCGTCGGGAACCTGCAAGTTTGCCGTGGGAAAGCCCATGCCAGAACCCTCGTGACGGCCGCGAATAACACCGCCACGCACCATATACGGACGGCCGAGTAACTCAGCAGCAAGCTCCACATGGCCCTGTCCCAGCTCATGACGAATGCGGGTGGCGCAAATGGCCTCACCGCCCTCGCAAAGCAGGTCGTGACCATACACGTCAACGCCGCGCTCGGAACCCCAGGAGCGCATCTCGGCAACACCAGAAGCACCGCCACGACCCAGCCTAAAGTCACTGCCAACGCGAATCGAGCGAATGTCGACTACGCGTGACAGCAGTGCGAGAAAACCGACATGGTCGAGTGCCGCAACCTCAGGCGTAAAGGGAACGGCCACCACCGCATCGACCCCGGTTTGAGCCAAGGCATGCAGACGGTCGGCCGTCGTCATCAATTTTTGAGCGGGCGAAGGGCTCACCACGACGTCCGGGTCGGGATCGAAGGTAACCACGACCGCCTTACAGCCATGGGCACGGGCATCACGGACAAGCGCTTCGATGAGTTCCTGGTGTCCACGGTGAACGCCGTCGAACACGCCAATGGCGATTGAAGCGGCACCCAAGTGCTCACACTCATCAAACGTATCGGCAGCAACGATGCGAGCCTCATCCGACTCGCCCGCGAAAAAAGTACGCGCGAGCTCGCGAGCGGCCAGCATCATCGAACACCGCCGATTGCCTGCGGAAACACGTGCTCCATAACAAAGCGGCCACTCTCAATGCGGGCGAGCGCCTTGAGTCCCCCATCGAGCACCAGCGCAAACGGCGCCTTCGAGGCATCGAAATCGGCAAGCGCACGCTCAACGGGAATGCGTCGGCCGCAGAGCAGGTCGTCGGCAAGATTGCCCGGCAAGTCAACACGCGTGGCGTCCAAGGCCGCAATGGGATCCAGGGCAAAGCCAGCGGCGGACTCGGGAGAAAGCTCCTCGACCGCATGACAGGCGCCAATGGAAACAACACCGGAGGCCGTGCGGCGCAGCGCGGAAATGTGCGCGGCGCTCTCGCAGGCGCGGCCCAGGTCGCGAGCGAGCGCACGTATATAGGTGCCCTTGCTCACCGAGAACGCCACGGTCCACACACACGTATCACCCTCGCCGCCCACGGCGATCAGGTCGGCGGCATAGACCTCGACGGGGCGCGGAGGTAGGTCCACCGCATTGCCCTCGCGAGCAGACTTGTAGGCGCGAACGCCATTGACCGAGATAGCCGAAAACGCCGGCGGCACCTGCATCTGCGGACCCAGCATGGCGGCCAAGCGCTCACGCGCATAGGCAGGATCGCGGAGCTCGTCGGCAACAGCCACCGTGCGGACCGCCTCGCCCTCCGCATCATCGGTATTGGTCTCGGCACCAAACGAGATGTCGGCGACGTAGCTTTTGATATCGAGCGTGAGCATACCCAGCAGACGGGTGGCCTGGCCCACGCCCACCACCATGACACCCGATGCCATGGGGTCGAGCGTGCCGGCATGGCCGACGCGCCGCTCATGGAGGGCGCGTCGGCATTGCGAGACCACATCGTGGGACGTACAGCCCACCGGCTTATCGACGGCGAGCAGCATATTCAGTTGAGAAGGCGTACGACGAGCCATGTACCATCCAAAAAGTTAAAACTCGACGGTCACCGAAGCGGGATCCTCCCCCACCAGCTCGGCCAGCATGGGAAGTGCCACGGCGAGCGTCTCGCGAATCGTTCCGTTGTTGGAGAAACCGGCGGCAGCATGATGCCCGCCACCGCCAAAGTTGGCAGCAATCTCGGACACATCGAGGTCCCCCTTGGAGCGCAGGTTGCCACGCACCTTGGTATCGCCCTCAATGCCCTTTAAGAACATGCAGACCTCGACGCCCATCACTGAGCGCACCACGTCAACCAGGCCGTCGCACTCATCCGAGGTGACACCGCAAGCCTCAAGGTCACTCTGGTACGCGTAGCTATACGCGACGCGCCCGTGGGCCACTGTCTTGATGCGGCCCATAACGATGGACTTGAGGTGCAAAAACTCAACGCGCATGCTCTGATATACCTCGAGTGCCACACGCGCCGGATCGGCACCGTGGGCAACCAGTCGCGAAGCCGCATGGAACGCAGCGGCATCGGCGTTTTGGTACTGAAAACGGCCGGTATCGGTAACCAAGCCGCACAGCAGGCAGGTCGCAACGCCATCACGGGCGACAATGCCACAGTTGTCCAAGAAGCGGTCGATGATCATAGCGCAGGCTGCAGCTTCAACACGCCTCAGGCTCAGTTCGGCAAACTCCTCGCGAGCC
The DNA here is from genome assembly GCA_048384935.1 of Collinsella aerofaciens. Classification (GTDB taxonomy): domain Bacteria; phylum Actinomycetota; class Coriobacteriia; order Coriobacteriales; family Coriobacteriaceae; genus Collinsella; species Collinsella aerofaciens_CH. The sequence continues at coordinate 3,145 of DBEWII010000041.1, read as the reverse complement.
GGATGGTGATCGAAGCACACCACATGCTTGGAGCGACGAAGCACCTCAGCAGAGTCGTTGAGGCGCTCGACGACCGGTACGTCCACCGAGATGAACAGGTCCGGATTGCCAGTGTACGCAGATGCCGGCACCAGGCGATCAGAGCCTTCCATAAAGCGGTAGATGCGCGGAACCGGGTCATCGTCTGCCAGCAGCAGCGCAATGTCCTTGTTGGGAAAAAACTTCATGAGCGAAAGGCCCAGACCCAACACGGAGCCCAAGGCATCGCCATCGGGAGAAGTATGTCCCGAAATCGCAATGGAGGACGCACCCTCGATGAGCTCGAGGATGCGTCGCTGAATATCTGCAGACTCGCACGAGGCGAGGTCGGCGGAATTAGTCATCTAAAGCTGCCTCCTGGGCGGCATCCGCTATCGGATAGCCGTCCTCGTCCTTTTCGATCGCAAGCGTGGCGGGAACGTTTTCCAGCGCACGCGTGATGCGCTCGGCCTCATCGGTCGAGCGATCGATGCGAAAATCGAGCTCGGGCGTAACACGCCAATCGAGCGAGCGAGCCAACAGGCTGCGAATACGGCCCTTAGCGCTAGCGAGCGCCTCCATGACCTCGTCGTAACGGCTCGCATCGCACGACACGTACACACGCGCGAACGAACGGTCCACCGCGACCTCGACCGCGGTCAAAGTAACCAGGTCGAGACGCGGATCGGAAACCTCAAAGAGCAGGATATAACCGAGCTTCTCGCGAAGCTGCTCGCCCAGACGGCGGGTTGCCTGCGTTTGCTTCATAGAGCTACCCCCTACTCGGTACGGGCAACCTGGTCGATGCGGTAACCCTCGATCTGGTCGCCGGGCTTGATGTCCTGGAAGTTCTCCAGGCCAATGCCGCCCTCGGAACCGCTCTTGAGGCTCTTGGCCTCGTCCTTGTAGTGGCGCATCGAGGCGATCTTGCCGTTGAAGACCACGATACCGTCGCGCACCAGGCGCACGGAATCGGTCGCGGCGATCTCGCCCTCCTCGACGCGGACACCGGCGGCGATACCGACTTTGGGCACCTTGAAGGTGTCCAGAACGGTCGCGGTACCCGTGGCGACCTCGACCTCGGTGGGCTTGAGCATGCCGATACGGGCGGCGTCGAGCTCCTCGAGGCACTTGTAGATGACGTCGTAGCAACGGATCTCGACGCCCTCGCGCTCGGCAGCGGAGCGGGCCTTACCGTCGGGACGGACGCCAAATCCGATGATGATGGCGTTGGAGGCGTCGGCCAGGACGACGTCGGTCTCGTTGATGGCGCCAACGGCGGAGTGGATCGTGTTGATGCGAACCTCGGACTGATCCATCTTGTCGAGCGAGTCCTGAAGGGCCTCGATGGAACCCTGGACGTCGGCCTTGATGATCAGGTTGAGCTCCTTGACCTCGGCGTCGGCGATGGTCTCGAAGAGGTTCTCGAGCGTGACGTGCTTCACGCGGCTCTGCTCCTCGATACGGGCCTTGAGCGAACGCTCGTCGGCAAGGGCGCGAGCCTCGCGCTCGTCCTCGAACACGCGGAACTCGTCGCCGGCGTTGGGCACGGACTGCAGACCCAGGATCTCGACAGCGTCGGAGGGACCGGCCTCGGTGACGGCGCGACCCTTGGGGTCGAGCATGGCGCGGACGCGGCCGTAGGTAAGGCCAGCGACCAGCGTATCGCCCACGTGCAGGGTACCGCGGGTCACGAGCACGGTAGCGACCGAGCCGCGGCCCTTGTCGAGCTTGGCCTCGAGGACGTTGCCGGAGGCAAAGGTGTCCGGGTTGGCCTTGAGCTCAAGCACGTCGGCCTGGAGCAGCACGGTCTCCAGAAGTTCGTCGATACCGATCTTCTGCTTAGCCGAGATGTTGACGAACATGTTCTGTCCGCCCCACTCCTCGGGGATGACTCCGTACTCGGTGAGCTCCTGACGCACACGGTCGGGGTTGGCGCCCGGCTTATCGATCTTGTTGACGGCAACGACGATGGGTACGCCGGCAGCCTTGGCGTGGTTAATCGACTCGACCGTCTGGGGCATGACGCCGTCGTCGGCGGCGACGATCAGGATGACGATGTCGGTCACCTTGGCGCCACGGGCACGCATAGCCGTAAAGGTAGCGTGACCCGGAGTATCGATGAAGGTGATCTTGCGGTCGTTGATCATGACCTGCGAAGCGCCGATGGCCTGCGTAATGCCGCCCGCCTCGCCGGCAGCAACGCCGGTGTGACGGATAGCGTCGAGGAGGCTCGTCTTACCGTGGTCGACGTGGCCCATGACGGTGACGACCGGGGCGCGCGGCTTAAGGTCGGCGGGATCGTCGTAGAACGAGAAGGTGTTCTCCTCCTCGGGGGTGATGATCTTGATCTGACGGCCCAGGTCGTCGGCAACGAGCTCGACAAGGTCGTCGGACATGGACTGCGTCATCGTGAGCGGCGTACCCAGCAGGAACAGGCGCTTGATGATGTCGTTGGCCGGAACGTCGAGCGCCTCGGCAAGCTCCTGGACGGTAACGCCCTGGGAGACCTTGATGGCGTCGAGGTCCTCGGGGTTCACGCCCTGGGCCAGCGCCTCCTCTATCTTGCGCTCCTCCTGAGCCTTGGCAGCCTCGCGCTCGCGCTTCTCCTTGCGCTTCTTGCGGCGACCGGTGGACTCGCGAGAGGCCTCCTCGACGGCGGCACGAGCCTCCTCGAGCACCTTCTCGCGGCTGTACTCCTCGGCCTCGCGAGCCATGCGGCTGTAGTGGTCCTCTTCGTTGTTGTGACCGCCCTTGCGCTTCTTGCCCTTGCCCTGCTTGTCGGGGTTGGGGAAGTCCATGCCGGCAGCGACGTTGTTACTGGCGTTGGTGCGATGGCTGTGCGGACGGCTCTCGGAGGCGCTGCGCTCGGAGTTGTTGTCGGAAGCGTTGCGATCGTTACGACGGCCACCGCGACGGTCGTTGTTGCCGCCACGACGGTTACCGCGCTCGGCGGCGCGCTCGGCCTTGGCCTTGTCCTCGGCGTCCTTCTTCTCCTTGAGCACGGTCTCCTGTGCGGCGATCTGGTCGAGCAGCGAGCGGAAGCGCGAACCGGAGTCGGAAGCGGGAACGGCGCGGCGCTGGGCCTCGCGGGCAGCCTCCTCCTTCTCGCGGGCAAGGCGCTCCT
>DBEWII010000040.1:0-11238 GCA_048384935.1 Collinsella aerofaciens | reverse complement strand
ATCCCTCCGATTGCCCACATTAAAAACCTCCCGTTCGGCTATGCGTTCGAGAGGCTGGTTTCTTTGGCTGGGACGGAGGGATTCGAACCCCCAACAGCCGGCACCAAAAACCGGAGTTCTACCGTTGAACTACGTCCCAATGTGTGGTGTTGCCCAAAAGCAACTCGTTTAGTTTACCTAATCTGCGAGGGCATCGCAAACGCCGTCGAGCAGGCGTACGGCGAGTGTCTGCGCGTCGCTGGCCGTGAAGGTGCCGTTGTAGCGCGTCATGCCCGTGAGCTCAATGCGAATGCGTGCCGGCTTCTGCTGCGCGGCGACATTGGCGGTGCGGATGCGCTGGGCCAGGTTGTGGCACTCGGCGAGGGCGATCGTGGCGCGCGGCGCTGCATCTGCGGGCAGCTCATCGCTTGCGATCTCGAGCACCAGGTCAACGTCGGTTGGGACCTCGGAGTCGCAGAGCATCATGCCGCTGTTGTCGGTCGTTGCCGTGGCGATATTCCACATGCGCGACGCAACGCTGCGTGCGATGGGGTCCTCGCCGATAACGGCAATCTGGAAGCGCTCGAGCACGTTGGCGGCGCGAGCAAAACCGATACGGGACTCGGCTTCGGTGACCGAGGGCTTGCCCTCCCACACATGGTGCAGGCGGTTGATGTAGGCGTAGGTGTCCTGGAAGGCCATGCCGTCGGCAAACAGGCCGACATTTTCCTGGAACTGCTGCAGGGCGGCCTCGGTATGCGGACCAAAGTAGCCGTCGTCTTCGCCACAGGCAAAGCCCAAAACGTTGAGAGCGCGCTGCAGGGCCTGCACATCGGCGCCATGGAAATTGGGCATGCGCAGATAGAGAGTGCGGTCGCCCAGCTTATACGAAGCGTCTACAAGGGCGCTCCAGCAGGGGATATCGACGGCATGACCGGCAGCAAGGCCGCTGTCGAGCCTGAAGGTGCTGACGGCCTGCTCAGTGGTGGCTCCAAAGTACTTGTCGGTGACTTCGGCGGCATCAATCGTGTAGCCGAGCTGCAGGAGACGAGACTGCACGTCCTCGACGGCTGCTCCTTGCATGCCCGTTGTAATAGGTTCCATGAACGAACCCCTTTCGGCGTACCATTCGTACTATTTGAGCGTCTGTCGGATAGACAACGCAAAGGGATGCATAAACATGCACTCAACAGTGTAGCAAGTTGTGCCTAAATACGCTGCTGACAGGTTTTATAACCCCCGTTAGTTAAGACGCTCCACAAAGAAATCTGCCATGGAGAGGAACAGCTCGCGTGCGTGCGGATCAAGCTCAACGTTCTCGATGGCCGCTTTGGCCTTAGCGGTCAGGTCGAGCGCGTAAGTGTGGGCGTAATCGATGGAGCCGGTCTCTTGGAAGATCTCCACGGCGCGTGCGAGCTGCGCGGGATCATCGGTGCCCGAGGAAAGAATCGCCTCGACCTCGTCGTGGTGGCGCTCATCAGAGAGGGCATGTACGGCGACAAGCGTGCGCTTGCCCTCGGTGATGTCGGTGCGGAAGTCCTTGTTGGCGGCTTCCTTAGTGCCGACAAGGTTGAGCAGGTCGTCCTGAATCTGAAAGGCAAGGCCCGTGTGCAGGCCAAAGGCGCGCAGCGCTTCGATTTGCTTATCGCTGCCGCCGCCGATAATGGCTCCGGCGGCAAGCGGCGTGGCTCCGCTGTAAAACGCGGTCTTGTGCGTCGCCATGTCCAGGTAGTCATCAACCGAGATATCAAAGCGCCCGTCACGGACCCAACCCAGGTCGAGTGCTTGACCCTCGATGGTGCGGACGATCATCTCGGTAAGCTCGTGGAGCACGCGCAGCTTCACGTCGGACTCCAGCGTAGGGTCGTCGAGAACCGTCTTGGTGACCATGGTGAGCGCCAGGTCGCCACAATTGATGGCAAGGCCCGTGCCCTCGGTAAGGTGCATGCAGGGCTTGCCTCGACGAAGCTGTCCGTTGTCGGCGATGTCGTCGTGGATTAGCGCGCCCGACTGGAAATGCTCGATAGCTGCCGCGGCGCTGCGGGCGCTCTCGAAGCTACCGCCCACTGCGGTTGCGGCGAGCATGCAGATAAGCGGGCGGTGGCGCTTGCCGGCGTTGGCCGTAAAAGTCGAGAGCGGCGCGTACAGGTAGCGCTCGATATCGGCAGAGGTCGCCTGTCCGTCAAAGAACGTGGCCAGATAGTCGTTAATCTGGTCAAAGTGCTGGGCTAAAAAGCTGGTAAACGGACTGGACACGGGTTCTCGCATTCTTTCTGAGGTTGCGTTGATGCAATATGCAGATAACATATTGCCACATCAGGGCGTTTGGCGCGGCAGTTTTGGCGATTTAGGACAACGGGCGTGCGTTTGATGGAGCGCGCCTAAATCAGCCTAAAATGCTCGAGCGCCGCAACGACACCGTCGTGATCGACGGTGTCGGTCACGTAATCGGCCTTATCCTTGAGATAGTCCGGCGCATTGCCCATGGCGATACCGACATCGACGGCGTTCATCAGCGAGACGTCATTGCTGGCGTCGCCAATGCCGTATACGGTTCCGTGGTGGGGGTCGAGGGCGTCGAGTACAGACTGGATGCCCCCGCGCTTCGTGCATTCGCGGGGCGAGATTTCGGTCACCTCGAGTTCGAGCTCGTTAAAGCACAGCAGCGGCTCAAGTGCCTTATCTTGAGCGATGTGGTTGGCGAGCGATGTAGACATCAAGATCTTGTAGACACTGTAATGTTGCAGCTGCGTGACTGCGTCGCCCAGGGTGCGCGCGTATCCGGGAGCATCGGGCGCATCGGCACTCATGCGCACGACGCCGTTGAGGCCCTCAAAGCGGATGACCTCGCCCGATTGCTCAAGGTAGGGGGCAAGACGCTGCAGCATACTGGGCGTCATCGACAGATCGCGAATTGCGTGTCCGTTGATCTCGGCGTAACCGCCCGCAAGACAGACGATGCCGGTCCAAGGCAGCTCAAGAAGTTTGGGGTGGATGCAGCTGAGGGTACGTCCCGTGCAGATAAAGGCCATGTTGCCGTTGGCGACAAACTCTCGGATTGCCTGCGAAACCGCCTCGTTGGGATAGGGGGAGAGGTCCCGCTCGTCTTCGGGAAGGTCTTGGGCGAGCCTGGGGTCTTGCCAGGCGAGCGTTCCGTCGATATCGAAGAAGCAGATATCGCCGCGCTTATGGGCTGCGCTGGCGGCAGGGGAGGCCGAGGTGGTGGGCACAAATTCCGGCTCGAGGCCCATGATCTGGTCAAAATGCTCTTTAACGCGGGGAACGGAGATGCCGATGACCACCTGGGCGGTCTTGCCCGTAATGATGAGGCCCTTGGCGCCCACCGCGACAAACGACGCGTTATCTGCAACGATGGAAGGGTCTGCGACCTCGACGCGCAGGCGCGTGGCGCAGTTGGTTGCGCCCACAATATTGCCAACGCCACCTAAAAGCTGAATTACCCGCTCAGCGAGGACGTGATCTTGATCGGATCGACTATTGACCTCGTCATTGGGAGATTGCTCTTTGGCAAAGCCGCTTTCCGTTAAACGATCGATTGCCGCGCGATTGGCAACATGATCCTCGCGGCCCGGCGTCTTAAGGTCATAGACCAAGATGAGTGCTCGAAAACTAACAAAAAAGATGAGGCTAAAGGCAAGGCCGATACCGAGCGCCAAAAGATAGGCACCGGCATGCGTGCGCATGAGCGGAATAAAGTTGAAGGCTGCCATCTCAATCAGGCCGCCCGAGAAGATGCCGACGATGCCAAAGAGATTCATGGTTGTGGCAAGGCAAGACGATAAGACGGCGTAGAGCAAAAAGAGCCCGGGGTGGGTGAACATAAAGAGAAACTCGAGTGGCTCGGTAACGCCGCAAACCACCGAGGCGACGATGGCGGGCAAAAGGATGACCTTAAGGCCGGCGCGGCGCTCTGGTTTTGCGGTGGAGTAGAACGCGGCTGCGATGGCGGGAAGGCCAAAGAGCTTGACCCAGCCGGTGGCGGTAAAACCGGCCCACGGCGCAAGTTCATTAAGGGGGCGCGTGCTATGGGAGAGGATGGGGAGCAAGCTGCTCCACGTGGCGTAGATGCCGTCGTTAATGACCAGGTTGTCGTAGTAGATCGGCATGTAGAGCAGGTGGTGCAGCCCCATGGGCTCGAGCGCTCGCTCCAAAAGCACAAAGATGCCCACGCCAAAGGGGCCGACGCTCGTAAGTGCATGGCGCAGCGTTTCGGTCATTGCGTATACGGAGGGCACGATGGCGGCCGAGATAGCGGCAAGGGCAAACACGGCAAAAAAGCTGATGAGGTAGACCAGCGAGGAGCCCGAGAAGGTGCCGAGCCAATCGGGAACCTTGGCATCGTAGAAGCGGTCATGGATGGCGACGACGGTTGCCGATACCGCCAGCGGGCCGATAATGCCGGTGTCGAGCGTCTTGATGCCGTCGATGATGGTGATGCCGCTAGCGGAGGTCAAAGACGACGGGTACTTAAGTCCAAGATTGTCTCCGCTCAGCTTAATGATCTCGCTCAAAAAGAAGCAGTAGGCAAAATAGGCGACGAGAGCCTCGAGGCAGCAACGAGCCGGTTGTTTTTGGGCAAGACCGATGGGCAGCGCTACGGCAAAAAGGAGCGGGAGGCGTTTAAAGACCGTCCACGAGCCGCGCTGGATGATGGTCCAAAAAGCGTACCAAGGGGTTCCGTATACGGCGAGATCGCCGACGATGTCCGCAGTCGTTGCGAGAGCGGAGACGCCGACCATGAGGCCTGATATTGAAAACAGCATGGCGGGCGCGAACATTGCCCCACCAAAGCGTTGGATTTTTTGCAGCATGTTCTGCCTTCCGAATATCGAGGCGCGTTGCGCGTGGGGAAACGTTTAAACAATGGATTCATTGTAGAGGACCAGACGATTGTCGTACCGGCAGTTTTGAGCGAAACCGATTTGGGCATGACAGAAACCGTCAACGGTTAAATCCTGTCGCTTTACCGATATTCGGTTTAAACAACTTTAAGAAATGCTATCGTGCCTAGCCGGAAATGAATAATGTAGAGGTGAAACAATGCCAAAAGCGATATACGAAGGAATCTACCGAGAAATACGCTCGCGCATCATTAATGGGACCTATGCGTTTCAGGAGATGCTGCCAACCGAAGCCGAGCTGACCGCGGAGTTCGGATGCACTCGCAATACCGTCCGTCGCGCCTTGGGTATGCTGGCCGACGGGATGTTTGTGCAGCCCATACACGGCAAGGGCGTGCGCGTTATTTGGCTTAAGGGCGAAACCGACATGTTGGGCGCACTCGAAGAGGTTGAGTCGTTTGGCGAGTTTGCAAAGCGCAACAATGCCGTTGCATCTACGGACGTTAAGTCTTTCGAACATCTGGTTTGCACCGAGCAACTCTCTCGTCACCTGGGCTTTAAGGTGGGCGAGGAGTTGATTCGCGTAGTGCGTGTCCGAAGCCTCAACGGCAACGCGCGCCAAGTGGACCATGGCTATTTTTTGGCGTCGATCGCTAAGGGCCTGACTCCCGAGATCGCGGCAGATTCTATTTACGGCTATCTGGAGCACAAGCGCGGTGTCAAAGTGATGGCGAGCCGTCGTACGGTGAGTGTCGAGCTCGCCAACGATGAGGACTGCAGCTATCTTGACCTCGGCAAATACAACTGCGTTGCCGTCATGGAGAGTCAGTCGTACACCTCGGACGGCATCTTGTTTGAGGTGACGCACACTCGCACACACCCCGAGATCTTCCATTACCGCGTCAATTCCAAGCGATAGCCGGCTAGCTCGCAGCCTGACGAGACTCATGGCCTCAAAGAGAAAACGCCCGGTCAAACCGACGGTACATCGGCTTGACCGGGCGTTTTCTCTGCATTCGATAACAAATAATTGTTTATACAAAACTTGTCAAGTATCAAGTTGAAATTACCGTTCACCGAAGTTTTTCTACCGCTCTAGTAATACTTGTTCAAACAACTAGCCAAATAGCGTATCGTTCAAATCAGCAAAAGGGGCAAAGTCCCCGAGCCAATCTCCGAAGGCGGCGGCAAAGGGTGCCGCCACGGTGTGAAAGGGTGGATTGTAATGAAGAACGAAATGAGCAGAAGGCAGTTCCTGGGCTTTGCTGGTTCCGCGGCTGCAGTTCTTGGTCTGGGCCTCGTGGGTTGCGGTGGTTCTGCCGGCTCCGGCTCCTCTGCTTCTGGTGACGCTGCCGAGGTCTACTTCCTCCAATTCAAGCCCGAGGTCGACAAGGAGTGGAAGGAGATCGCCAAGGCCTATAAGAAGGAGAAGGGCGTCGAGGTCAAGATCGTGACCGCTGCCTCCAACACCTACGAGGAGAAGCTCAAGTCCGAGATGTCCAAGAGCTCCGCTCCGACCCTGTTCCAGGTCAACGGCCCCACCGGTCTTAAGAACTGGAAGGATTACTGCGCCGACCTGTCCGATACCAAGCTCCGCGGTGAGCTCATTGACGACTCCCTGGCTCTGCAGTCCGACGGCAAGGATGTGTGCATCGACTGGGTCCAGGAGAGCTTCGGCATCATCTACAACAAGCAGCTGCTCGAGAAGGCTGGCTACAAGGCCGAGGACATCAACTCCTTCGACAAGCTGAAGGCTTGTGCCGATGACATCCAGGCCCGCAAGGACGAGCTTGGTGTCGAGGGTGCCTTCACTTCCGCCGGCATGGACGACTCCTCCAGCTGGCGCTACACCACCCACCTTGCCAACATGCCGCTCTACTACGAGTTTGAGAAGGAGCACAACCAGGAGGACGACGAGATCAAGGGTGAGTTCCTCGACAACTACAAGCAGATCTTCGACCTGTACATCACCGACTCCACCTGCGATCCTTCGCAGCTTGCTTCCAAGACCGGCGACGACGCCACCAACGAGTTCGCAACCGGCAAGGCCGTCTTCTACCAGAACGGCTCTTGGGCCTACTCTGACCTCGTCAAGGCCGGCATGACCGACGATCAGATTGGCATGATGCCGATCTACATCGGTGTTGACGGCGAGGAGAACCAGGGCCTGTGCTCCGGCGGCGAGAACTACTGGTGCGTCAGTTCCCAGGCTTCCGAGGATGCCCAGAAGGCCACCGAGGACTTCATGTATTGGTGCGTCACCGCTGACACCCCGACCAGCATCATCGCCGACAAGATGGGTCTGACCGCTCCGTTCAAGAGCGCCAAGGAGACTACCAACGTCTTCTCGCAGCAGGCCGTTGCCATGGCCAAGGACGGCAAGAAGACCGTCGCTTGGGACTTCGTCTACATTCCCTCCGAGGAGTGGAAGAAGAACCTCAAGCAGGCTCTGATTGCCTACGCTGCCGATAACAGCAAGTGGGACGGCGTCAAGAACGCCTTCGTCGATGGTTGGAAGACCGAGAAGGCCGCTTCCGAGTAAGCAGTTGCTGCCCAAGCTATCTGATTAGCGACAGGGGGCGGGCAGACGTTGGTTTGCCCGCCCCCTGCATATTGAAAGGACCCTTTTATGGGCAAAGCACTCAAGCGCTGGTGGCCGCTCTTTATGCTGCCCACGTGCCTGGCGTTTATGATCGGGTTCGTGATCCCTTTTATCCAGGGCTTCTATCTCTCGTTCTGCCAGTTTATTATCATTAGTAACGCGCACTTTGTCGGTATCGAGAACTACGTGCGCGCGCTGTCCGATCCGCAGTTCTCCACGTCGTTCTTTTTTACCGTGGCGTTTGCCTTCCTGTCGACGGTGCTCATCAACGTGATCGCCCTGGCCATTGCGCAGGCGCTCACCCGCAAGGCGCTCAAAGGCACCAACATCTTCCGTACGATCTTCTTTATGCCTAACCTGATCGGCGGCATCGTGCTGGGCTACATTTGGCAGATTCTGATCAACTGCCTGCTCTCCAACGTGGGCGCCCAGCTCATCGCTCTTAACTCTGCTGCTGGCTTCTGGGGCCTTATCATCCTGACCCTGTGGCAGCAGGTCGGCTACATGATGATCATCTACATCGCTGGTCTGCAGTCCATTCCGTCCGACTACATCGAGGCCGCCAAGGTCGACGGCGCTACGGCATGGCAGACGTTTTGGAAGGTTAAGATCCCTAACCTGATGCCGACCATCACCATCTGCCTGTTCCTGTCCATCACCAACGGCTTTAAGCTGTTCGACCAGAACCTCGCCCTTACCGGCGGCGCCCCCGCGCACTCCACCGAGATGCTCGCCCTGAACATCTACAACACGTTCTATTCGCGTGCCGGTATCGCATGGCAGGGCATTGGTCAGGCCAAGGCGGTTATCTTCTGCATCCTGGTCGTGGCCATCTCCATGATCCAGCTTAAGGCCACGAGGTCCAAGGAGGTGCAGCAGTAATGAAACGCGATAAGGTTATCAACCGCGCGCTCTCGATTTTCTTTACGATCCTGTCGCTCGCGTGGATCTACCCCGTGTTCATGATTGCGCTTAATTCTTTTAAGAAAGCGACCGCAATCAGCACCACCACGGCATTCGATCTGCTCACGCCCGAGACGTTCAACGGCCTCGCAAACTACATGCACGCCCTTAACGAGCAGGGCTTTGCCTCGGCATTTATGTACTCGCTCATCATCACGGTCACGTCGGTCGTGCTGATCTTGGTGTGCTGCTCCATGTGCGCTTGGTACGTGGTTCGTGTCAACAACAAGATCTCGAACTTCTTCTATTACCTGTTCGTGTTCTCGATGGTCGTGCCGTTCCAGATGCTCATGTTCACGCTGTCCAATTTGGCGGACCGCATCGGCTTTAATACGCCGTTCAACATCTGCTTTATCTATCTGGGCTTTGGCGCGGGCCTGGCGGTCTTTATGTTCGCCGGTTTTGTAAAGAACATCCCGCTCGAGATCGAGGAGGCGGCCATGATTGATGGCTGCAACCCGGTCCAGGTGTTCTTTAAGATCGTCCTTCCCATCATGAAGCCCACCTATCTTTCGGTCGGCATCCTCGAGACCATGTGGGTCTGGAACGACTATCTGCTGCCCTACCTTACGCTCGACTCCACCAAGTACAAGACCATTCCTATCTTGATCCAGTACTTCCGCGGCGGCTACGGCCACGTCGAGCTCGGCCCCATGATGGCCTGCATCATGATGGTCGTTATCCCCATCGTCATCATGTACATCCTCTGTCAGAAGTACATCATCGACGGCGTGGTGGCAGGTGCCGTCAAGGGCTAATGCCGTAACTGTTTTGCAAGTTTCTGCGGCGCCCCTCAGCGCGGCGCCGCATATCGAAAGGTAGAGACATGGCCGAGATCGTTCTCAAACATGTTCAGAAGGTGTATCCCAACAACGAGTCAAAAAAGAAAGGCTTCTTTGGCAAAAAGAAGAAGACCGAGGAGAAGAAGCACAACCTCAAGGTTACCGAGGACGGTGTGCTCGCTGTAGAGGACTTCAACCTCACCGTTCACGACCAGGAGTTCGTCGTCCTCGTTGGCCCCTCTGGCTGCGGTAAGTCCACGACGATGCGCATGGTCGCCGGCCTGGAGGACATTACCTCGGGCGATGTGCTCATCGACGGCAAGCGTGTCAACGACGTGGCGCCCAAGGACCGCGACATCGCCATGGTGTTCCAGAGCTACGCTCTGTACCCCAATATGACGGTGTACGAGAACATGGCATTTACGCTCGAGCTCAAGAAGGTTCCCAAGGACGAGATCGACCGCAAGGTTCGCTCTGCTGCCGAGATTCTGGGCATTACCGAGTACCTCGACCGTAAGCCCAAGGCGCTCTCCGGCGGCCAGCGCCAGCGTGTCGCTATCGGCCGCGCCATCGTGCGTGACCCCAAGGTCTTCCTGATGGACGAGCCGCTGTCCAACCTGGACGCCAAGCTTCGTAACCAGATGCGTGCCGAGCTCATTAAGCTGCGCCACGAGATCAAGGGCACGTTCATTTATGTTACTCACGACCAGACCGAGGCTATGACCCTCGGTGACCGTATCGTGGTCATGAAGGACGGCGTTGTCCAGCAGATCGCCACGCCGCAGGAGGTCTTCAACCATCCCGCGAACATCTTCGTTGCCGGCTTTATCGGCGTGCCGCAGATGAACTTCTTCGATGCCCAGCTGGTGCGCTCGGGCAACGGCTTTACCGTCAAGACCGAGGATATGAACGTGGCGCTCGCCCCCGAGACTTGCGCTCAGCTTGCCCTCAACTGGGACGGCGGCGACGTGAAGGAGATTACGGCCGGCGTGCGTCCCGAGCAGATCCTGCTTGCCGACAAGGGCGAGGAGGGCGCGCTCCAGGGTACCGTCGAGGTGACCGAGCTCATGGGCTCGACCGAGCATGTCCACGTGACCGCTCCCGACGGCCAGTTTGTCCTGATTATCCCCGTCGTCGACCTCGAGGCCAAGGGCGCGCTCAAGGCTGGCGACACCATCTGGTTCAAGTTCGAGAAGAACGCGACCCACCTCTTCGATAAGGTCTCTGGCAAGAACCTTATCTAGGCCCGGTGCATCCAGGCCCTCCCTTTGGGCGACTGCGGTATTGCCATCCTTTTGCCGCGGTCACATATAAGGCTCCCCTCCCGTCCACTGGGCGAGAGGGGAGCCTTTCTTTGTGTTGGGATTGTCTGACCGGTCGTTTGTCTCGATCTGTAACGGGTAGGGCCGATTTCGGACGTTAGATGTTACAGATTGAGATAAACCCAAGGGGAGGGGCCGGTATGTCTCAATCTGTAACAGCTGGGGCCGTTTTTACCGAGTAGCTGTTACAGATCGAGATTCTTCGGTCGAGTCGGGTCACAGGATAACGTGCGGGCACAAAAAACGGAGCCGTGTTGCCACGACTCCGTTTCTCAAGAGGATGGGTAAGGGAAGTGAAATTAGTTCAGGTGCCAGATCTCGTCGTTGTACTGGGAGATGGTGCGGTCGGACGAGAAGGTGCCGGCGTTGGCGATATTGATGAGCGTCTTGCGCATCCAGGCGTCCTGGTCCTCGTAGTCGACCAGCACGCGCTCCTTGGTCTGGATGTACTCCTCAATGTCGAGCAGGGCCATAAACCAGTCCTTGCCTTTGATGTCGTCGTGCAGACGCTGCAGGCGCTCCGCGTTGCCGGTCGCCATAAAGGCGGGGTTGGTGATGAAGTCAACCAGCAGTTTAATGCCGGGCTTGCGGTAGAGCGCGCCGGCGTCATAGGTGCTGTCGGCGTAGAGCTGCTCGACCTGTTTGGACGAGGCGCCAAAGGTATAGATGTTCTCGTCGCCCACGAGCTCGGCAATCTCCACGTTGGCACCGTCGAGCGTGCACAGGGT
>DBEWII010000039.1:0-3894 GCA_048384935.1 Collinsella aerofaciens | reverse complement strand
CCTTCTCAATAACGGATAATTATAACCCAGAATAACGCAAAATACTGGGATGGGGTTTCCTCTAACCACATGTAAGGGAAATTCCATCCCGGTATTCGGCTAAAAAATGGGACAAGCTTTCCCAACTGGCGCTCAAAAGGAAAATGCATCCCGGAATGAGAACGAATTCCGGGATGCATTTTCCGCCATCTATCGCAGACGACTAGTCGCCTTTGTGAAAGAGGCTTTTGATGGCAGCAGGGATGCTCTTGGCGCCCTTGGTCGTTACGTCGACAAAGTCGGGCGAACGCACGAGTCTATCCTCGTCCACGTACTTGCGCACAGCGCGCAACGTCTCTTTGTCGTCGCGCGTCGAAAACGTAAAGTGACCGTTGTCCTTGGTGAAGATGGCAAAACGCGTAATCTTCTTGGTGCCGCGCAAAACCTCGGCGGCAATATAGTCGACCTCGTCCCACGGGATTTGAATATAATCCTCGGGATTACGTTCGTTGTAGTACTCGAACGCCTTATTGCCCACCATCACGTTACCGTGGCTGGTAAGCCCCATCAGGCAGGTTGCCGGCGTTGCCAGATCGACCGTGCTGTTCTGAGATTGCGCCATGCGCGCCTCGCCCTCCAAATAAAACAATCGGACCGCATCCAGTGTACCCACCGGGTGCGGTCCGTTTCAATGGCTCAAAAGCCCTTACCTAGCAACTCTCGGTCTTAAGCCGAAGCGTGCTTACATGAAGCCGCAGAAGCGACCGATGATGCCGACGGCGAAGAGAGCCAGGATGATGACGATCGGGCTGACCTTCTTCTTGAGGAGCTTGCAGACCAGCAGGGTCAGGCACACGGCGGCGAGGCCGGGGATGAGCTGATCGAGGTTGGCCTGAAGCGTGGTGACCTTCATCTGATCAAGGGCGGTAGCACCGACGGAGTTGTACATCGTCAGCGCTTCCTTGATACCCTCGGAACCGGAGGGCAGGCTAGCCCAGTCGATAAAGGCGCCAGCAGACTGCTTGACCGTGGAGACGATCGGGGTGAAGGAAATGGACACCCAACGCTCGACCAGGGCGCCGATGATGAACATACCCAGGATGGAAGCGCCCTCGGTGACCTTGCCCATCAGACCACCGGAGAGGTCCTTGGCGATGGAGGAGCCGACCTTGTAGCCAAACTCCTGCGTGTACCACAGGAAAGCGTAACGGATGATGTTCCACGCGAAGAAGAACAGCAGCGGACCGACGATGCTGCCGGACATGGCCAGGGAAGCGCCCAGAGCGCCCAGAATCGGGCGAAGGGTGAACCAGAAGACGGGGTCGCCGACGCCGGCGAGCGGGCCCATCATACCGACCTTGACGCCCTGAATGGCGACGTCGTCAATCGGGGCACCGTTGGCGCGCTCCTCCTCGAGAGCGAGGGTAACGCCAATGACGGGGGCGGAAACATAGGGGTGGGTGTTATAGAACTCCAGGTGGCGCTTAAGAGCGGCAATCTGGTCATCCTTGCTGGTGTAGAGCTTCTTGATCGCAGGGATCATTGCGAAGCACCAGCCGCCGTTCTGCATACGCTCGTAGTTCCACGAGCCCTGAAGGAACTGATGACGGAAGCAAACCTTCTTGCGGTCAGCCTTGGTGAGCTGAATCTTGTTCTCTGCCATATGTATCACTCCCCTCCTACTCGTAATCGTTCAGAATGTCGCCGAGCGGGTCGCCGGAGCCACCGCCCATGCCGCCACCCTGCTTGGCCAGATCCTTAAGGCCAAGGTAGATGAGGGCAAGGGAGATGCCGATGAGACCAAGGGCGATCAGCGTGAGCTGAGGGATGGCAGCAAGGACAAAGCCGAGGACGAAGAACGGCCAGGTCTCCTTGGTGGCCATCATGTTGATGACCATGGCGTAACCGACGGAAGCGACCATGCCGCCGCCGACAGCCATGCCGCCGGACAGCCAGTCGGGCATAGCGTTAAGCGCGTTGGTAACGGCCTCGGCCGGGATGACGCACAGAAGCACTGCCGGGATGGCGATACGAAGGCCCTGCATGAGGATGGCAGCATACTGCCAGCGCTCGATGCCGGAGAAGTCGCCCTTCTCGGCGCAACCGTCCATGGCGTGAGCGATAGCGGTAGCAATGGTACGGCAGATCATGGTCAGGAACAGACCAGCGACCGACAGCGGGACGGCGACGGCGATAGCGGTGGTAACGGCCTTGGCCGAATCGGTGGCGCCACCGTTGAGGGCGAGCACCATGATGATCGAAGAAGCGACCGAGGCCAGAGCGGCGTCAGGCGCGACAGCGGCGCCGACGTTAGCCCAGCCAAGGGCCATCATCTGGAGCGAACCGCCCAGGAGGATGCCCTCCTGAAGGTGACCGGTTACGAGACCGATAAGCGTGCATGCCACGAGCGGCTGATGGAACTGGAACTCATCCAGAATGCCTTCCATACCGGCAAGCAACGCGACAATCGCAACAAGCAGAATAGTGATTGCAGACATGTATCGGACCCTCCTTTACTATGCTTGAGCGGCCAGTTCGGCCTTAGCTTTCTTCAACATGGCGTCGAGATCCTCGGAGGAATCCGAAGGAACCTTGCGGACCTCGAACTTGACGCCCTTGGCCTTGAGGGCCTCGAGAGTCTTGACGTCGTCATCGCCCATAGCGACGGCGTTGGTGACGACGACCTTGCCCTTGGAGTGAGCCATGGAACCGATGTTGACTTCCTTGATGTCGACGCCGGCCTCGATGGCCTTGAGCAGATCCTGCGGGTTCTCAAAGAGCAGCATGGCCTTGGTGTCACCAAAGCGCGTGTCCTTGACGACCTCGGCCATCTTCTTGATGGGCACGACGTTGGCATGGACTCCCGGAGGGGCAGCCTGCTCGATCATCGTCTTGCGAAGCTCGTCGTGAGCAACGCCGTCGGAAACCACGATGATGCGGTTGGGGTTGATCTGCTTGGTCCACGTGGTGGCCACCTGACCATGCAGCAGACGGGTGTCGATACGGACGTGGGCGATCTTGATGTGCCCGTCGCCGATGACCGTTCCCGGAGGGATGGCGCCTGCAGGAGCAGCGGCGGCCGCAGCCGGCTTCTTCTCCTCGGGCTCCAGAGACTCGGGCTTGACGCGCACGCCAGCCTTAGCCTCAGTCACGAGATGTTTTGCGATCGCATGTGCAGTGTTCTTTGCGTCAAAGCGCTGCGAATATGCCTCGATGAGCATAGGCAGGTTGACACCGGTGACGATAGCCCAGGAATCGTGGCCCTCGATGAGCCCGCTGATCTGGTTGAACGGCGTGCCGCCCCACAGATCAACGAGGAAGAGCACCTGCTCCTGGTCTTCGAAGGAAGCGATTGCTTCCTCGACCTTGGCACGGAAGTCGTCGGGGCCCATGCTCGGCTCGAGCGAGACCACGGCAACAGACGGCTGATCGCCAAAGACCATCGAGCCCGTCTGCTTGATTCCAGCTGCCAAGTCCCCGTGGCTAGCAAGAACAATACTTACCATCACATAACCTCCTTTTTGTCTACGTATTTCCTACACGACATGAAAGGAGTATACCTGTTTGGATTGTGGAATTATAGCTGAATCCGCAAAAGGTTGGATTATTTGTTTAAACGTCTAAGTTTGTTACAAGTTGATTACGTTACTGCTTTTTGACTCATTACACGACAAGGCGTCGCTCATCAAGCCATGCCTTTTACAGATACAAGCAGGCTGTTCATTAATATCGATTTTAGGCAAGCGCGAATGCGCTTGTACTGCCGCCATTTTGTTTAAACAGACATGGCTTGACTTTTTTCGTGACTTATGGTTTACGAAACCACTCAAAATAGTTGCGGTGGAATAGTTCTTGTTTAAGAGCCAGAAGGCTGAATTTAGGAACTATTTCACCGCAACTTATAGGGAATCCTAG
>DBEWII010000038.1:0-17162 GCA_048384935.1 Collinsella aerofaciens | reverse complement strand
GGGTGCCCCGCGGCGGTCTGGTGTTTTCATCTGAACGACTTTGCGAAGCAACCGGAGTGAAGATGAAAACACCAGACCGCCGCGGGGCACCCGCAGACCGCAGGGACGGGAGCAGCTATACTACTCTCAGTAGTTAAGGGTCGCGGATCCGCCGCGTCACCGCTCTCAACAGGAGGTCTTTGTTTATGGCAGATCAAAAGCCGGTTGTCGGGATCATCATGGGCTCCAAGTCCGATCTGGGTGTTATGGAAGGCTGCACCGCCGAGCTCGAGGCGCTGGGTGTGCCCTATGAGCTTGTCATTGCGAGCGCACACCGCACACCGGCGAAGGTCCACGAGTGGGCTTCGACTGCCGCCGATCGCGGTATCAAAGTGATTATCGCCGCCGCCGGCAAGGCCGCTCACCTGGGTGGTGTCGTGGCTGCCTTTACGCCGCTGCCGGTTATCGGTGTGCCTATGAAGACGAGTGACCTGGGCGGCATGGATTCGCTGCTGTCGATGGTGCAGATGCCTTCGGGCGTGCCCGTTGCCTGCGTTGCTATCAACGGTGCCAAGAACGCCGCCATTTACGCCACGCAGATTCTAGGCGCTTGCGACCCCGAGTACCGCAAGGTTATCGAGAAGATGAAGCAGGAGATGGCTGACGCCTAGGCGTTCTGCCGTTTCACCGCAGTATAAGGAGAGCCATGTCCGACTATCAGGGAAAACGATTCAAGGCTTCTCAGATTCCCGATCCGTCGAAGCCGGGTGCTGCCCATGCGGCACAGCAGGGTCGGACATCCTCTCCTCAGCAGCCGCGCGCGCCGCGTTCCGTAACGCCGACGTCCCATCGCCGCCAGGATACGCCGGCTGCGTATCGCCCTTCGTCATATGGCACGGCAAAGAAGCAGGCTCGGACGACGAGGCAGCTGAGTGACGCGCCGTCCAACTATGCCGAGCAGCCGCGTAAGAAACGCCGATCCATCATTCCCATCTTGCTCATCATCGTGGGCATCGGTCTGATTGTCGCCGCTGCCGCCATCTTTATCAACGCCCAGATTGGCTACAAGCAGGCGAGCGAGTCGTATCAAAAGATCGAAAAACAATATGTAAGCGATAAGGACGCCAGCGGCGTGCCGACTATCGACTTCGATGCGCTTGCTCAGACAAACCCCGAGATTGTGGGTTGGATTTATGTGCCGGGAACCAACATCAACTATCCCGTGGTGCAGACCAACAACAACTCCAAATACCTCAACACGCTGTTCGACGGTACGGCCAATGCATCTGGGGCCATTTTCCTGGATAGCGATGACACCGCGCCGGGAATGGTTGACCAGCAGACCACGATCTACGGCCACCATATGAACGATGGGTCGATGTTCAACGTGATTTCGGATACGACTGACCAGGCAACGTTCGATAGCATTGAATATGTGTACTACATCACACGGGATGCTACGTATAAGCTGCGTCCGCTGGCGACCAAGGTCGTTGAGGATGCGTACTCCAAGGCGCGCACGCCCAATTTTGAGGGCGATGACGGGCTCAAGAACTACCTGTCCGAGATGCTCGACGGTGCCTCTGCCGTGGCGAGCGATGCCACCGATCGTGCCGCTTCGGCAACCAAGGTCGTAACGCTTGTGACCTGTCGTTCGTTATCGCTGAGCAACACACGTGCCGTCATGGTGCTCACGCCGGTCGAGGAATAGATAATGGGCTACTCAATGACGGTGAAAGGGGAAATGATGCTCGAGAATGGCAAAACGATGCCTTCGGTTGATGTTTGGCTGCGCGAGGCCAAGGCCGATACTTCGGCGGCAGGCTGTGGGATGTATCTGACGCATAACGGCGTGGTGCGCGCGACGCCCAAGTCCGAGGTCCGCGGGGTCGAAACCGATGGCGTAGCTCCCGGACGCAGGGTGGGCGGCATGGTGTTCGGCTTCGATGCTCAGAAAGTGCAGGCTGCTATCGAGGCCACGCGCGCGATGCCGGGTATCGGCTATGTGCGCGTGTGGCTGGCAAGCGGCGAGCTTGCCGTAGGTGACGACATCATGCTCGTGCTCATTGGCGGGGACATTCGCCCGCATGTGGTCGATGCGCTGCAGGCGCTCGTTGGCACCATCAAGAACGAATGTGTGAGTGAGGTCGAGCGCGAGGCGTAGAGGCTTGCGTCGATAGAAGGCTCGTTTATAAAAATGCCCGCCGGTACGTGTGATACCGGCGGGCATTTTGCGTTTTGGACGCGGTTGACGCTACACGCGCGTCGCATCCTTGGGACTCATGGTCATGCTCTGGAAGCGATTCTCCATAAAGTCATTATCGAAGTACTTGCCGTAGAACTGCGCAACGGGAATATCCGGTTCCGTGCCGTTGACGCGCTGATACCAATAATCGAGCGACTGCAGCGTCATGACGCCATCGACCAGCATAATGATGGTGAAGATGACGGTAGCCGAGTAGCGGCTCTTCCACGGAATCATGTTGATGAGCTTGAGCAGCCTCGGCAGCAGCAGCTTGATCCAGATGAGGCCACCCAGACCCCACAGGCAGGCGAAGCCTGTGCAGGTACGTCCGCCGGTAAGGACGGCGAGCGGATCGGGCATGCCAAAGAGCTTCATATGCGAGTAGCTCCACGAGACCACGCCAAACGAGGTCTGCATAAACCAGCCCACGAACACCTCAAAGCTTGCACCGAGCAGTGCGCTCACCAAAAAGATAATGATGGGGTTCTTTTTGTAGAAGCGGTTGAGCACCATGGTCATGAGTACGGCGCCAAATCCGTAGATGGGGCTGAAGGGGCCAAACAGCATGCCGGCGCGGTTCTGGTAGACGCCCGGGTCGTCGACCGTCATGTGCCAGATGTCCTCGGCGATCAGGCCGAGTATGCAGCAGACAAAGAATACCCAGAACAGGTTGAAGTAGTTGAGCTTGATGTAGCCTTCGCCGGTTTCATCGCGCCCGAGCATGCCCTCGGCTGCGGCGTCGCGATCGAGCATCTCCTGCAGGCGGCGCTGCAGCTCGCGCTCCTGGCGCAGCGTGGGGTCGACGGTGGCCGAAAGCGCGACGAGGATGCCGAGCTGGATGGCAGGGCGAAGCAAGAAGGGCCCGATGCCCTGGAGCATCACGTCAACCAAAAGCTCGACGACGGTGAATGCAATAAGGATGTAGGACAGGCGAGCGGCGTTGCGGCGCTGGTTTTTGATAAGGTCCAGGCCAAAGATGATCAGGATGACGGCGCTTGCCGCAGAGAGCATGATGCCGGCGACGATAAGGCCGACCGCGACGAGCGTGTTGTCGCCGAGCTTGGCGGCGGCGTTGCCGTTGATGAGCGCGGTGATGACCTGCCACATAAAGGCGCCGACCGAAGGGAGCGTGCCCACGCCGGACAGGATGCACAGGACGGCGTACACCTTAATGATGAAGGGGATCTTCTTGACCTCCGTGGCGCTGGGGACGCTGGGGTCGAGTTCGTTTCGATCCATACATAACCTTTCTCGTTTTGCTGTAGGTACAAGGATACGCCGCCGACCTGCTAAAAGACAGGACGAACGTCCCAATTGCAACAATGCAAGCCCCAACGGCGGGCGAGACGCGTCGCAACGGAAGTATGCGGGATCGTCGGCCCCGAGGCGGTTGCCCAATAAAATGTTTGGCCGCAAAACGGATTATTAGCTCGGTGGGCTTTTAAAAAGCGCTGCTCATGCGCTGGGGAGCGCGTCGCGCCGTGCGTATAATAGGGCAGGTAACGCCAAATAACGAGGCTCTGAGGGGATGCCATGTCTCAAGAAACCATCCGCGCGGCCGAGCGTGCCGCGGGACAGGTGAAGACCATGTCGACGTATGATCCGGACTCCGACCAGCTGCATGAGGAATGCGGCATTTTTGGTGTGTGGGCACCCGATCGCGATGTGGCTCGACTGACGTACTTTGGCCTGCGTGCGCTACAGCATCGCGGCCAGGAATCGGCGGGAATCGCCGTGGGTGATGGCGGCACGGTTATGGTTCGCAAGGACCTGGGACTGCTCGATTGCGTGTTCTCCAACGCCGACCTGTCGACGCTCTCCGGCCAACTGGCCGTGGGCCACGTGCGCTATGGCACTGCCGGTGCCAAGAGCTGGGAAGCCTCGCAGCCGCATCTTTCTACCATCAACAGCGTCATTATCGCGCTCGCGCACAACGGTACTCTGGTCAACACCGACGAGCTGCGCCGCCAGCTGATCGAGCTGGGCGTGCCGTTCCTCTCCAATTCGGATTCCGAGGTCGCGACCAAGCTTATCGGCTACTTTACTCAGCGTACAGGCCATCTACGCGAGGGCATTCGCAAGACCATGGAGCTCGTGCGCGGCGGCTACGCCATGACGCTCATCAACGAGCAGGCGCTCTACGCATTCCGCGATCCGCACGGCATTCGCCCGCTCGTGTTGGGCAAGCTGGTGGACGAGGGTCTGGACCAAGCCGATGCCGCATCCGTTTCGCAGCTGCCGTCGCAGGACGGCGCCGCGACGGTCGACGCCACCACCCATGTCACCCGCGCCGGCGGCTGGGTCGTTGCTTCCGAGACCTGCGCACTTGACATCGTGGGTGCCGAGTACGTCCGTGACGTCCGTCCCGGCGAGATCCTGCGCATCAGCGCCGAGGGTCTGGTATCCGAGCAGGGCGTGCCTGCAGCCGAAGAGCCCGCAAACTGCATCTTTGAGCAGGTCTACTTTGCCCGCCCCGACTCCATCATGAACGGCAAGAGCGTCTATGCCTGCCGTTACGACATGGGTCGTCAGCTGGCACACGAGGAGCCCGTCGAGGCCGATCTGGTCATCGGCGTGCCCGACTCCGGCCTGCCGCCCGCGGAGGGGTATTCGCACGAGAGCGGTATTCCCTTTGGCGAGGGCCTTATCAAGAACCGCTACGTGGGCCGTACGTTTATCGAGCCTACGCAGGAGTTGCGCGCCATGGGCGTGCGTATGAAACTCAACCCGCTGCGCGACAACATCGAGGGCAAGCGCCTGGTCGTCATCGACGACTCCATCGTGCGCGGCACCACCATGGTGCAGCTCGTTAAAATGCTGCGCAACGCCGGCGCCAAGGAGATTCATATCCGCATCAACTCGCCCGAGGTCATCTGGCCGTGCTTCTACGGTATCGATACCGACGTGCAGTCGCAGCTTATCAGCGCCAACAAGACGGTCGACGAGATTTGTGAGTATATCGGCGCCGATTCGCTGGCCTTCCTTTCGGTCGAGGGCCTGCTTAAGGTCATGCCCAAGGGCGGTTACTGCGATGCGTGCTTTACCGGCCGCTACCCCGTGGCGATTCCCGAGAGCTTTGGCCGCGACAAGTTCATGGAGGGCTTTAAGCCCCGCAACCTGGACAAGCCGCTGCACTTTGATGACGACGCCGTGGTCGAGAAATACGACGACCGCAGCTGGGAAGAGGAACACGGCGAGGCCTAAAACCTGCAATTTAGGGACAGGTTTATTTTGGTGGGTTTTACCTGCTGTTTTGTTGATATGACGGCGCGTGCTGTTATGGCACGCGCCGAAATGAACGCAACTATGAGCACCGTTTGGCGCCCGGGCGGCGGACGGTAGTGGGAGAGGAAGGCTCAGATGAGCGACAGCAAGCATGTGACGTATGAGGATGCCGGCGTCGATACCGCCGAGGGCGGCCGCGCCGTTGACGCTATTAAGCAGATGGTTAAGGACACCAACCGTCCCGAGGTTATCGGCGGTATCGGTGGCTTTGGTGGCTTATTCTCGGCCGCCGCGCTTAAGGATATGGAAGACCCGATTCTGATTAGCGGTACCGACGGCGTGGGCACCAAACTCGTGCTCGCCCAGATCATGGATCGCCACGAGACGGTGGGCCAGGACCTGGTTGCTATGTGCGTCAACGACATTTTGGCTTCGGGCGCCGAGCCGCTGTTCTTCCTGGACTACGTTGCCATCGGTCACATCGAGGCCGAGCACATGGCAAAGATCATCAAGGGTGTGGCCGACGGCTGCAAGCTCGCGGGCTGCGCGCTCGTGGGCGGCGAGATGGCCGAGCACCCGGGCGTTATGGCTCCTGCCGACTACGACCTTGCCGGCTTTACCGTGGGCGTCGTCGACCGTCCCAAGATGCTCGACCCCGCAAACGTCCGCCCCGGCGACGTGATTCTGGGCCTGCCTTCCACTGGCGTGCACTCCAACGGCTACTCGCTCGTGCGTAAGGTCATCGGCGTCGACGGCATTAAGCCGGGCACGCCCGAGGCCGCCGCTAAGGCCGAGGAGCTGAGCCGTCCGCTCGAGGAGCTCGGCGGTGCTTCGCTGGCAGACGCCCTGCTGGCTCCCACGCGCATCTACGTCAAGCCGATTCTGGAGCTGCTGCGCGGCGGCGCTCCGGTGCACGCCATCGCCCACATCACCGGCGGCGGCATCACCGAGAACCTCAACCGCGCGCTTGCCGACGACGTTGACGCCGTGGTCACCCGTAACGGCGCCGAGATGGGTTGGGACGTTCCGCCCGTCATCACCTACGTCTCGCGCCAGGCCGAGCTTGCGCCCAACGAGGCGTGCAAGACCTTCAACATGGGCGTTGGCCTGTGCCTGATCGTCGCCCCCGAGGACGAGGCCGCGGTGACCGATGCCCTGGTCGCGCTGGGCGAGAAGCCGTTCCGCGTGGGCGAGTGCGTCGAGGGCTCCGGTAAGGTCGTGTACTCCGATGAGCGCTAACGAGCAGATGGCTGCTGCCGAGAGCCTGGGCTTTGTGCCCTACACCCGTCCGACCGGCACCGATACGGCCGAGCCGCTCAAGATCGGCGTGCTCATCAGCGGCTCTGGCACCAACCTGCAGGCGCTGATTGACCTGATCGCTGCCGGCAAGCTCAATGCTTCGATTGAGCTGGTGGTGTCGAGCCGTCCTTCGGCCAAGGGGTTGCAGCGTGCCGAGCGTGCGGGTATCCAGACGCTGACGCTGTCCAAGGATGTCTATGCCGACCCCATCGCCGCCGACGAGATCATCGCGCACGAGCTGCTCGAGCGCGGCTGCGAGTATGTGGTCATGGCCGGCTACATGCGCATGGTGCACACGCCGCTGCTGGCGGCGTTTCCCAACCGCGTGGTGAACCTGCATCCGGCGCTGCTGCCGAGCTTTACCGGCGCGCATGCGATCGACGATGCCTTTGCGCGCGGCGTCAAGGTGACCGGCGTGACCGTGCACTTTGCCAACGAGGTCTACGACAACGGCCCCATCATCGCCCAGCGCGCGCTGGCTGTCGAGGAGGGCTGGGATGTCGACACGCTCGAGGAACACATCCACGCGATTGAGCACGTACTGTATCCCGAGGTCGTGCAGATGCTCGCCGACGGTCGCGTCCACGTGCTGGAGAGCGGCAAGGTCGCAATCGACGCGCCTCGCGGCTAGCGGCGCACAGTACAATTTAGCCGAGTAGTCAGGGTGGTCATTGGCGCCAAGGCGCGCGTGGCCACCTTTTGTTTTGGGTAGTCATCGGGGACGTTCTTGAATGACTAGTCGTTTAAGAACGTCGCAGGTGACTAGGTGAGAGAGGTGAGCGCATGGCGGATAACGAAGCGCTGTTTACGCCTGAGTTGGTGTTTTTTGATTGGGAGTGTGCGACGCCGGATGAGGTGTTCGCGCGGCTTGAGGGCGAGCTTGCTCCGCGCGGCTACATTGCCGACGGTTGGCTCGACGCCGTTCGCACGCGCGAGGATGCCTATCCCACGGGTCTTGCCATGCCGGCGGCAAACATTGCCATTCCGCATACCGATTCGGGGTTTGTGGCCAAGCCCTATATCGCGGTGGTGAAGCCCGCCGCGCCCGTGACATTTAACGCTATGGCTGGCATGGGCGCTCCGGTGCCGGCGCAGATCGTCATCAATCTGGGCATTGCCGAGCCGGGCGGCCAGGTCGAGGCCCTGCAGGCGCTCATGAACATCTTTATGGATGCCGACGCTGCGGCCGACGTGCTCGGCCAGACCACGTCCCAGGGCATGGTCGACGCTATCCGCCGTCACTTCTAAGGTGCCGGCTGCCAGAGCTGTCCCCTTTGCACCAAAATGGTGCAGATTAACCTGTCCCCAATGCACCAAGCGTGCCGCGGGGGCTGCGTTGTGACACAATGGCGTTTGTTCGATTCGTTATGCGAAAGGCCAACTATGGCAAATAAGAAAAAGAACCCCGCACCCGAGCCGACGCCCGAGCAGCAGGCTTGCGCCGCCTCCAGCTCTCGCAAGAAGCAGCGCAAGACCCGCGTGTCCAAGACCGTCAAGATCGTTCTGGTGGTCATCGGCGTGCTGGCAATGCTGCTTTCCGTCTCGGCCATGGCGTGCTCCGGCCTGATGTCGCAGGCAGAGGATACCTCGGGCTACAAGCTTACCGGCGGTGTAGCTGCCACTATCAACGGCACCAACCTCACCGAGGACACCGTGACCAAGCAGATCATGAGCATGCGCACGTCCTACGGCTACACCAAGGACAAGGACTGGGCACAGTATCTGGTCGACAACGACCTCACGCCCAAGAAGTACCGCAAGCAACTCATCGACTCCTACACGCAGCAGATTCTGCTTCAACAGGCACAGAAGGAGAACGGCGTGACGGTGTCGGACGAGGAGGTCGAGAAGGCTTGGAAGGACGCGTGCAAGAGCGCGGGCGGTGCCAAGGCCTTTAAGAAGACCCTCAAGACCTACGGCTATACCGAGGACACCTACAAGGACTCGCTCAAGGAGAGCCTGGCACAGCAAAAGCTTAAGGATGCCGTCGCGCCCACGAGCAAGCCCAAGGACAGTGAGATTGTCGATTACACCAACGCAAACCTGTCCAGTTATAACGACGCCCGTCGCTCGTCGAACATCCTGATCAAGGTTGATTCCGACGCTTCCGACGAGGACAAGGCCGCCGCCAAGGCCAAGGCACAGGAGTGCCTGGACAAGATCAACTCCGGTGAGCTGAGCTTTGAGGACGCCGTTGAACAGTACTCCGAGGACACCGGTTCCAAGGAGAAGAAGGGCGATGTGGGCTGGGATAAGCTCACCACCTTTGTCGACAGCTACCAGACGGCGCTCGAGGGGCTCAACAAGGGCGACGTGAGCGAAGTCATCGAGTCGACCTATGGTTACCACATCATCAAGTGCACCGACTACTTCCATGTCGATAGCCAGGTCGATGATATCAAGCAGGTACCCAAGGCCATCAAGAAGTACGTCTCCAACGTGGTGAAGACGCAGGCGGCCAGCACTGCATATAGCGAGTGGCTTGAGCAGTACAAGAAGGACGCCGACATCACCGTCAACCCCATGCCCAAGGACGTACCCTACAACGTGAGCCTGAAGGGTGTCACCAAGAGCTCGACCGACAATTCGTCGACGACTGAGTAATCATGGGGCGGTGCTCGCGCGAGTGTCGCCCGCACTATTGAGGAGGATTTGCAGATGACCAACGAAGAGCTGCAGCAGGAAATGATCGCCGCCATGAAGGCCAAGGACAAGGTTCGCCTGTCCATCATTCGCCAGGTTAAGGCCGAGGTGAAGAACATCGAGGTCAACGAGCGCCGCGATGTGACCGAGGAAGACGTCAACAGCATGATCAAGCGTCTGATCAAGCAGACGAGCGAGACGCTGGAGATGTCCATCAAGGCCGGCACCGACCAGGAGCGTACCGACAACCTGACCGAGCAGGTCATCGCCGAGCTGGGCGCCACGTCCAAGAAGCAGATGGGCCAGGTCATGGGCGCTCTGGGCAAGGCCACCGGTGGCAACTTCGACAAGCCGGCAGCAGCAAAGATCGTCGGCGCAAAGCTCGCGTAGGGGCCGAGTGGTACACAGTTGAGGCTGAGGGGGCGTGACCATTGCGGTCGCGCCCCTTTTTGCTGGGCTGGGCACTCATTGGGGACAGGCTTAAATGAGTGCCCCAATGGGTGGGTACTCATTTAAGCCTGTCCCCAATGAGTGGGTGGAAGGTTGCGGGTTCTTTACGGGAATGTAGTGTGGGCTGCGGAAACGTGGTTCTTTCCGTACAATAGTTCAACTCGTGTAAACGCAGGGAAGGGACATTCATGGCAGACATGATCGAGATCAAGCATCTCAACAAGTACTTTGGCGACCTGCATGTGCTCAAAGATATCAATCTCACCGTCAAACGCGGCGAGAAGCTCGTAATGATCGGGCCTTCCGGCTCGGGTAAGTCGACG
This sequence comes from Collinsella aerofaciens, assembly GCA_048384935.1. Classification (GTDB taxonomy): domain Bacteria; phylum Actinomycetota; class Coriobacteriia; order Coriobacteriales; family Coriobacteriaceae; genus Collinsella; species Collinsella aerofaciens_CH. The sequence continues at coordinate 6,998 of DBEWII010000038.1, read as the reverse complement.
CTCATCCGTTGCGTCGATTATCTGGAGGAGCCCACGTCGGGCGAGGTCGTCATCGACGGTACGCCGCTCACCAAAAAGAATCACCTGGAGATGGCTCGCAAGTATAGCTCCATGGTGTTTCAGCAGTTCAACCTGTATCCCAACATGACTGTGCTGGGCAACCTGACGCTCGCGCCCATCAAGCTGCAAAAGAAGAGCAAGGAGGAGGCGACCGAGATCGCCATCGCCGCGCTCAAGCGCGTCGGTATGGCGCATAAGGCCGGCGAGTATCCGCAGAATCTCTCGGGTGGTCAGCAGCAGCGCATCGCCATCGCCCGCGCCCTGTGCACCAAGCAGCCCATCATCCTGTTTGACGAGCCGACTTCGGCGCTCGACCCCGAGATGGTCCAGGAGGTTCTGGACGTTATGATTGAGCTCGCGCAGGAGGATATCACCATGATCTGCGTGACGCACGAGATGGGCTTTGCGCGTCAGGTGGCCGACCGTGTCATCTTTATGGAGGACGGCCGCATTCTGGAGGAGGGCACGCCCGAACACTTCTTCGATAACCCCGAGAACCCGCGCTGCCGCGAGTTCCTGTCCAAGATTCTGCACTAGGCGCGGTGATGGACATGACGGATATGACGAGGGCGGCCGTGTCGCGCCGTCACTTTTTGCAGCTGGCGGGCGCCGGCATGCTCGCGCTGACGGGGACCGCGCTTGCCGGTTGCGGCGACTCCACCAGCGGCGAGGGCTCCGACAAGGGGTCCAAGCTTGCGGCCATCAAGTCGCGTGGCCATCTGAATGCCGGCGTTAAGAAGGACGTTCCCGGCTATGGCTATTACGACACCGCCAAGGGCCGCTTTGAGGGTATGGAAGTCGATTTGTGCTACCAGATTGCCGCTGCCGTCTTTGGCGTGAGCTACAAGGATGCTCGCGTCCAGGAGCTTGTCGAGTTTACCGATGTAACGCCCAAGACACGCGGCCCGCTGATCGATAACGGCCAGCTCGATGTGGTCGCGGCGACCTACACCATCACCGACGAGCGCAAGAAGAGCTGGGATTTCTCGACGCCGTACCGCACCGACTACGTGGGACTCATGGTCAAGAAGCGTTCGGGCTTTACCTCGATTGAGGACCTGGACGGCAAGGTCATCGGCGTGAGCCAGGGTGCTACTACGCAGGGCCTGATCGAGCAGATGATCAAGGACAACGGCTTTAGCTGCAAGCCCGAGTTTAGGGCCTTTAGCGGCTACCCCATCATCAAGAGTTCGCTCGACGCCGGCAATATCGACGTCTTTGCCATGGACCGCTCCACGCTGGCTGGTTACATGAACGAGACCGTTGAGCTGCTGCAGCCCGAAGTCAAGTTTGGCGAGCAGGGCTACGGCGTGGCGACCAAGAAGGGCTGCGACCTTTCGGCCGTGGTCGATCAGGTGATTTGCGATCGCCTGGCCGATGGCTGGCTCGACCAAGAGGTCAAGACCTGGGGTCTCGTATAGGCGCATCGTCCAAGGAAGGAATCAAATGCTCGAAGGATTATTTGACGCCGACCGTTGGTCGACGACATTTCAAAACATGGGGCCCTTCTGGGAGGGCTTTGGCGTGACGCTGCAAGTGGTCGTTGCCGGTCTGCTGCTGTCGCTGGTGCTGGGCACGCTGCTGGGCGTGTTCTCTACCACTCGTTCGCGCGTGCTGCGCGCCATAAGCCGCGTGTACGTTGAGTTTTACCAGAACACCCCGTTGCCCGTACAGGTTCTCTTTATGTACATGGCCGGTCCGCAGTTTTTGCAGGCCATAACCGGTGCCGACCAGCCGGTGCGCATCGCGCCGTTCGTGCTGGGCTTCTTGGGCGTGGGTCTGTATCACGCGGCCTACATTTCGGAGGTCATCCGCACTGGTATCGAGGCGGTTCCGCGCGGTCAGATGGAGGCGGCCCAGAGCCAGGGCTTCACCCGTGCGCAGGCGTACTGGTATATCGTGCTGCCCCAGACATTCAAGATCATTCTGCCGCCGCTGTGTAACCAGGCGCTCAACCTGGTCAAGAATACGTCGGTGCTGGCGCTTGTGGCCGGCGGCGACCTTATGTACCGTTCCGACAACTTTGTGAGTCTGTACGGTTACCTGCAGGGATACATCGTCTGCTGCCTTATGTACTTTATCATCTGCTTTCCGCTCGCCATGCTGGTGCAGTGGCTCGAGCGCCGCTCCAAGGAGCGTCCGCGCGGCGTGAGCCTGGCCGAGCTGGGGCTCGACAACGTAGAGGAGGCCTAGCGCATGGAAATCTTCAACGCGACCAACCTGCTCTACATTTGGGGCGGCTTTGTTAAGACGATCGAGATCTCGGCGCTGTCGATCTTTTTCTCGCTCATCTTTGGCACGGTGCTGGCGCTCGTTAAGAGCTATGCGCCCCGCCCGTTCCGTATTTTGGTGAGCGCCTATATTGAGCTGTTCCGTTGCACGCCAAACCTGCTGTGGATCCTGTTTATCTACTTTACGGTGCAGGGTTTGGACATTGTGATTTCGACCATCGCCTTTACGCTGTTTACCAGCGCTGTTATGGCCGAGATTGTGCGCGGCGGCCTCAACTCGATTCCGCGCGGCCAGTTTGAGGCAGCGCAGAGCCAGGGCTTCGGCTTCTTTGCCACCATGCGCTACATCATTTTGCCGCAGACGTTTAAGACGATCATTCCGGCGCTGTTTAGCCAGTGCACGACCGTCATTAAGGACAGCTCGTATCTTTCGGGCATTAACGTGGCCGAGCTCATGTACACGGCAAACGTGGTGATGGCCCACGCGATCGACCTGTCGCAGGTGCTTATGCTCTACGGCCTGGTGTTTGCGATGTACTTTGTGCTCAACTTTGGTATCTCGCTGCTGGTTCGCGCATATCAGAGGCGAATGGTGGCAGCGTAGAATGTGGCAAAGGGACAGCCCCTTTGTCACATAGAGAAAGGAATCGCGATGAGCGATCTGGAGAATAAGAAGAATCCTGTGGTCATTACCATCGCGCGCGACTTTGGCGCCGAGGGCCACGAGATTGGCCGCATGCTTGCCGACGAGTTGGGGATTCCGCTGTACGATAACGAGCTGCTGGTACGTGCGTCGCTGCGCGCGGGCGAGTCGCTCGATAAGATGGCCGCCTATGATGAGCGTCTGGCCGTGGAGAACATGGCGTTTCTGCCCGACCGCTACGATGCGCGTTCGTACTCGGATAAGTTGTTCCAAAAGATGAGCCAGGTGATTTTGGATCTGAGCGAGACCGAGAGCTGCATTATCGAAGGCCGTCTGTCCGATTACCTGCTGCGCAACAACCCCAGCCACATTGCCGTGTTGGTGACCGCACCCTTTGAGGACCGCGTCGAGATTGTGCGCAAGAAGCGTGGCCTTAACAAAAAGAAGGGCGCCAAGCTGGTCAAACAGCAGCAGAAGGCGCGCGAGGCGTTCTATAAGCGCTATAGCGCCGGCAAGTGGAAGATGACGAGCGGTAAAGACATCGTCGTCAACCGCGCCAAGCTGGGCCGCGAAGGCTGCAAGGACGTCATCGCCGCAGCCTACCGCTACAAGGTGGCGCAGCTCGAAGGCTAGCCGACCAAAACCACCGCAAGGGGGACAGGCACCTTTGCGGTGGTAGGGCGATCGGCATAGAAAAAGTCCCCGCCGGGCGTGTGCTCGACGGGGACTTTGCCGTTTGATGGCTAACGCTGTAGGTGATTACTCGCCCAGCAGGCTCTTGGTGATGGAAGCGGCGGCCTTCTTGCCGGCGCCCATCGCCAGAATGACCGTAGCGGCACCGGTGACGATGTCGCCGCCGGCCCAGATGCGGGGATCGGTGGTCTGGCCGGTCTCCTCGTCGGCGACGATGTAGCCCCACTTGTTGAGCTCCATCTTGCCGCCGATCTTCTTTGCGAAGGGGTTGGCGTTGGTACCGATAGCCGAGATTGCGACGTCGCAGGGAATCTCCTCGATGGCGCCCTCGATGGGCACCGGGCGACGACGGCCGGACTCATCGGGCTCGCCGAGCTCCATCTTCTGGACCTTGACGGCGCACACGGAGCCGTCCTCGCCAGCGACAAACTCGAGCGGGGAAACGAGCGGCAGAACCTCGACGCCCTCGGCCTTGGCGTGGTGCAGCTCGGCACGACGGCAGGGCATCTCGTCCTCGGTACGACGGTAGGCGATGATGGCGTGCTCAGCGCCCAGGCGCTTGGCGGTACGGACGGCGTCCATAGCCACGTTGCCGCCACCAAAGACAACGACGTTCTTGCCGTGCTTGGTGGGGGTGTCGTACTCGGGGAACTTGTTGGCCTTCATCAGGTTCACGCGGGTGAGGTACTCGTTCGCGAAGAAGACGTTGGGCAGGTTCTCGCCGGGGACGTTGAGGAACTTGGGCAGGCCAGCGCCGGTCGCCACGTAGATGGCGTCGAAGCCCTGCTCGAACAGCTCCTCGGCCGTGGCCATGTTGCCCACGACGGAGTTGTACTCAAACTTGACGCCCATGTCCTCCAGGCCGTCAATCTCGCGCTTGACGACCGCCTTGGGCAGACGGAACTCGGGGATGCCGTAGACCAGCACGCCGCCGCCGGTAAAGAAGGCCTCAAAGACGGTGACGTCAAAGCCGTTGCGGGCGAGCTCGCCGGCGCAGGTGATGCCGGACGGGCCGGAACCGACGACGGCGACCTTCTTGCCGTTCTTGGGAGCCATATTGGGCGTGGAGGCGAGCTCGGGGCGGTCGCCCAGGAAGCGCTCAAGCTGGCCGATGGCCACGGGCTCGGACTTCTTACCACGGATGCACTTGCCCTCGCACTGGTTCTCCTGCGGGCAGACGCGGCCGCAGATAGCGGGAAGCATGGAGTCCTCGCGGATGGTATCGAGGGCGCCGCCGAAGTCCTTCGCGCGGATCTGCTCGATAAAGCGGGGGATGTTGATGTTGACGGGGCAGCCCTCAACACAGAACGGCTTCTTGCAGTTGAGGCAGCGCTCGGCCTCGGCCAGCGCCATCTCCTCGGTGAAGCCCTTGTCGACGGGGCGGAAGTCGCAGGCGCGCTCGGCAGCCGGCTCCTCGTTATCGGGGGTGCGGGGCGACTTCATATCGGCAACGAAACGACCGTTAACTAGTGGCATGCGCAGCTCTTTTCCTCATAGGCCTTGAGGGACTCGCCCTCTTCGGAACGGTAAGCGGCCTGGCGGGCACGAAGGTCATCCCAGTCGACCAGGGTGGCATCGAAGTCGGGGCCGTCGACGCAAGCGAACTTGGTCACGCCGCCCACCTCGACGCGGCAGCAGCCGCACATGCCGGTGCCGTCAACCATGATGGGGTTGAGGGACGCGGTGATGGGGGTGTCGTACTTCTGGGCGGTGAGGGTCGAGAACTTCATCATCGGAACGGGGCCGACGCAGAAGACCTGGCTCACGGCCTTGTCCTGCAGCAGGCGCTCCAGCGGAGCGGTAACAACGCCCTGCTCGCCGTAGGAACCGTCGTCGGTGGTGATGTGGATGTGGTCCTCGTCGAGGAGCTCGCGGAACTGGTCCTCCATGAGCAGGAGGTCCTTGGTGCGGGCGCCCATGATGGCGTGAACTTCGTGACCGGTCTCGACCAGGTGCTTGGCGACCGGGAAGGCAATTGCCAAGCCGACGCCGCCGCCAATGACGGCGCAGGGGCCCTCGGCCATCTCGGTGGGAACGCCCAGCGGGCCCACGACGTCGCGCAGTGACTCGCCGGCCTCGTAGGTGGAAAGCATCTCGGTGGTCTTGCCGATCACCATGAAGATGAACTCGACCCAGCCCTCGTCACCGTTCCAGCCGGCCAGGGTAAACGGGACACGCTCGCCCGTCTCGTTGGCGCGAACCATGAGGAACTGTCCAGCGTGCGCATGCTTGGCGATTGCGGGCGCCTCGATGCGGAACTTGAACACCTTCTCCGAGAACTGCGTCTTCTCCAGGATCTTATACATAGAACCCCTCTCTTGTTAGGGCCGCCGAACCGTGCCTCCACGGAAATGGACGGTAGCCCGAATAAAACCGTACGCGCACAGGCGTTGTGCAGACATACGGTGCAAATTATACCCTCATGGACATGTCACTTACGTGTGTCTTCGGCGGTTGGGAGCAGGGTTTATCCACTTTGGCCTACCAAAGGGGGAGAGGTTTATTTTGGTCGGTTTTATCAGGTAAAACGGCAAAGGGGGCCGGCCTCGGGTTGTGATGAGGCCGGCCCCCTTTGGGGTGCTGTGCATGTATGTCGGCGCGCGGTTGATTGCGATGCCGCAACTGGGGCGTTTCCGCAGGTAAAACCTGCCAAAATAAACCTGTCCCTAAATGATAGGTTTTAGTGCTTGCCGTTGGCGGAGGCGGCGCCGTTGACATGGTCGCGGGCATAAACCACGCCGTGCACGATCGCCAGGCCGGCGGCGTCGGCCGCGCGGGCGCAGGTGTCCTGGAAATCCTCGGCCTCGCGGGCGCGCAGCTGCTTAAGAACGTAGTCGGCGACGGCCATCTTGCCGGGAGGGTTGCCGATGCCGGTGCGGATGCGGCTGAAGTCGCGGCTGCCCATCTTGTCGATGATGGAACGCAGGCCGTTGTGACCGGCATGGCCGCCGCCCACCTTAACACGCACGTCGCCGGCGGGAATATCGAGCTCGTCGTGGATTACGAGCAGCTCCTCGGCCTTGATCTTGTACTCGCGACAGAGCTTGGAGATGGGGCCGCCCGAGGTATTCATGTACGACTGCGGCTTGACCAGCACAATCTGGCGCTTGCCACCCTCTTCCTCAGCATCGTTGATATTGATGAGCGCGACCTCGGCGCCTGCTTGGTTTTTCCAGTACGTGACGCCGGCCTGACGGGCCAGCTCGTCGATTGCCTTAAAGCCGGCGTTGTGGCGGGTCTCGGCATATTCCTCGCCAGGGTTGCCAAGCCCGGCAACCATGCGAATCTTAAGCGGCTGTGCAGCTGCCATATTTGTCCTTCCGTTACATAAAAAGTTTAATCAACGACAAAGGCTACCACGCCCGCCGAAG
>DBEWII010000037.1:0-7113 GCA_048384935.1 Collinsella aerofaciens | reverse complement strand
GTCTTGCGCAGGACTGTAGAGCAGGAAACCTTATATCCGGCCCCTCCGTCCGGGGACCGCGCCGTACCAGCTACAGCGTCATGTTTGGATCGGCGTCGACGTCGAACGGCGAGATTTCACCTCGGTCGAATTTACGGCGAGCGACCTCCGCAATCATGGCTGCGTTATCGGTACAGGCAGACAAGGGCGGCACCGTTACACGAATCCCCTGACGCCCAAGCTTCTTGATCATCATCTCGCGCAGATGCGGGTTGGCCGAGACGCCGCCACCGATGCAGTATTCCTTGCATCCGGTAGCGTGCAATGCGTTTTTGGCCTTCTTGTACTGCACGTCAAAGACAGCTGCCTCAAACGAAGCTGCCAGATCGGGCAGGTGAATCGTGCGCCCGGCCTTGGTCTCCTGTTCAATGTAGAGCGTCACAGCGGTTTTAAGGCCCGAAAGCGAGAAGCGATAGTCTCCTCTGCTGTTAAGCGCACGGGGGAAATCGATCGCCTTGGGGTTGCCCGTCTCGGCCAGCCTGGAAATGATGGGGCCACCGGGATAGCCCAGACCCAATGCCTTGGCTACCTTGTCGAAGGCCTCGCCCACAGCGTCGTCGAGCGTCTCACCGAGCACCTCGTAGTCGCCCCATGCCTTTACGTGCACGAGCATGGTGTGCCCACCCGAGACAAGCGTGAAGATAAACGGCGGTTTGAGGTCGGGTTGCGCCAGCAGGTTGGCAAACAGGTGCCCCTCCAGATGGTTGACGCACACGAGCGGCTTGCCGGCAGCGTAGGCAAAGCCCTTGGCGAAGGCGACGCCAACCACGAGCGCGCCCACCAGGCCCGGGCCCTGTGTCACGCCCACGGCGGCAAGCTCGCTGGGGGCAATGGCTCCATCCTCAAGACCAAGCGATGCTGCGGCATCCTCGAGCGCCGCATCCACGACACTCACAATCACCTCAACGTGTTTGCGCGAGGCGATCTCGGGCACCACGCCGCCAAAGCGGGCATGAAAATCAATCTGTGTCGACACCTGGTTGGCCAGCATATTGCCATCCGCATCGATAATCGCCACGGCCGTCTCGTCGCAGGAACTCTCGATAGCAAGCACTAGGCGGCGGCGCTCAATTTCGGCACGCTCCCCCTCTGAGCGCCCAGGCGCAGGCAGCGGCCATACGCGCTGCTCTGCCGCCGTCGGCTCGGGCGAAGCATTGTCGACCGGAAGCACGAGGGGCAGCGGAGCCGTCATGACGATGGCATCCTTGCCGGCACCATAGTAGCCGCGGCGCCGTCCTGCCTCGGTAAAGCCCAGAGCGTTATAAAGCGCAATCGCTCCCTCGTTGCCGTCCTCGACCTCGAGCGAAGCCGTGGTGCAGCCGAGCATCTGGGCATCATAGCTCACATGCGACAGCAGCTTGCGGGCAATGCCCTCACGGCGATGTGCCGGGTCGACGGCGACATCCAGAATCTGCACATCACCGTCCACGACCATACCGCCGGCAAGGCCCAGTAGCTTGCCGTCGTCGTGTGCCACCCACCAACTACGCGGCGCAGCGACGTCCTCGCCCAGTTCGGACAGGAACATGCCCGGCGTCCACGCCTCGTGTCCGGCACCTTCAAAGCAGGCAGCCTCCAGCGCGCTCGCGCCCTCGGCATCCGCCGCGCCCATGGGACGGAACTGCAGATGACGACCGGCGAGCTCATCGGCAACGCCCGTAATCTCGCTCTGCGCACTCTCGGCAAGACCAAGACGCTTGCGCTCGTTTTCCTCGGCATCCGAAAGGCGCGTGTAAATCGGCAGGACGCGGGCCGGATCGCCGTCACCCGCAGCGTGCGCGAGCAGCAAGCCCTCGCCCGAAGGCCACCACAGGTCGCGCTCCACGCAGCGGGCGGTCTCGTCCTCACCCAGCAGCTTGCCATAGCGCACGAGACCGTCACCGGTCAGCTGAACCTGGTCCCAGTCTGCTGCTTGGCGCCACTCATCGAGCGCCACGGCGGCCTTGACCACGTGTTCGCGCTCAAATTGACGCTCGGGACCCTCATCGACCAGCATATACAGCGCCGGATATACCTCACCGCGCATAGCATCGGCCAAGATACCAAGCTTGCCGCGCACGCCAGCCTTCCACGCCGTCCAAGCGCAAGCGTCGAGCGTCGACACGCCCAGCAGCGGAACATTGGCACCGCGCGCGAGGCCCTTGGCAGTGGAGATGCCGATGCGCACACCCGTAAAGGACCCCGGGCCGCGGCCGACCACGTAGCAACCAACATCGCTGCGATCCAGACCGGCTTGAGCCAGCACGTCATCAACGGTATTCACGAGCTCAACGTTGGCGTGACGGCGACACATGTGGTCGCCACTCACGAGCTTCGTCTCGCCCGTCTGCCCATCAATCCAGCTTGCCGCGCAGGCAAGCATGTCGGTCGAGGTATCGAGCGCCACCACCAGCGCGTTGTCGTTATGCAAGCTCATCTTGTACAGCCTTATCAATCAAATGGGAAAGCTCCATTGCGCGGTCACCGTGTGCCTCGAGCGTTATCGTTCGCACATCGCTGTCGCCCTCATCACGCTTGAGCGTCACCGAAAGATACTCATCCGTCAGCTCGTCCTGGAATTGTTCGCCCCATTCCAGCAGGCAGGCACCCTCATAGCCCAGCACATCGAAAATGCCCGTATCCTCGAGCTCGTAGGCATGCTCCAAGCGGTATAGATCAAAGTGAAACAGCGGAATACGACCTTGATCGTGAACGGCCATGAGCGCAAACGTAGGGCTCGTAACCATATGCCCATCGCCCAGCCCGCGCGAGACGCCCTTGGTAAAGTGAGTTTTGCCCACTCCCAGGCCACCGGTCAGGATGAGCACATCGCCGTCCTCAAGACACGGTGCAATTAGCTCGCCAAAGTACTCCGTATCGGCAGCGCAAGTCGTTTTGTAAGTACCTACCCCCAGGCGCTCCAGGGACATATATGCTCCTTATTATTCCGAGGCGTCCTCTGGTGCGGGATGTCGCTCCAGATAATCGCCCAGCATCTTAAAGTCTTCCTCCAGCAGCTCCTGCCACGCCGGATTGCGCAGTGCTGCTGCCGGATGAAAAGTGGGCATTACTACAAAATGCCCCATCTGGTGGAACCTGCCGCGCAGCTTAGTAATGCCAATCTCGGTCTTAAGCACAAAGTGCGTCGCGGGGTTGCCGAGCGTCACGATAATATCAGGCCAGATGCTTCGAATCTGCTCACGCAAAAACGGCGAGCAAGCCAGCACTTCCTCGGGACGCGGATTGCGGTTTCCCGGCGGGCGGCACTTAAGCACGTTGGCAATGTAGACGTCTTCGCGTTTGAGCCCCGCCAGCGACAAAATGCCGTTGAGGTCCTCGCCTGCCGCCCCCACAAAGGGCTCGCCCTGCAAATCCTCATTGCGGCCCGGCGCCTCACCGATAAACATCACGCGAGCGCGGGGGTTTCCCACGCCAAACACGATATTGTGACGCGACTGGTAGAGCTGGCAGAGGTGACAATCACCCAGAACGGCCTCAATTTCCTCGAGTGCGACCTCACGTGGCGCCTGATGGGTATGGCCGGGGATGTGCATGACGCCCATAGCGGCTCCTACACGTAGACCTTGTCGAGACGCATGCCAAAGCCGCAGGCGACCTCGTAGTTAATCGTTCCGCGCAGTCGGGCCATCTCGTCCATGGTAATCTCGGCATCGCCATCGCGGCCGACAATAATCATCTCGTCACCATACTCGGCCTCGGGAATCTCGTGTGCCGGGTTGGACTGAATGGCGACCATAAACTGGTCCATGCAGATATTGCCAACCTGATGCACGCGCTCGCCGCGATACAGCACATCCATACGATTGGAAAGCGTACGCGATAGGCCGTCGGCATAACCGATCGGCAGCGTGCAGATCTGAACGCGCGTACGCGGTACGCGGTAGGTAAAACCGTAGCCCACGCCCTCACCCATCGCAGGGTGTGCCACGCGCGTCACGCGCGCATGGACGCTCATAACGGGGTCAAGCTGCATCACGCGGCCACTCAGCTCGCACGGCTGCATGCCATACAAGCCAACGCCAGCGCGAATCATATCAAAATGCATCGAGGGGTCGAGCATCGAGGACGGCGTGTTGGCGCAGTGCACGATACCGCACTCAAAACCCGCATCCTTAATGGCCTGAACGGCCTCGGTAAAGCGCTGACACTGCAGCTTGTAGTCCCAGCCCGAAGGTTCATCGGCCGTGGCGAAGTGCGTAAATACGCCGTCGCACTGAATACCGCGATGGAAATTTATACCGCGGACAAAGTCGAGCACCTGCGTGTAGTGAACGCCGATACGATTCATGCCCGTCTCGATGGCGAGATGATACTTGCCCACTTTGCCCGCCGCGACGGCACATTCGCCATACGCAAGAGCAAAGTCAGACGTATAGACCGAGGGCATGATATCAAACTCGAGCAACGTCGGAATGGCCTCGATAGGCGGCTCGCTTAGGATGAGGATGGGTTTCGTAATCCCGCCCTGTCGGAGCTCAACGCCCTCGTTAACCGTCGCCACGGCAAACATGTCGGCACCGGCCGAATACATGATCTTGGCGCACTCAACAGCTCCATGACCATAAGCATCGGCCTTGACCACGCAGCACAGGCGCTGACGTGGATTCAGCAAGTTCTTATAGGCCCTCGTGTTGCGACGGAGCGCCCCGCGGTCGATCTCGACCCAGGACCAGCGCGTCAAATCGGCTTTGTTCATGATTAGTCATCCGACCCTTCGTCCATGATTCCCAGATCTTCGAGCGCATCCTTTGCCGCCAGCTCCATGGCAGGACCGATCAAGTCGATAAGATCGGTCGCGATGACGCTCTTCTCACCATACTCCGTCGCCGCAGCAAAACCGGCGTAGCTGTGAAGTGCGACGGCGTACGAATACAGCAACTCCCAACGATCCATCTCGTCGCGCATGGTGGCAAGCGTGCCGGCCAAAATACCCGCGAGAACATCACCCGAACCGGCAGTTGCCAGAGAAGCCGGACCCGAGAGCGGCAGCAGCACACGCTCAACGCCACAGATAGCCGTCGTCGGCCCCTTGGCAATGACCACCAGATTGTCGGAGCCTGCAGCCCAGACAACCTTCTGCGCGGCCGCAATCGCGGTACCAAGGTCGTTCACCTCGTCACCGGCAACCAGACGCGAAAGCTCACGATAGTGCGGCGTCATAACCAACGGCTGCTCGCGACGATACATCTCGGGATTACTATCAATACCGTCAATGGCAATCTTAGCAAGGCAGTTGAGTGCATCGGCGTCCAAAATAAGCGGTACATCAAGCTCGAGCAAGCCCGAAACCACCTGCATAGCGCCGGCAGATGTCGTCATACCGGGACCGCACAGTACACAGCTGTACTTCTTTGCAATCTCGCACACAGTCATGCGCGCAGCGGCGCCAAAGGAGCCGCGGGAATCAGACGGAATAGCAAAGACGGGAATCGAAGGAAGTGCCATGCGAATAAGATTGGCGCAGGCGTCAGGAGCCGCGACTGCCACGTAACCAGCACCCGCGCGAGCTGCAGACTTGGCCGCCATAATGGCAGCACCAGGATATTGCGCAGATCCGGCGACAATAAGCACAGAGCCACGGGAATACTTATCGATATTCGTAGGTAGTGGAGCAAAGTAATCAACTAAGTCACCGGGCTCGACAATCTCGGCGGCGTGGTCGACATCATCGATGACCTCGTCAAGACGGTCGTAAAGATTGCCGCAGATCAAATCGCCAGCATACTCAGGGCCATCAGCGCTATACAGACCAATCTTGGGCGCAATCATCGTCACCGTATGCTCGGCACGAATGCAGTCGTCATCAACAACGCCCGTCTCGGCATTCAGGCCCGAGGGGACATCAATGGATACGACACAATCGGCGCATTCATTGACCGTAGGAATCCAGATGGAGAACGGCGCACGCAAATTTCCGTGGAACCCGGTACCAAAAATGGCATCGACAACAACATCGGCCTTATCGATCAAAACCTCGAGTTCGTCACGCGAGGGGCCGACGCAAACGTGCACATCGCGGCCGGCAGTACGACGAGCAACATGACGTGCCAGAGCAGCAGGAATCTCATCCGGCTCAACAGGAGAAACGATATCCACGTCCACACCCTTATGGCTCAGGATATCGGCGGCAACCCAACCGTCGCCGCCATTATTACCAAAACCGACCAGAACGAGAACCCGATCGGGATTGAGCTTCAAGACCTCGTTGGCGGCAAACTCACCCGCCAGCTCCATAAGCTCGGCCTTCGAAGTCCCTTCGCGTTCGATGATATCCTCGAGACGAACGACTTCTTCGGTACTCAAAACCGGTTTCATCTATGCTCCTAGCGTATCTTGCGAAGCATCGCCCAGGTGCTCCGTCAATGCTGAATTCTGAAGCTGCTCAAGCTCATCTAAAACAGAGCGGGCCTCTTTAAATGTCTGCGCTACGCGTTTCTTGGTGCTCACCTTTACCTCTTTTGGCTTAGGCCGAGCATCTTCGGTAATCGCGATGGCATTCGCAACGGCTAAGTCTCCTGTAAGCGTAATGGAAAGAGCGACCTCAACAACACCCAGCTCTTGAGCGATCTCGAGAGCACGGCCCGAAAGCAGCGCCTTCGGTTTGCCGAGTTTATCACGCGTAACCGAAACATCCTTGCGACCAACGCCTTGACTAAAACCCGTGCCGAGAGCTTTAAGCACCGCCTCGCGCGAAGCAAAGCGGCTGGCATAGTGAGCAGCGGGACGCGATGATGCATCACAATACGCACGCTCTTCTTCGGTAAACACACGCCGAGCAAACGACGGCGTCTTTTCAAGAATTGATTTCATACGGGAAATCTCGACGATATCAACGCCGATACCAGCTTCAGCCATGTTCACCTCCATATCGCACAGACTAAGTTATTGTAGCCCGTTCACAGAAGATGCGACAAACGAGGGTTATAAAACACAGCTACTATGTGAGACAAAAGCCCTTAAACGCAAAAAAGGGGGAGGCCGCGAGGCCTCCCCCTTCTCAGTTCAAGCGTACGGCTCGGTGCCGTCCACCGGTCAGCGGCGCCCTGGCCTCCCACGGGCTGACCCCGCAGTACT
>DBEWII010000036.1:0-25574 GCA_048384935.1 Collinsella aerofaciens | reverse complement strand
ATGTCGAGAACACCAAGAAGGTCGTTGAGTTCCTGGTTGGTGACAGCCACGTCGCCAAGGTGAACCACCCGAGCCTGCCTGAGCACCCCGATCACGAGCTCTATCAGAAGTATTTCCCCAACGGCGGCGCTTCGATCTTCACCTTTGAGATTAAGGGTGGCCAGGAGGCAGCTTGGAAGTTCATCGATCATCTGCAGGTGTTCTCGCTGCTCGCCAACGTGGCCGACGTCAAGTCGCTCGTCGTGCACCCGGCTACCACCACGCACTCCCAGCTCTCTGCCGAGGAGCTCGCCGAGCAGAACATCACGCCCTCCACGATCCGTCTTTCCATCGGTACCGAGAACGCCGAGGACATCATTTGGGATCTGAAGCAGGCCTTCGCCGCGCTGGACGAGTAAGGCGACTTGTGCAAGGACCCCTTGCGACTCGATAGGTATAACTGCATAAAATGCCTGCTCAAGGCGCCTGTGCAAGCAATGGTTGCGCAGGCGCCTTTTTTGCATAGGAAGGGCGCTATTACAGGGTTTTTGGCATGCTTTATGCATTCGAGTTGTGGAAAACTCCTGTTGAGAGGATGTGAGTTTTACGCAATTGACGTGCGCCTTTTGAGTAAAACCGCAGGTCGCGATTTGCTCGAGGTACTATGCAGCGCGATCGAATCACACGCAGCTCAAACGCAGCAAAAACGCACTACGGAGGTTTCCAGCTACATGAGGATCGATTCACGAAAACCGAAAGCCGCTGCCCTTTCCGCCGCTCTGACCGTGACACTTTTGGCAGGCGCCGGCGCAACTGATGCCCACGCGGCAACACTGTCCGATACGGTTGGATCTACGCCGTCCGAGGCGACGCTGGTACAGCCCGTTGATTATCGCGGCGATGGTTATGGTTCCATGCAGGAGTGGAACGCCTCGATGGAGGCCAAGCGCGATTCCCTTGAGATGCGCGCTCAGATTATCCTAAACATGTATGGTGACTATGCCACCGATGACGAGCGCGCTGTGCTGCAGGGTTGTATCGATGGTGCGGGCAGCCTTTTGACGATGGGGGAGGTCGACGCGAAGTCGACCGAGCTCGATGAGCTGCGCACTGCGCTTGAGAATGCCAAGCGCGAAGCGCTCGAGGCTGCTGCAGCCGAAGCCGAGGCTGCTGAGGCCGTTCAGGCTTCGTATTACAACGCCGGCTCCGGCTCGTCTTACTCGTCTGCTGTGTATTACGCGAACGGCTCGGGCCTGACGCGTTCGAGCGGCGTCAATAACTATAACGGCCGCCGCGAGACTTATTACAGCAGCAACGTGTTGTATCACCACCGCACGGGCGAATGGACGCAGGATTCCGAGGGCTTTTGGCGCGATTCCGATGGTTACTACGTCGTGGCCGCGGGCGATAAGGCTCAGGGCTCCACGTTTACCGGATCCAAGGGCGAGTGCAAGGTCTATGACTCCGGCTGCGCTGCCGGAACCACCGATTACTACACTGGCTGGTAATTTTTCTGCATCACGGATATTTGGCGGACGGGCGTCTTTACCGAGCTTTAGGGCAACGTAAGGACGCCCGTTCTATGTATGCGTTTGAGTTAACAGAGCGCTTACCGTGGCAGTACGCCGCGCATATGGGCGCGGGGCACACTAAGTCACGAGAAACAAAGTCTTTCTCGTGGAGGAAGTGGTCTTGTGAACGCTCGAGATATCGCCGTTGCCGCCGTTGCATTGACGCTTGGTTGCCTTGGTCCTACGGCCGCGCTCGTCGCGGGTATGCAGGGGTCTTGTGGGGCTGCCTCTATCGTGGTCGGTGCGTTGATCGCGGCTGCGCTGCTGGGAAGTGCGGGTGTAGTTCTTTGCCGCGATGGCGAGGACGAGGTGCCTGAGTCGCAACGCTAACTGTTGTGAGGTTGCCGCCGGTCATAGACGAAGATGAAAGCCGCCGCAGGGGAAAGGTTCCCTTGCGGCGGCTTTGCTGTTGAGTCTGTTGACGTGGTGAGCCGGGCGCTACCAGCTTGCCTCGATATCGCGGATGCGCCGATAGAGCCACTCGTTTTGCGGTGCCTGGATATCGTGCTTGGCCGCCAGACGGCAGATGGTGCCCGCGAACTCCTCAACTTCGGTTTTTCGTTGTGCGATGCGGTCCTGCGCCATCGAGGGCATACCGGCGGGGTCGATTCCCTCGATGAGGTGCACCATCTGCGTCAGGTCTGCCTCGGTCAGCTCAACGCCCTCGGCGTTGGCGACCGCAAGCGTCTCGCGCATGGCGGAAACAAAGCAGCGACGCTGCTCGGAGCCCGGCTCCGTGGCGCTTCCGTAGGTCCCGCCGTAGGCCATACAGGTCTGGTTGATGCCGTCGTTGAGCATGAGTTTGGCCCACATGCGGTGCGCAATGTCGCTCTCGACGGTATGGGCGATGCCGCAGCGTGTGTAGAGCTCGTCGATGGCGGCGACGGTCGCGGGGTTGGTGCCGGCTGCCGCACCAAAGCGGATTTCGCCAGTGTTGGTAAAGGTGAGCGCGCCGTCGAGGAATACGGCGTCCATGCCCTGGCAGATACCCAGGACGGTGTGCTTCCAGCCAAAGCGCTCGGCAATCTTTTGTTCGCTTGTAATGCCGTTACACAGCGAGGCGATGAGCGTGTTGGGTCCCACGACGCGCTCCATAGTCTTGAGTGCCACATCGAGTCCAGTCGTCTTGACTGTAAGGATGGCCAGATCGGCGGGCGTTACCTCGCTGGCGCGGACGGACTTGAGCACACAGGGCTCGCCGTTGACGGTGAGCGCATCGCCCGCGTGACGCTCAAAACGGGCGTCATCCATAACGTATTCGATGGCGTCATTGCCGAGGGCCTTGGCAATCATGCTGCCGTAGAGCAAGCCGACGCCGCCCTTGCCGATAAAGGCGACCTTGTTGATCTGCATGCGAATCATCTCCTCACAAAAAGGCGCCCGCGTGCGGGGCGCCTGGTGGATTGTATGCCGCTGGAGCATGTAGCGTGCACCGGAGGCGGAATTTAGAAGAACAAACGCATGGGAACTTATGCCGCGGGGCAGATGGCAAAAACGCGTGCAGGATATCCAACACCATCACGGACCTTAGGGAAGGTGCAGAAGATGACGGCGCCTGTGGCGGGAAGCTCGTCCAGATGGTCCATGACCTCGATCTGATAGCGGTCGACCGAGAGGATGTATTGCTCGCCGGGGTGGGGGTAGGCGTCCTCACGCGCGGGCATGGTTGGCTTCTTTCATCGGGCTTTTTGCTGATGTTAAAGCGGTGCCGTGACGGCTTGATTTCTGCTGCGTTACGATACGTTCTCAATTGCGATTCCGATGTGTTTCGATGACGTGACGGGTTTGTTTTGCCTTGTCAGGGCTTCGATGGGAGGGGAGGGGCCGTGCAATATCGCGTTGACCCCAAAAGCGGCAACCGTATCTCGGCGTTGGGGCTGGGCTGCATGAGGTTTCCCGGTGCGCCGGGACGCCCGGATGCGAAGGCAGCCGACGCCATCATTTCCCGTGCGGTGGAGCAGGGGATTAATTATCTGGACACCGCGTATCTCTATCCCGGTAACGAGGCGTGCGTGGGCGCCTCGCTTGAGCGCTTGGGGCTGCGTGACCGGGTGTTGCTGGCGACTAAGTTGCCGCATGCTTCGTGCAAGTGCGCGGAGGATTTCGACCGGTTCTTCGACGAGCAACTGCGCCGCCTGCAGACCGACCATATCGACTATTACCTTATGCACAACATTACCTCGCCCGCCCAGTGGGAGCGCTTGGTGGCACTGGGCATCGAGGACTGGATTGCGCGCCAAAAGGCTGCGGGGCGTATCCGCCAGATCGGCTTTTCGTACCACGGCAGCGCGGCGGACTTCCTCACGATGCTCGATGCGTATGACTGGGATTTTTGCCAGATCCAGTACAACTATGCCGGCGAGCGCTACCAGGCGGGAACGGCGGGGCTCTTGGCCGCTGCCGAGCGCGGGCTCGCGGTGTTTGTGATGGAGCCGCTGTTGGGCGGACGACTGGCGGGCAAGCTGCCGCCGCGGGCTCGCGCCGTGCTCGATGAGGCGCACGACCCACATTTGCATACGCCTGCCGCATGGGGGCTTTCGTGGGTGTGGAACCATCCACAGGTGACGATGCTGCTTTCGGGCATGACCGATACCGCGCAGGTGGATGAGAACGCGGCGCTGGCAGATCGCGCGCTGCCGGACTCGATGTCAACAGGCCAGCTCGATACCATCGCGCATGTGCTGGAAGAGTTTGAGAAATCGAATCGTGTGCCCTGCACGGGTTGCGGTTACTGTATGCCGTGTCCCAAGGGCATCAATATTCCTGGCTGCTTTGCCGCCTACAACGCGAGCTATGCACATAGCTGGTTTACGGGCATCTCGCAATACTTTACGGCGAGCGCGGTGCGCACAAGCGAGCCCAAGTTGGTGAGCAATTGCGTCAAATGCGGCAAATGCGCGCGGCACTGCCCGCAGCACATCGATATTCCCGAGCGTCTCGACGATGTGCGCCGACGTTTCCAGCCTGGTCCCGTGACGGCGGTGCTTAAGGCCTTCGGCAAAACGCGCTCCTCATGACCCTTTTATAACTTGCGGTGGAATAGTTCCTGTTTGCGGCAGAATAAGGCATCAACAGGAACTATTTCACCGCAACTGAAGGGGGCTGTCGTGGGCCATCGGGATTCATGTGATGATTTGCGTGAGGTTCGTTGGGGCATTTTGGGCGCTGGGCACATTTCTCATCGATTTGCATCGTCGCTCAAGAAGGTCGACGGGGCACGGCTGGTGGCTGCGGCCGGCCGCACTCCTGCACATGTCGAGGAATTTTGTCGAGCGTTTTCGATCGATGCTGCGCATGGCCATGCCTCGGTCGACGATAACGGCGATGCGGCTTATGATGCGCTGATTGCCGACCCCGATGTCGACGCAATCTACTTGGCTCTTCCGCATGGCATGCATACGCGTTGGGCCTGTTGCGCGCTGCGCGCCGGAAAGGCCGTGCTGTGCGAAAAGCCGGCCGTTTTGAGTGAGGAAGAGGCTCTCTCGATTGCCTCCACCTCTTGTGAGCGCGGCGTGCTGTTTATGGAGGCGATGAAGAATCGGTTTTGCCCGATGCGCACTCGCGTGAAGGACTTGCTTGCGTCGGGTGAGCTTGGCCGAATTGTCTCGATTGAAAGCGTGCAAAAGCTTGATTACGGCGAGTCTCCTTCGGGCTATCTGCTTGATCCGTTGCAGGGCGGCTGCCTATATGACATGGGCTGCTATGCAGTCGGTTGGTTTGAGGATTTGCTCGCGGGCGCTTGCGAGGTTTCGTCCCGTGAAGTTCGCTGGCGTGACGTATCGGGCGGCCGCGTCGATTGGGCCGACGAGATCCGTATGAGCGTCGGCGGTATACCCATTCATATGGTGTGCGACGGCAAAGCAACATATGAAAGCCGCTTAACGATTGCCTGTGAGCGAGGCTTGTTGGAAATCGAGCGTCTCCATCGCCCCGAGCTCGCCCATGTGAAGTATTCCGACGGTCGAACGCTAGAAATAAATGCCCCGTTTGAGATCGATGATTTCTACGGCGAAATCCAGCATGCGACGCAGCTCATTCAGGCGGGGAAACTCGAGAGTCCCGTCATGCCCCTTGCCGCCACACAGCGCTGCGCGCGCATAATCGATGCAATCCGTCTAGCCCTCTAGGACTTGGCGCTGACGCATAGGGGATCATGACGCCGGCGCCCGTAGCCGTAGTGCTTGGTGGCCCGCATCTCTGATGCCCCTTTTATAACTTGCGGTGGAATACGGTCTGTTTGCGCCAAAATAAGGCACCAATAGACCGTATTTCACCGCAACTGATGAGGGGGAGCTGGAGATGCTGACGATTGGGTGTCATCTTTCGACGACGAAGGGCTATCGGGCGATGGGGGAGACGGCGCTATCCATTGGCGCCAATACCTTTGCATTCTTTACGCGCAACCCGCGCGGCGGCAAGGCGAAAGATCTTGACATGGATGACGTGGCGGCCCTGCGCGAGCTTATGGAGCAAAACGACTTTGGCCCGCTTGTGGCTCATGCCCCGTATACCTATAATCCCTGCTCGGCCAAAGAACGGGCGCGCGAGTTTGCCCTGGAGGCCATGGCGGAGGACCTGCGGCGCATGGAAGCGCTGCCCGGCAACTATTACAACTTTCACCCCGGTGCGCATGTGGGGCAGGGCTCCGACGCCGGCATTCAGATGATCGTCGACACTCTGTGCCGGGTGATGTTTGAGGGCCAGCAGACGACGGTACTGCTCGAGACCATGGCCGGCAAGGGCACCGAGGTGGGCCGCAGCTTTGAGGAGCTGGCGCGCATTATCGAGGGTGCTGCTGCCAGGCGTCCAGAGCTATCGGACAAGCTGGGCGTGTGTCTGGACACCTGCCATGTGAGCGATGCCGGCTACGACATCATCCATGATCTGGACGGCGTACTCGACGAGTTCGACCGCGTGGTGGGTATCGACCGCTTGCGTGCCGTACACATCAACGATTCGAAGAACCCCTGTGGCGCCCATAAGGACCGCCACGAGTGCATCGGCAAGGGCTACCTGGGTAGTGAAGAGTTTGGCGGCGGTATGCAGGTTATGCAGAATATTGTATCGAATGGCCGCTTGCGCGCATTGCCATTCATTTTGGAGACACCGAACGAGCTTGCAGGTTATGCGGCTGAAATCAAACTGTTAAGGTCGTTGCAGCAGTAATGACTGTCATAAAGTGGAGTGCTCCATTCACGTTATGGGTTTGTTTCAATCAGTTTTCTAATTGCGGATTCTTCCAAGCGGGTGCATAATAACCCTCAGTTTTTGCAGGCCCCTTAATCACGTGGGGTCATTGGAAGGAGACTGATTATGAAGCTCAAGAAGCTTGGCGCATTTGCCGCCACGGGCGCCATGGCGCTCGCCCTCGCACTGACGGGCTGCGGCTCGTCCAACGCCACCTCTGGTTCTGATGCCGGTTCCAGCAACTCTGACGACGCTAAGGTCGAGAAGGTCGACGGCTCCAAGGAGTACGCGCTCGTCAAGGACGGTACGCTGACCGTCGGCACCTCTGCCGAGTACGCTCCGTTTGAGTACAAGGATGACAACGGCGATTATCAGGGCTTTGACCTTGAGCTCATCAAGGCTATCGGCGACAAGCTGGGCCTGGATGTCGAGTATGTCAACAATGACTTTGACACGCTGGTTCCGGGTGTCGCTTCGGGTGCCAAGTATGACGTTTCCATCGCGGCTATCACCGACACGCCCGAGCGTGAGAAGGAAGTTACTTTCTCCGATTCCTACTACATGGACGATCAGGCTATCGTGACCAAGGTCGATAACACCGACATCACGGCCGACAACTACAGCGAGAAGCTCAACAACGCCGACGCTACCATCATCGTCCAGTCCGGTTCGACCGCCGAGGCCTTTGCCCAGGAGAACTTCCCCAAGGCCAAGATCGTCCCCTACAAGGACGCCACCGAGTGCTTCAGTGCCCTGCAGTCCGATAAGGGCGACGCCGTAGTCACCAACCGCTCCGTTGCCAGCCAGCTGACCGCCGAGCAGTTCAACACCTGCCAGACCATCAAGCAGATCAGCACCGGCGAGGAGTACGCCATCGCCATCAACCAGGGCAACACCAAGCTCAAGGGCGACATCAACCAGGCCATCAAGGACCTGACCGACGACGGTACCGTCGACGCCCTCATGGCTAAGTACAACATCAAGTAAAATAGCTACTTGATTGTGCGCAGGCCCTTTCCGTTTTGGCGGAGAGGGCCTTTGCGCTTCTCTTGACGGAGAGCATTTCCGTCTCGTTTTGCCGGCAACTTCTACGATAGGAGCCACCTTGTCTCGACTGAACAAAGGGGCCGCGGAGCAGCGTTTTCCACTGCCCGCCTTGCTCCAAAAGCTAGCCTGCGTCATGGCCGTGGCGCTCGCGCTGGTGTGTGCGGGGGCATATGCGCCCACGACCGCCCAGGCGCTTGAGACCGCAAAGATTACCGCCCGACCCAATACCGGTTCGGGCAGCGCTGTAGTCGGCGGTACCGAGACGCGCATCACCTGGGAAGTTCAGGCCGATGCCGACGAGGAACTGAGCGGTCTTTCGCTGACGTTTGTCGACGGCACGACGTTTGGTACCGATGACACGCGATTGACGATGCTCTCGGGCGAGGACCTCATGGATCGTACGCCCATGAAGCCCACGTGCAAGGCTGACGGCCAGACGCTCAAGATCGACTTTGGCGAGACGGCGCCTGCCGGCGGCTTTTTCCGTGTCGAGGTCTACGGCGTGACGTTTCCCGTCGAGGGCGGCGAAGAGGCCTTTAGCGGCACCTATACGCTCGCCGACGGTTCGACCAAGAAGATTTCCAAGATTCCTTCCGTCGAGATCAAGGGCGTGACGGCATTCGATAACTTCCTGGCCGATCTTAAGGAGCAGCCGTGGGTCGAGGCGTGGAATTCCAACATGTTCCTGCGCCTGTTCCTGAACCCGGTCATTTTGGTTCAGAGCCTGCCGATCGTCTTTAAGGGCTTCCTTATGTCGCTCTCGATCGTGCTCGTGGCATTTCCGTTGGCCATTCCCTTTGGCTTTGCGCTGTCGCTCATGCGCATTTCCAAGTCGCGTATCCTTCGTTGTCTTGCCGGCATCTATGTGAATATCATCCGCGGTACGCCGGCGTTCCTGCAGATCTACATCGCGTTCTTTGGCCTGCCGCTTGCCGGCGTCAAGGTGGACGACTATGTGCTGGGCGTCATCGTCATGGCCATGAACTCGTCCGCCTACCTGTGCGAGATTTTCCGTGCCGGTATTCAGTCGATCCCCAAGGGCCAGAACGAGGCTGCTCGCTCGCTGGGCATGAATGCCTTCCAGACACTGCTCTACGTTATGATTCCGCAGACGTTCCGCAATGTCCTGCCTACGCTGACTAGTGAGTTCATCCTGCTTTACAAGGATACGTCGCTGCTCGCGGCCGTGGGCGTGGTCGAGATCGTCATGAACGCCCGCACCATCGTGGCCACGACGGGCTCCATCACGCCGTATGTGGTTGCCGCCCTGTTCTACCTGGTCATCACCCTGCCGCTTGCGCGCTTGGTGAGCGGTCTTGAGGCGAGGCTGCTGGGTACGGCCGAAACCAAAAAGAAGCGTCCCACCAAGAGCGCCGGACAGGTCGTCGCGACGCCCGCCGATCACATCGCCGGTCTGTAGGGAGGTCCTATCATGAGCGAAACCAATAACTCGAACGAGGTCGTCGTCAGCATCAAGAACCTCCAGAAGGCCTTTGGCGATAACGTGGTCCTGCGCGACATCGATCTGGATGTGCACAAGGGCGAGGTCGTCGTAGTCCTGGGTCCTTCGGGCTCGGGCAAGTCGACGATGCTTCGCTGCATCAATCGTCTGGAGCATCCCACGAGCGGCTCGATTGTCGTTGAGGGCGTGGACGTGTGCGCCAAGGGCGTCGACCTTAACAAGGTACGTACGCATCTGGGTATGGTGTTCCAGCAGTTCAATTTGTTCCCGCACCTGTCAGTCAAAAAGAACGTCATGCTCGCGCAGCAAAAGGTGCTCAAGCGCAGCAAGGAAGAGGCCGAGAAGATTGCCGTCGAGGAGCTGACCAAGGTCGGTCTTGCCGAGCGCATCGACTTTATGCCGAGCCAGCTCTCGGGCGGTCAGCAACAGCGCGTGGCGATCGCCCGCGCCCTGTCGATGAATCCGCACGTGATGCTCTTTGACGAGGCCACGTCGGCGCTCGACCCCGAGCTGGTTCGCGACGTTCTGGGTGTCATGCGCGACCTGGCACGCGACGGCATGACCATGATCGTCGTGACGCACGAGATGGGCTTTGCCCGCGATGTCGCCGACCGCGTGGTCTTTATGGACGGCGGCGTTATCGTGGAGGAGGGTACGCCGAGCGAGGTCTTCGACCACCCCAAGAGTGAGCGCACCAAGGCGTTCTTGGGCAATATCTCGTAGCGGCGCGTCGAGGTTATCGATATAACAAACGGGGATCGGATGTGAATATCCGGTCCCCGTTTTTGTTTGGGCATGAGCGACTGTTGTTGTACGGTACTCGGCTGTCAGTTGCCTTGCGACTTTCTGACTGCTTCGTTAGGCCAGCTCCGCTCCCAGGGCTTTGCAGGCCGCTTCGCCCTCGTCGTCGGGTGCGTCGTAGCAGATGACGGAATCTACGACGTTGACGCCGGCCTCGTCGGCGTCGGCCTTCCAGTTGTCCATCCATTCGCCCTCGGCCCACGAATAAGAGCCAAAGAGGACGACCTTCTTGTCGCCGAGAGCCTCCTTGACCTCGTCCCACATCGGCTGGAACTCATCGTATTCAAGCTCCTCGGAGCCCATGGCGGGGCAGCCGAAGGCAAAGGCATCGTAGTCGGCGGCCCTGTCGGCAGAGAAGTCGGCGCAGGGGATGATTTCCGCCTCGGCGCCCGCGGACGTGGTGCCTTCGGCGACAAAGTTTGCCATGGCCTCGGTGTTGCCCGTGCCGCTCCAATAGACGACGGCGATTTTGCTCATGTTGAGTCCTTTCGGTTGTGCGGCGTACGGCCGCGGCTTGTACGTTCTATCGGGTTGCCTGGGCAAGTTGCGCCAGGCTGCAGCCCTGCTGATAGACAAAGGTGAAGTATTGGGTGCAGGCACGGTAGGCATCAAACGTCGCAAGCGCCTGCTCGACATTTGCGTAGACCTTCCAGGCCCCAAAGATCTTGTAGTTCTCGCCGCGCTGGACGATAAACTCGTGCACGTCGTCGTAGGGATATCCAAGGAAGTAGCCTATTTCGTGCGGAAACTCGCAGGTGCAGTCTTTGCTGCAGTTGGCTTGATGGTCCAATGCGCATCGGGTTTGGCCGCATGCGCATTCCGCGGCGTTATTGCTTGCGAGCGTGATGCGCGATGCCAGGTGCGCAAGGCATAATGGCAGATTGTCGGTGTCGTAGCCCTCCTTGGCGAGCGCCGTTTTGGCGCGCGGGTCAGCAAGGTAAGTGGCGAGGCTATTAGGCCGATATGCGTACACGAGCGCTCCGCAGGGCCGCCAGACCAAAACACTCAGGTGGATGCCGAGCGGGTCAAGCTCGCGATTGCACTGGGCGATAACGTTGAGCAGGCGTACTCGGCGATCTGTGATTGGCGCGGTCGCGCCCGAACCATCCTGATGGGCGTAGACGCCGGGATAGGTAAAGAGCGATGCCGGCTTGATGCCCGCGAGTGTGGGGGAGCAGTTGCGCACGACTGCTGCCTGAAACGTTGGGATGTCTATGGTTCGAGTCACGGCGCTCCTTACGGATCTAAACTGTTAGCCTAAGAAAACTTATACACGAAAGTAAGCCTTGGTCAACTAAAAAGTAAGAAAAGGGAAACTAATTGATCGAACGGACATGGTTTTGGGTTAAGATGGGGATACCCCATGGGGGTATCTAGATAGGGCTACTTGAAAGGGTGGGCGCATGAATGACTTGCTCAATCCTGCGAATCTCATCGTGCTGGCCGTCATTGCCGTCGGCATGTTTTTTGGACTGCGCCGCATTGCCGCTTCGACACATGGGAAGAGTTGTTGCAGCGATGGCGCGAGCGGCAAGAAAGCCAAGAGGGTTGTGGTGGCAGACACCGACGAGTCCCACTACCCCTATAGCGATGAGCTGCTTATCGGCGGCATGAGTTGCGACGGCTGCGCTCAGAACGTGGCCAATGCCCTGAATGCGCTGGATGACGTGTGGGCAACGGTGACGTATACGGACCACACGGCACGCGTACGCTCGAAGCGCCCGGTTGATCGCGACACACTCGAGACGGCGGTGAGGGGTGCGGGCTATTACGTTATGAAAATGTAGGCGTTGCCCTCTCCGGTGGGTACCAGCCTCCTGCCCATTGTGACTATCGGCATCCAAAAATTTGCGCAATAATAACCTTTAGATGCGGCAAAAGTGGAGTTTGGTGACGGTTTGCGCGGAATTCGCTACCAATCGAGCATCTATTAACCCGTCCAAAAAATTACAGGTGTATATTTATACGCTGATTATTGCTGTGCTCAGATTGCAATTAACCGTGGACAGAAATGAAGAATGCTAAAACTGGGCTTTAGGACAGGGGAGGCTATAACCTTATGAGACGAGTGGGAACACTTGGCTTGGTGGCAGCGCTTGCCGCTATCTTGGTATCGCCGCTGCCGGCGCACGCCGAAGACGCATCGGGTGCCGTTACCTACAATGCGGGAAATGGGTATTCCTTTGAGAAGCTCTCGCATCCTACGGTAGGAACGTCGCAGCCGGATGGCATCGTCGACTACCAGGGTGACGGTGCCGTTGCCGTTCCGGGCGCCGATGGTAACACGGCCAACAACGAAGGCGATCGAGGCCAGAGCTACACTTGGGCGGCTGCGAGCTATGGTGACTGGCTTTATGTGGGCACCTGCTATGCGGCGATGGGCAACACGCTTACGCTCATGAACGGCACGCTGGGCGATTCCTTTGATGCCGAGACCATGCGCCTGACGCTGGAGGCCATGTTTAACGGCACCTTCTTCTATGGACAGCAGAAGGAGGACGGCACGGCCGACAAGGACAGCGGTGGCATCTTGGTCAAGATCAATACCAAGACCGGTGAGACCAAGCTGCTGCTCTCTGATTCGCTCAACGGCGTCGCTCCTTTGTTCCGCAATGCCGTGAGCTATAAGGGCAAGCTCTATTTCTGCGGCAGCGTCAGGACCAATGGCGGCAAAAGCGGCCTGCCTGCTGTATATGAGATCGATCCTAAGACGGATGAGTGGAAAGTTGTCTATCAGGGGCTTTCGAGCATGCAGGATTACGGTGCTGCCTATAAGCAGGGCATTTCTACTGGTATCCGCGGCATGTGCGTTCATGATGGCCAGCTCGTCATCAGTAATGTGGGTAAAGACGCGGCCGGTAACTTTGTGTCGACAATCCTGACGTCGTCTGACCCCTCGAAGGGCCAGGACAGCTTCACCGAGATTGCCAACTCGGAGACGCTGTTTGGCTATCCGGCGATTCGCTATCAGGACAGCATCTACGGCGGTGCCATTTGGGATATGGTCTCGTACAATGGCCATCTCTATGCGACCATCTGCACCGGTACGCCCGAGAACGCTCCCGATGATAATTCCATGCAGTCGTTTGCCATGGTCCGTGGCGACAAGAACGCCGACGGCAGCTATACGTGGACTCCGATTGTCGGCGACCAGGAGGCGGACGGTGCAAGGTACTGCTTTGGCATCGATCCTGCCCGTACCCGTTCTGGCGCTGCCAACCTCATCGTCTACAACGACTACCTCTATATCGGTGAATACAACGACGAGGAGATTGCTCTCGAGCGCATCCTGTTCAACAAATCAAACACCGAAGAGAGCGGCAAGAGCAGCATGGGCGGCGTTGACTGCTCGTTTGTGAATGCCAATCTTGAGCAGTCGGTCAACATCTATCGCATGGACAAGGACGAGAACATGGAGCTCGTCGTTGGCGATCGCACCGACATGTTCCCCGAGGGCGGTATTTCCGGCCTGACTTCGGGCTTTGGCCGAAACGAGAACCAGTACATTTGGCGCATGCAGAAGTTCGACGGCAAACTGTATATCGGTACCTTTGATACCGCGAGCCTGCTTGAGCCGATCGGCCAGTTCTCTAATGGCGACATTATCGATATGACGCCCGAGGAGTGGGCCTCTCAGGTTCAGCGCCTTAGGGACCTGCTCAATCACCTGCTCGACAAGAAATCGCCTGACGACCCCATCGTTCCCGTGAACACGCTTGCGGACGATGATTCAAACGAGGCCGCCGAGGTCGATGACGAGAAGGCTGAGGCCGTCAAGGTCGACGACGAGAAGACCGAGGTTGCTAAGGGCTTTGGCGACCTGGGCGATGCGCTGGAGGATGCCACGGGCGATCTTTGCGATCAGGCCGCGACGATGTCCGCGGACGTTGAGGACGACGCCGCTTATGTCCAGAAGATCGATAGCGAGATTGCGTACTTCAAGTCCTTTGCCGATCAGTATCAGGACATGCTCGATAGCTATGAGAGCCTGAAGCAGCAGTACGAGGATGCCTATGGCATCGAGCTGCCGGGCGATATTCAGGATGCATTCGATAAGCTGCTGAGCGAGGAGAACCTCAAGAAGCTGCAGAGTGTCCTTACTTGCATGTACTACCTGCACGATGCCGAGCGTGGCTTTGATATGTATGTGACCGAGGACGGCGTGAACTTTACAACGCTGACGACCAACGGCTTTAACGATCCGTATAACCATGGTCTGCGCACCTTTGCGGTGACCAACCAGGGTCTGTGCCTTGGTACCGCCAACCCGTTCTATGGCTGCCAGGTCTGGATCCAGCGCAAGGAGAATTCGGAGAATCCGGTCGAACCCAGTACTCCGGATCCGACGGAGCCCACGGATCCCTCGCAGCCGGGTGGTGGCGATCAGCCTGGTGGCAGCCAGACGGGCGGTAACGACCAGTCGAGCAGCACCACGACCGCTGTCACGACGACCGCTAAGAAGACTCCGAAGGACGGCTCGCTGCCTCACGCTGGTGACTCGACCCTCACGCTGGTCTTGGGATTGCTGGTTGCAGCTGCCGCAGTGCTTGGCATTGCTCTCGTCTTGCGCAAGCGTTCTCGTCGCTAGACTCGACCACGCAGCTCGATGCCTTGGATATCGTCGAAGTTGATGGCGATATCCCTGAGTTTGAGCAGCTTGAATGCGGGTAACACTTCGTCGAGAATGCCCGTGCGGCTACGATAGCCGTACATATCGTAATAGGTGACGCGCACCAGGTCGCCGCGTTTGAGGCCCTCGAGCTTTTTCGAAAGCTCGAGGGCTTTTTCTTCCGTGAGTTCGCATTTGGGCTCAACAGTGATCTCTTGTTTGCGCACGAGCTCGTAGTATCCCGTGAGGGCGGCAAAGGGCATAAACTGCGCGGCACGGCCGGCGCGGACGGCGCCGTTGGCGGTGAGCTTGGGGTCGGCGGATCGACGTCTTCCCTCGGGGTCCGCTAGACGTTCAAAAGGCGTCGGTGGCCGCATCGGCTGTTGTTGGGACTTAGGCACGATGTCCTCCCACCTGATCGTTGCGTTCGCGCGCGGTGGCGCCGGCGGTAAAGCTTAATCCTTTGACGAGCGCGTTCTTGCCGTACTTGCCTTTCACGGCCAGGACGGCGCGCGCCAGGTCGCGCTCGCGCTCATCTGCCTCGATATCGCTAAATAGGTCGATGGTGGCAAATTCCTCGGGCATGAGGTTGCCAAAGCCCAGGTTGATGCGCTTGACGGGGCGTTTGGGGTCGACAGTCTGCGCCCAGAGCTCATCGAAATAGCCCATGATCTTCTTAAACGAATTGGTACGCTCGGGCAGCTTTCGCGAGGCGTTAGAGTGCGCAAAGAGTGCGGCATAGCCACCACGCGGTTTGCCGCCATGCTCTCCCACAAAGATGCCATCGATTGCCTGCGCCTCACGCACCAAGCGCCGCCGTTCGTCATCGCGCTGGACGGGCTTGGGTGCACGGGGCGCGAGCTCGGGGCCGGCGGTTACGGTGGGTTCGATGCTCGACGTGCTCGAGCGTAGGTGTCCGCATCCGTCCACATATTGCGCTGTACCGCTGGCATCGAGGCGGCGTATGTCGGCGTGCTCGCTTGCATAGCCCACAAAGAGCGAGATGCTGTTGCACACCACGTGCTTGTCGATCAAATCCAGCACGGCGGCATCGACCATTTCGCGCAAGACGGTGTAGGCCTGCTCGTAGGCATAGCCCTTCGAGAGCACCTGCCCCGTGGTGGTCGAGGTCGCTTGTGGGCGATAAGCTTGGATATCGGCGATGGTTGTCGGCTCACGCCCGAAGGCGTGGTCGATAAAATATTCGGCATTGACGCCGAGCTCGTCGTAGAGCAGGTTCTCGTCGAGTGCGGCGACGCCCATTAGGTCGTAGACGCCGTATTTCTCGAGACGGGCCGCCACGCCGGGCCCAATGCCCCAGATGTCGGTGATGGGGCGATGGGGCCAGATCTCCTTGCGAAAGGTCTCGTCGTCGAGTTTGCCGATGCGGCTGGGTACGTGCTTGGCGGTAATGTCGAGTGCCACCTTGGCCTGGAATAGGTTGGGGCCGATGCCAACCGTTGCCGTGATGCCGGTGCGCGCCAGGACCTCGTCGCGCAACATGCAGGCGAAGCCTTCAGCGTCGGTGTGATAGAGGTCCAGATAGGGTGTCACGTCGATAAAGCATTCGTCGATGGAGTAGACGTGCACGTCTTGCGGACTCACGTATTCCAGATAGATACCGTAAATTTGCGCCGACACCTCCATGTAGTGCTGCATGCGCGGTATGGCCTTGATGTAGTCGATGCCGTCGGGAATTTCGAACAGACGGCAGCGATTGTGTATCCCCAGGTCCTTCATGGCCTGTGTGATGGCGAGACAGATGGTCGTGCGCCCGCGCGATTCGTCGGCAACGACCAGGTTGGTGGTGAGCGGATCGAGCCCACGATCGACGCACTCGACGCTGGCATAAAACGTCTTGAGGTCGATACAGATGTAGGTGTGCTGCTCGTGCGCCATCTGTGCCCTTTCATCAAACACATGTTCTTATCGAATACCTGTTCGATAATACCCGCTCGACCGGACACCGTCAAAACCTACCAAAAAGGGACAGGTTTTTTTGGTCGGTTTACCGAGTGCTTACGGTGGGTCGGTAGCCTTAATGTGTTAAATACGCTGAGGGGGTATGGATGACCATAGGTATGGGTGATCTTGCACTTTTGATACTGTTCGTGCTGTGCCTTGCGATCTTTGTTTACCTGCTGATCAAGGTCCTCAAAGGACGGGCTATAAGAATCGATGAGGTGGGATACTTGCTGCTTGTCGAGAGGCTTCGGTCGCCGGTGTTGACGGCCGCGATGAAAGCCGCCTCGAGTTTGGCGTCGCTGCCGTTTGTCGTCGGTGTGCTAGCCGCGGCGATGCTGTGGGCGCCCAATTGGGCCCATGTTGTCTGGGCCGCCTTCAATGTCGGTGCTATCAGCGCAATCGACCAGCTGTTAAAGGTACTTGTGCGTCGACCTCGTCCACAGGGATTTCGGCTTGTCGAGGCACCGGGGCTGAGCTTCCCCTCGGGCCACTCGATGGCGGCCATGGCGTTTTATGGCTATGGCATATGGTTGGTGCGGTGTGGCGTGTGTGGCCTTCCGTTCGGCGCCGCCATCGAGGTTGCACTTGCGTGCGTCATCCTTGCGGTGGGAGTCAGCCGTGTCTATCTGGGCGTGCACTACGTTTCGGATGTGCTGGGCGGGTTTTGCCTGTCTTTTGTCTGGCTCATCCTGTTCGTGCGTCTTGGCCCTTGGATTTTGACCGCCTAATTGTCGCAACTGGACGCCATGTCGGATCGAATCTGATTTTAACGCAGCCCTAAAGAGCGCGAAACAGCTCGGAAAAGCTCGCTTCGTAGCATGAGCCTAACGATCGATACCACCATAAAGCACGGAAGGGTTGTGGGGACAATGGTCAACTATGGGTTTGGTATGCCGACGCGCTTGGTTGCGGATGGGGATGTGGCTCGCTGGTGCGGACGATTGGTTGCCCACTATGGCGGCACCAAGGCACTGGTCGTGCTGGGAGGCGACAAGCACACGCGTGATGAGCTTGTTTCGGCGGCGCTGGGCTCGCTCGATCGCGCCCTGCTCGAACGCATACTCTTTCGTTGCGGCTTGGTCGGGGGCGACGGGGGAGACGATTTGGTCGATGAGGCCGTAGCCCTGGCGACCGATGAGGGCGTGGATTTTGTCCTGGCGATCGGCGATGCCGATACGGCGAGCTTTGTGCGCGAACTTGCTCGTCGCATGGCCGTGCTCGATGCCGGCGAGGACGGCTTTGTTCCCTACGGATGTATCGTCTCCGAGGGAAAAGTGCCCGCCGTTGTGGGTGCCGGCGAGGTTCCCGTTTTTGCCATTATCGCACCCGAGCTGTTGGAGGGCATCGGCTCTCCCTTGCGCGAGCTGCTCGGCAGCGTATGCGCCGCGGCATAATGGCTCACCAGGAAGGGGCAGGTAAATTATGGTAGGTAAAGCGTTTGACCTGCCAAAATAAACCTGCCCTTTTTTGGTCGGTCGCCGTTCGGGGGCCGATTGGCAACGCTCGCTGATTACGGTCTTGACCTGCGTTAGAATAGGGGCATCTGATTATCCGGGCGCATGGAGGAATGCGCCCGTATGCTGAGGAGGACTTTATGGCAACTGTTGCCGCACCTATCGATGCTACGTCGACTGCCGCTTGGAAGGCACTCGAGGCCCATCAGGAGAAGATCGAGGCCGAAGGTATCGACCTCAAGGCCTGGTTCGCTGCTGACGCCGACCGCGTGAACAAGCTGAGCTTTGACGCCGGTGACCTGCACTTCGATCTGTCGAAGAACCTGGTGACCGATGAGACCGTCAAGCTGCTGTGCGATCTTGCTCGCGAGGTGAAGCTCGAGGAGCGCCGCGACGCCATGTTCTCTGGCGAGCACATCAACACCACCGAGGACCGCGCTGTCCTGCACACCGCGCTGCGCCGCCCGGCAAGCGAGAAGGGCCAGCTCATCGTCGACGGCCAGGACGTCGTCGCCGACGTGCACGAGGTCCTCGATCGCATGTATGCCTTCGCCGAGCGCGTGCGCTCCGGTGAGTGGAAGGGCGTTACCGGCAAGAAGATCGAGCACCTGGTGTCCATCGGCATCGGCGGCTCCGATCTGGGCCCGGTCATGGCCTACGAGGCCCTGCGTCCCTATGCCGACGCCGGTATCGACTGCCGCTACATCTCCAACATCGATCCCAACGATCAGGCCGAGAAGCTCAAGGGCCTGGATCCCGAGACCACGCTCGTGATCATCGTCTCCAAGACCTTCACCACGCTCGAGACCCTCACCAACGCCCGCGAAGTCAAGACCTGGATGCTCGAGCAGCTCAAGGCTCAGGGCGCCATCGACGGCTCCGATGAGCAGAACGCCGAGGCCGTGGCAAAGCACTTCGTCGCCGTCTCCACCGCACTCGAGAAGGTCGAGGCCTTCGGTATCGACCCCGCCAACGCCTTCGGCTTCTGGAGCTGGGTCGGCGGCCGCTACTCCGTCGACTCCGCCGTGGGCCTGTCGCTGATCGTCGTGTTCGGCCCCGAGCGCTTCCAACAGTTCCTCGAGGGCTTCCATGCCATCGACGAGTACTTCTGCAACACGCCGCTCGAGAGCAACGCCGTCGCGCTGATGGGCCTGCTCAACGTCTGGTACGTCAACTTCTTCGGCTCCAAGAGCCACGCCGTGCTTCCGTACTGCCAGTATCTGCACCGCTTCCCGGCCTACCTGCAGCAGCTCACCATGGAGTCCAACGGCAAGCACGTCCGCTGGGACGGCAGCGCTGTGACCTCCGATACCGGTGAGATCTTCTGGGGTGAGCCCGGCACCAACGGCCAGCATGCCTTCTATCAGCTGCTGCACCAGGGCACTGTGGTGGTTCCGGCCGACTTTATCGCCTTCGCCAACACTGCTAACCCCGCAACCGACAGCGGCCAGGATGTCCACGAGCTGTTCCTGGGCAACTTCCTGGCCCAGACCAAGGCGCTCGCCTTTGGTAAGACGGCCGATGAGGTACGCGCCGAGGGCACGCCCGAGCAGATCGTCCCGGCCCGCTGCTTTGAGGGCAACCGTCCGACGACCTCGATCTTCGGTGACACGCTGACCCCGTTCGCGCTCGGCGAGCTCATCGCCCTGTACGAGCACATCACGTTTGTCGAGGGCACGGTCTGGGGCATCGACTCCTATGACCAGTGGGGCGTTGAGCTGGGTAAGCAGCTTGCCAAGCAGATCACCCCTGCCTTCCACGATGACGCCGCCAAGGCCGAGCAGGACGCTTCGACCCAGGCGCTCATTGAGTTCTACCGCGCTCACCGCAAGTAGTCGCTGCTGTTAACGCATCGCGTCTTATAGTCAGGGGCCCGTATCCTATCGGATGCGGGCCCCTTTGCTTTGCCGTGGTCCCGGGGCGCACGGCCTTTGTGGAACATCGCCGGGGCGCCGCGCGCTGCGAGAACCCTGCGCCTAGATCTCGGTCTCCGCATGGCCTCGCTGCGCCTCGGGCAGCTCCCCGTAGAGCGGATGGTCTTCGAGCCTAAAGCGCTCGACCTGTTCGGGAATGCGACCGCGTACAAAGAGCCACGAGCGATCGATCGGCGTCGCCATGAGCGTGCTGGGCAGCGCGTCGGCGCGGTCGGAAAACACCCGGGCACTCTCGGGATCCTGGAACGCCAGCACCAGATGCGTGTCGCAGTTGCCCATGATGGAGCGTGCGCGTGCCTCGCCATAGAGCGCATCGAGCTGGTTGGTCGACTGCAGCAGCAGCGTTGCCCAGATGTTGCGGCTTCGGATAATCGAGGGCACGTTGTCGATCTGGGGGATCTGCAGATTTGCGAAGTCATCGAGCATAAAGCGCACGGGCACGGGCAGGCTGCCGTCGGGCTGCCTATCGGCCTCACGAATGAGGCCCATAAACGCTTGCGTAATAAAGAGGCCGGTCAGCGGATCGAGATTGCGGTCAATATCGCTTACGGTTACAAACAGGGCGCAGGGGGTGTGTCCCATGGAAGCGAAGTCCACCTGATGGCACTCACGATAGAGCTGTGCCGCACCGTCGAATCCCAGACACATGACCTTTTCGGCAAGGATGCCGACGATGCTCGCGTGCATGCGCTCGGCATTTTGCGTAATGGCGTAGCGCCGCCATAGCGAGAGGGCATAGCTTTGGGGGTCGGTCGTGATCAGGTCGTCAAACAATCGACCCGTGGCACCGTCCTGCAGGTGCTCGATCAGCTTGATGACCGAGCTGATCGTCTGCTCGTCGGCGGGTAGCTGTTCGGTGACGTAGGCGATAAGACACGACAGCAGGTTTGCCGCCGCATGATCCCAAAAAGGCTGGTTGTTGTCCTCGATGGGGCAGATGGCCTTTGCCACCGAGAGGATGTCCTGCTGGTTGGGCCTGCCGTCCGCCTTGCGGCGAATGTGCCTCAGGGGGTTGTAGCCGCAGCGCTCGATGCCGGGCGCAAGGGCCGGGACGGTGTTGAGGTCGGCGAAGTTGAGACATTGCACGCGGTAACCGTGGGCTGCCAGCACGGGTCCCACTTCGCGACAGAGCGTGCCTTTGGTGTCGAGCACGATATAGCTGGCGTTCATCTGCAGCAGGTTGGGCTTGAGGACGTTTCGGGTCTTGCCGGCTCCCGAGGGGCCGATCACAAGTGCGTTGTTGTTGAGTCCCGTTTGGCGGGTGTCGCAGGAAAGCGTTCGATCCTTGGCGAGGATGGTGGACGATGCGGACTCAGATGCGGCGAGGCGGCTGGCGAGGTTAGACATGGGCGACCTCCTTGGTGGTCGAGAGGATTTCGTGGGCAAAGCCGAGCTCGACGGCGCGCTCGGCCGAAAGGTAGGTGTCTTTTGCAGTGAGGGACTGGATGCGCTTGGGCGTGAGGCCGCTGCGGTCCGAGAGGATTTGCGTGAGGGTCTTGCGGGTCTGCATGAGACGCCGGCTGGTTTCCTGCAGCGCAAGTGCCGAGCCGCCTGCCCCCTGGGGGATCAGCGGGTCGTGAATCATGAGCTCTGCATGGGGCGCCATACGGCGATCGTCGCCGCCCATAAAGATCACGGCGCCCATGGACGCGGCGAATTCCAGGCAGACGGTGCGGATGGGGCACGATGCGAGGCGCATGGCGTCATAGATCGCAAGACCCGATCGCACGCTTCCGCCGGCGCTGGCGACAAATATGGTGATGGGGCGGCTGGGGTTGGTGGCATCGAGCAGGCGGATCTGCTGGCATAGGTCGTGGGCCATCGGGGTTTCGATGTTTCCCATGACGGAGAGCTCGCGACGGGCGAGCATCTCATCGTAAATGCTGGTGAGCGTGATGCCTCGGGCGGATTCACGCATGGTGAGGGGGCTGATGATGGGGGAATGATTGGTGTCCATGAGGACTCCTTTCTGTTGGTTGTGTTGTGGAGGAATAGGATTGTTGCCCGCGGAGGGGCTGGCGGGCTACAGGGTTCGTCCGAGCCTGAGATCGAGCTCGGTTGTGGGGCAGGCCGCCTGTTCGTGCGGCTCGCAAGCGCCAAGGGCTCCAAAGCGATAGAGCGTTGCGGCGGGCGTGATGTAGGCGAGCCGCAGCTGATGCTCGACAGGGGCACATCCGTCATTTTTGTAATGAGCCGCGTAGTACTGCGCGATGCTGGCGTTCATCTCGCTGCCATTGCGATGGCGCTCAAACTGGCGTCTGCAGGTCTCGATGATCTTTGCTACCGACTTGGGTGCCGTCGCGGGAACAAGGGCGAGATAGCCCTCAAATAGCTCGTTGATGCTCAGGAGGCACAGAAGGTCGATCAGCGTCCTTATGGCTGCTCCCTCGGCGGAAAAGTGCGCGGTCATGCGGTTATATCGGTTGCGGTCGACGATGGCCGCATGGGGTCTTGGAGTTTTCTGCCCTGTGGTCCCGGGCTTTTGCCGCGCCTGTGTATTGAGCTCGACGTTGCAGCGCTTGAGGCCGTCCAACGGAAGGAACAGTGCGGTGCGCAGGGTGTTCCGCTTGCTTTCGAGTTCATGACGCTCGTCGGGTTCCCATTCGAGCTTGAGTTTCGTGTCGAGCGCCGTAAGCATATGGGCTAGGCAGCCTACGGTAAGAACGTACGAATCGTTGTCGCGTTTTGGGGCATAGGGGTCTGTCAGCTTGCGAATGTCGGGGTCGCCCATGATCTTTGTGCAGCGCTTCAGCAGTTGAGGGCGGTCGGCCAAGATCGTCGCGAGCGGTAGCGACGCGTAGTTCTTTATGGTCGCGGCGGCAAAGGCGGCGTCATATTCGTTTGCATATGCTCGCTCAATGCGGGCATCCAGAATGCTTTTCTTATCGCCGTCTTCAGCGTGGTGGTTTGTCATAGCTTCTCCAATCGGTTGATGTTCGTGCTGTTTGTTGATGTGTTGGTTGTCGTGAGTGATGTGCTTGCCGTGGGTGATGTGCTGACGTTGGGGTGCTATGCGGTTTTCAATGAGCCCGTGAGGCAGTTGCTGCAGGGGCGGGATGGAACGGCCCATGCAAGGCGGAAGGCATCGTGCTCAAAATCGAGACAGCAATGCCCTGGGTGCCTCACATGTGGCAGTTACCTCATTAAGTTGTCATTGCGTTTGGGGTTGTACTTTGCCGATCTTCTTTCTCTTACACGCTAAAAACTGAAACTTCATATGCTCGATCTACTTAAAACCGCAACGGCGGTCTTTTATCAACTTATATGTCGGAACGCGTCTTTGCAAGTACTTTTTTGCCTTTGTTTCATATGGGGTGGTTTTGCAACCGTCATACGCGCGCCGTGCGAACGTGCCCCGGCTCGGATAAGATAGTGCGCGATAAAAACGATGCAAGGAGGCACATATGGCAATTAAAGCCATCGCAATGGATATCGATGGTACGCTCACCAACGATCAGAAGGTGATCAGCCCGCGTACGCGCGAAAAGCTGCTCGCGGCGCAGGAGTCGGGCATTAAGCTCATCTTGGCTTCGGGTCGTCCCGCATGGGGGCTACATGCTCTGGCACAGGAGCTCGACCTCCAAAACCATGACGGTCTGCTAGTCGCTTTCAATGGCGCGCATGTTGTCGACGCTCAGACCGATGAGGTCCTTTTTGACCAGGCCATGCCAGCTGACGAACTGCACCGTCTGATTGATCACCTGCAAAACTATGATGTGATCCCCATGATCTCGCTCGGGCGCGACCTGCATGTAGAGGACTCGTATCGCTGCATGATTACACTGCCGGACGGCTCGCAGAAGAATATCGTCAAATACGAGCGCGATGCCTGCGACCTTAAGATCCGCGAGGTCGAGAGCTTGCATGAGGTCGTGGACACTTATCCCGTAGACAAGCTGCTGACGGCAGGCGATCCGGCCTACCTGCAGGCGCATTACGAGGAGATGTATGCGCCCTTTACCCAGACGCTTTCGGGCATGTTTACGGCCGACTGGTACTTTGAGTACACGGCGCCCGGTATCGACAAAGCCCGTGCGCTCGAGGGTGCCCTGCCCAAACTCGGCATCGATGCCAGCGAGGTCGTATCGTTTGGCGACGGCCAGAACGACAAGTCCATGATTGAGTGGGCCGGCACCGGTGTTGCCATGGGCAACGCCGTCGATGAGGTTAAGGCTGTGGCCCAGATGGTGACCGCCAATAACAACGAAGACGGTATTGCGGTGGCGCTGGATAAGCTGCTGGGTTAGAATCGCCGATAATGCATGGTTCGGGCGCCTGCTTACAGGCGCCCTTTTGTTAGGGAGGGTGCCGTGTCCGCATTTCCGTTCGACGCCGTTATCTTTGACATGGACGGCGTTATTGTCGATACCGAGTATTACTACCTGGGCGAGACTGCCGCGTTTGCCAAGGAGCTTGGGCTTAACCTGACTCAAGAGGAGTTGAATGGGCAGGTCGGTACTTCGCACCAGTTCTTCCTGCATATGCTGGTCGATTGGTTTGAGCGCGCCGGTAAGGGGCATTTCACTGGCGAGGAAGCGTTGACCCGTTGGGACGAGTGGGCGCATAAGCGTCCGCGCGACTATCAGGCTTTGATTAACCCAGGCGCCGTGGATACGATTCGAGAGCTGCCGCGCCGTGGCGTTCGCGTGGCGCTTGCCAGCTCGTCTCCCATGGTTAGCATCGAGGAAGTGCTCAATGCGTGCGGGCTGTCGGATGCCTTTGAGTATGTGGTGAGCGGCGAGCAGTTTAAGGAGAGCAAGCCCGAGCCCGACATCTATCTGCATGCGCTGGACCTGTTGGGGCTGCCCGCGAATCGTTGCTGCTGCGTTGAGGATTCCGTTCCGGGTATTACCGCGGGTAAGCGAGCCGGCCTGACGGTCATTGCCAAGCGCGAGGAGCGCTTTGGCTTTAGCCAGGATGCCGCGGACAAGATTATCGACCAGCTGCCGGAACTGCTGGAACTCGCGTAGATCCTGGGCGGTACTGCTGTCACAACAGTGGTTCCGTTGACATAAGAGAGAGGTGGCGTCATGGCATTTAACGTGAGCGCACTGGGGTTTGGCGACAACGTCGTCGACCGCTACGAGCATATCCACACAATGTATCCGGGTGGCAATGCGGTGAACTTTGCCGTGTATGCCAAGAAATGCGGAGCCGCGCGCTCCGCGTATACGGGCATCTTTGGTAATGACGCTGCTGCCGAGCATGTGATTGCGAGTCTTGAGGATGAGGACGTTGAACTAGCCAAATGCAAGCAGCTCATCGGCGAGAACGGTGCGGCACGCGTTACTGTGGTTGATGGTGATCGTGTCTTCCTTGGCTCCAACGAGGGCGGTATCCGTGGCGATGCGCGCTATGTCCTCGATCGCTTTGACCTTTCGTACATGAAGCAGTTCGATGTGGTTCATTCGGGCAACTATTGCTTTACCGAGCGTGAACTTCCCAAGTTGAAGGCCGCGGGCATCACGGTTTCGTTTGACTTCTCGGACGATTCGACCGACGAGTACTACGAGCAGATTGCTCCCTACGTTGACTTCGCATTCTTTAGCGCGGCAGACGCCGCGA
>DBEWII010000035.1:0-9307 GCA_048384935.1 Collinsella aerofaciens | reverse complement strand
TTCTCCACCCTCTTTACTTATTGTGCAGGAACACTTTCCATTCGCATAACCACGAGACTTTCCTTTGATCTTCTCAGGGAGGCCGTCTTGCGTTTTGAAAGAGACGATTACTTGGTGAGTCGGACCATCGATCCAGCCTATACAACGCAACGGATTATTTCCGACTCCAGCGTGGTCTCATCCTTCGTTTTGGCGAATTTTATCAGTGCGCCGCTGTCCATTGTAGCCATTCCCATCGTATTGCTTATCATATGGTCAATTGATTCAACTCTCGCGGTGTTTTCCATCATTCTCCTCATCGTGTATTTCTGTGTAATTACTGGGTTGAGGAAACTTTTGTATAGGGTCACGTATGAGAAGAAAGAGGCGGACAGCGCCTTTTACGCCGCAATTGCATCGCAGCTTAATCAGATTCTCAACATTCAACTGACATCTTCGTACGGCAAGAGCGAACAAGCGCTCGACGCTGGGTTTAAGAGCTATTTTCCCAAAGTTTTGCGCTCCGGAAAGCTATCATATTCTCTGACATCGCTCGATGGTCTTTTCGCAGCGTTGTTTCAAGCGGTGATACTTGTTGTTTCCGGAGTACGAATCATTAACGGAACTATGTCAATAGGCGAGTACACTATCATCGGTACATACTTCGCGGTTCTCTTTAAGACTTTGAAAAGTATGATGTCATTGTTCAAATCCTATCAAGA
Source organism: Collinsella aerofaciens (assembly GCA_048384935.1). GTDB lineage: Bacteria > Actinomycetota > Coriobacteriia > Coriobacteriales > Coriobacteriaceae > Collinsella > Collinsella aerofaciens_CH. Next base: position 8,606 of record DBEWII010000035.1, on the reverse strand, counting down.
TGCCAAAGCATCATGGGATAGGACGGCTATCGCGACGAGAGAAAAGGAGAGATCGGGGTGGAATCGGACCGATTTAGCTAAACTCGATGAAATAAATGACATTTCGGTATCTGATTTGGAATTCTCGGTTGCCCTTCCAGACGGATCTGTCCGAGAGGTCCTCGGCGGGTTTTCTTTCAAGTTTTCCGGTCCTGGTACATATTGCATAGTTGGGGAAAACGGAAGAGGCAAGACGTCACTTCTTTACTTGATGCTCGGGCTATACTCATCGAAAGGCAAAGTAAAATACAACGGCGTGCCAATCGAAGAATGCGACTTGGATTACATACGTGCGAGAGAGATATCGTGCTGCCCACAGTCGTGCTTCGCGCCGGACGAAACGGTGAAAGAGCTGTTAGAGTATTTCGACACGCCCTTTTCTTCCTATCACCGGGGTGTAGATGGCCTACTTTCGCTGGAAAACAGCGTGAAGGAGTTGCTCGGGAAACGTTGCTCCGCGCTTTCGGGCGGTGAGCTGCGCCGAGTGTACTTATGGTCGGCGATTTCACGCAAGTCGTCAGTTTTGGTACTCGACGAGCCCACGACTGGGTTAGACGCTGTAAGCCGCGCCGAGCTTGCGGCCTATGTTAAGCGCAACAAGCAAAGCCAGCTGATCATCGTTGTCTCTCACGATGACGAGATGGTCGGCGCGGTAGAAGGGGTAGTGGATTTAGGCAGCATGTACCAGGGTAAATGATGACAAGTGTAGTGCTACCCAACTGGCAGAGATAACAAAAAGGCGATGCAGATGCACGTAGCATTCAGGCGGTTCGGACTCGGTGCCTTCACGCCATCGCAACGCTTTCAGATATAGTTCTCGTTCTCTTACTAAAGGAAACTTTAGTCTACGTCATCTTGTCGAGACAGAGGTGAAGCGAAGTGTTGTCGCGACGTATCTTATTCCAGGTGGCTCAGTATCAGCGTGAGAATCGCACCAAAGTGTACTTACGATTCTCGTGTCCCACGGACAACATGAGCTGAGCATTGAGGTTCCACCCTTTGCTGCAACTACACGGGGTTGGACGGCAATGAATATGCCGGGCCGCATACCACGCGCAGCGGGGGTCCATGTCCCAGTATGTTGCCTACAGCAGCCTCGATGTCCACGCACACATCATCTCTGCCTTCGCGTTCAATCCATTTGCCGGAGAGTGCGAGGGTTGCCAGGCCGTAGAATTCGAGCCGAACAAATGAAATGCGGTATCAGCGCATAGGATTAAACTGACGATTGCTTTGCACTGAGAATACGCTTGGAAAGCCGCTATGGGTGGCGGCCCGGGTTAAATAGAGAAGCCCGTCCGATCACTTTCATGTGGCGAACGGTCGGGCTTCTTATTCCACTTGCCAATGCTCGGCTCATATTGGAAGAAAGCTACGCTAATGTTTGCGTGACACTCCTATTTTCTCCGAAGAAAGAGTCGGATAATGAAGAATAGAATTAAAAAAGGTGCCAGATATAACGCAAGTATAAAGGCTAATCCAACGAGACCTTGCAATAATGGCATAACTCCTCCCAGACACGAGATTTTGGTATTTGTTCCCATCTTATTCTGAATTGGACCAAATAGTTCCTAGCCACAAAACTACTCGTCAACTGGATCGCACCAATCTGCTGGCAAAACACAGCTTGATTCTATATCGACATAGCACCAATCCGCAACAGGGCACTCGGCGATGTCGTAAAAATTGCATATATCAACTCCAAGACAACAAGGCTCAACGGGAGGATGTTCATTTGAACCAACAGGATGGATATGCTTCATAACAGCTCCTCACCTTAATCCAATTAGAGACTACGTTTGATCAATGCCACAGTGATCTACAACGCAGATGCTGCCGCCATCCATGTCATAGTCGCAGTAATCGTATGCACCACAGCCATCTGCTTTATCATAAACAGTACAGATGTCAGTAATGCCCAAGAGGCAGTCAAAAGACATCGGCTTCACGCCTGCCTCGTCGCCACTTCCTGGATTAATCGGATGAATATGCTTCACGACTACCTCCCTTTGAGTGCAGAAAAACCTCAATATTGTGTATAACAAACCAAGATGTCTAGTTCACCATATTTCTAGAATGGTTTCGGCGAACGTAGCAATAAGCTTCGCAGACGGTAATCAGAAGAACGAACACCTCCACAATGGTGACAGCAATGCGCTGAACCGCTTATTCCGATACAGTAGCTTCTCGTTGATTTTTCTCCTGCGAAGATGAGTGGCGGGAAATAAGGTCAAAAGCCATCTCGTAGCACATTTTTCTATATTCACATGATGCAGGGTGTAGACTCTTGGGCAAGTAGCCGTGCTCGTCTGCAGCCTCCCAGCTACAGCCCCCACCACAGAAAGACCGAGCCCAACAGTCCGTACAGTCAATTCTTTTTTCGACACCCTGACTCCAGTTTTCAATATACCTAGTTTCGTCAATTCCGGTGACGATGTTGCCCATTTTGAATCGCATCATCCCGACAAACCTGTGACAGGGGTATACGTCCCCTTCGGGAGTCACGGAAATAAAACGCCTGCCAGCCCCGCATCCGACAAAGGCGATCCTGTTGCTCATAATCAAATCAACTGCAGTTTTCAATGTTCTAAACAAGGGCTTTTCCCCTTGATCAATCTGTTTGAGATATTGATCCGCCAAATCTATTAGGCCCGCCCTGATTTTGTTTAATGAGTGTTCGTCGAGTTTGATATTCTCATCGAATGAGCTCACGGGCGAGAAGTAAATCCTTCTGAAGCCCATCTCTTTAAACTGAAGATAGTCTTCAACAAGGTTACAGTTATTATTTGTTAAGGTCGCTCTTGCGCCGAAGGGGAACGACTCGGAAAAACGACGAACGTTTTTGTCGATATCGGAGAAAGAGCCGCCTCCCGTCTTGTACGGGCGCGATGCATCGTGCTTGCATCCTGTACCATCGAGACTAATCAGAACAGAAAACCCGTGCTCCTTGAAAGAATTCACAGCAGTGTCATTCAAAAGCGTTCCGTTGGTCGTAATAGAATAGGTAAAGTTTCTATTGGGGTATATTCTTTTTGAATAGTCGACCGTTTTCCATATCAGCGGCTCGTTAATCATGGGTTCCCCACCAAAAAAGACGATCGCAAGCGTTTCGTTTTCCGATGAACTTGCGACGAGGTAGTCGACCGCCTTGAAGGCTATCTCGTCTGTCATCAGCAGAGGAGACGTTCCATAATCTCCTTTACCGGCAAAACAGTAACTACAACCAAGGTTGCATGCATGTGAAACGTGGAGTTCGATGGATCTAAGTTTTCGAGGCGTGTCTTTTGTTAAGAAAGTCCGCTCAGACAATCGTTGATACTCATCAATGTCGTCTTCAAGTTCTGCTATGGTCGTTTGGTCGTAGCCTTTCGCAGCAAGTGACTTTGTTAGCAACTTCGAGTTGACCGTTCTTCCCGATGCTTCAAATATGCGAAGCGCATCTTCTGATGCTTGGTCAACCTGAAAGCAATTGCGAGTGACCTCATCGAAGCAGTAACGACGATCACTTACTGAGAAAAAATGCATACGTTCCTCAATTTCATGCTGGACTGGCACTAACCTTGTTTATTGTTGCGCAGCTATAAAAAACCACCAGCGGGGATTCGGTGTGCGGCCCAATCGGACTCCCAAAAGGTTCTATTTGAGACTGGCAAGCTTTGTGTTGTTGGCACTTCGACAGCGCTCTTTATTCCAACATGGAGCCTCGCAGTTTGAGTCGACTTGCCTCTGGAAGGTCCGATCTTAACTTGATTTAGGATGAAAACAGATTACAGGCGCGCTCCTCTAGAAAGAAAGGAAACCAATCGCCGCCTTTCACCAGGAAAGTTTTTATAGCCCACCTCGAGCAAAATGAAAGATGCGAGAGCGATTGGGGAACAACGCGAATCTCCCCTTTTGGGTGGGAGCGAGCCTTCAGCCACCGGCGAACGACTCGCCCTGGTCAGAATCTGGAAGTGGTGCCGGGCCGCTTGGGCCTCCCCGGTGACTTCGTGGGGCTTACCTGCCTGACGTCGAGGAGTACATCCGCAAGATTCGTTCCCTATGCCGTTTGCTCTCACGCCCGCCTTAGTTCCAAGTCGGGCGAGCCGCCGCGCTCATGCGACCCGTGGCGGCGACACGTCGACGCCGCGCTCGCTGAGCACATCTTCGGTCGCGGGCGAGCACGAGGTCGCGCCGGCGCATCCGCTGGGACTGCTGTGCGTGCAAAACGGCTACGTGGTGAGCGTCCCGCGCTGGATTCAGCCGAGTGAGGAAGGCGTTGAGATCGGCGCGCTGGCAACGGGGGAGGGCGGCATCACCGACGACGTCTCGGCCCGCCATGCCCATATCTGGTGCGACGAGTCTGGCGCATGGTTTGTCGAGGACCTGTCGTCCACTAACGGCACCGTGGTGGTAAACGGGGCCACGAGTGTGTGTATTCAAGTAGAGCCCGGCCGCTCCGCCCAGCTCAACCCCGGCGACGAGCTCAAACTCGGAGAATCCACCACCTACGCCATCCTGCTCGGCGCCCTCTAGCCGGCAGTTAGGGACGTTCCTTTCCTGCCGGTACTTGGGGACACTCCTTGGCGCGTCAGAGCCAGTCGTCCGGGGATGGAGGGACCATTCTGGCCTTTGGCGGTCACCCGAGGTAAACCTTTACCGCCCGCCTATATTTGTCGAAATTACACTTAACGGCGGGGTACAATAAACCCGCATGCGGATTTCCGTTGCGGGCGCTTCCCATCGCCGGGGCGTGCCCGGGAGCATCCGGCATGCGGCCTTTGCGGCGCTCGGTCATGTGCAAGACGGGCGGTCGGGTCTGTGGGGCGCATCAGCTGCCCCTCGCCTCGGCAGTCTTCTCTCCACGCCATGTACCTGCTGCTGAGCCTGCCTGCCAGATGATTGGAAGCAACAGCGTAAATCCCATCACGCCAACATCCCGGCGATCGCCGGGGCCTGTATACCTATATGAGAGGAGAGGGGTATATGGCGCGTAAGTTTAAGTCTATGGACGGCAACGAGGCGGCCGCATATGTTTCGTATGCGTACACCGAGGTAGCGGGAATCTATCCCATTACGCCGTCCAGCCCGATGGCCGACCATGTCGACCAGTGGGCGGCCCAGGGTCGCAAGAATATTTTCGGCACCCCGGTCAAGGTCGTCGAGATGGAGTCCGAGGCAGGTGCAGCCGGTACCGTTCACGGTTCGCTGGGCGCCGGTGCTCTGACCACCACCTACACGGCTTCTCAGGGTCTGCTCCTGATGATCCCGAACATGTACAAGATCGCGGGCGAGCAGCTCCCGGGCGTCTTCCACGTCTCCGCGCGTTGCGTCGCTTCCCACGCCCTGAACATTTTTGGCGATCACTCCGACGTCATGGCCTGTCGTCAGACCGGCTTCGCCATGCTCGCCGAGGGCAACGTCCAGGAGGTCATGGACCTCTCGCCGGTGGCTCACCTTGCCGCCATCGAGGGCAAGACCCCGTTCCTTAACTTCTTCGACGGCTTCCGCACCAGCCACGAGATCCAGAAGGTCGCCATGTGGGACTACAAGGATCTGGCCGAGATGTGCGACATGGACGCTGTCCAGGCTTTCCGCGATCACGCGCTCAACCCTGAGCACCCGCATACCCGCGGTAGCCACGAGAACGGCGACATCTTCTTCCAGAACCGCGAGGCCTGCAACAAGGTCTACGACGAGCTTCCCGCCGTCGTCGAGGGCTACATGAAGAAGATCAACGAGAAGCTCGGCACCGATTACGGCCTGTTCAACTACTACGGCGCTCCCGATGCTGATCGCGTCGTCGTGTGCATGGGCTCCTTCTGCGACGTGCTCGAGGAAGTCATCGACTACCTCAACGCTCACGGCGAGAAGGTCGGCCTGGTCAAGGTTCGCCTGTTCCGTCCGTTCTCCATCAAGCACTTCGTCGACGTTCTCCCCGAGACCGTCAAGAAGATTGCCGTCATGGACCGCACCAAGGAGCCGGGTTCCATCGGCGAGCCGCTCTACCAGGACGTCGTCTCCGCTCTCTACGAGGCTGGCAAGACGGGCATCAAGGTCGTCGGCGGCCGTTACGGCCTGGGCAGCAAGGACACGCCTCCCGCGTCCGCGTTCGCTGTCTTCGAGGAGCTCAAGAAGGACGAGCCCAAGCGCGAGTTCACCATCGGCATCGTCGATGACGTGACCAACCTGAGCCTGCCCGAGGCCGAGGATGCGCCCAACACCGCAGCCCCCGGCACCATCGAGTGCAAGTTCTGGGGTCTGGGTGGCGACGGTACCGTCGGCGCCAACAAGAACTCGATCAAGATTATCGGCGACCACACCGACAAGTACGTCCAGGCCTACTTCCAGTACGACTCCAAGAAGACCGGCGGAGTCACCGTCTCGCACCTGCGCTTTGGTGATTCCCCGATCCGCTCGCCGTACTACGTGACCAAGGCCGACTTTGTCGCCTGCCACAACCCCAGCTACATCGTCAAGGGCTTCAAGATGGTCCGCGACGTCAAGCCGGGCGGCACCTTCCTGGTCAACTGCCAGTGGAGCGACGAGGAGTTCGCCGAGCACATGCCCGCCGTGGCCAAGCGCTATATCGCGAACAACAACGTCAACGTCTACCTGATCGACGCTATCGACCTGGCCGCCAAGGTCGGCATGGGCAAGCGCACCAACACGGTGCTTCAGTCCGCCTTCTTCGCGCTGGCCAAGGTTCTGCCCGCCGAGGACGCCCTGCAGTACATGAAGGACGCGGCCACCAAGTCCTACATGAAGAAGGGCCAGGCCATCGTCGACGCCAACCACAAGGCCATCGATGCCGGCGCTACCGCCTTCCGTAAGTTCGAGGTTCCGGCCGACTGGGCTACCGCCGAGGACGCCGCTCCCGTCGAGCTCTCCGAGGAGACCAAGTCCGCCATCGCCCAGCAGGTCAAGAACCTGCTCGAGCCCATCGATCGCATGGATGGCGACAGCCTGCCCGTTTCCGCCTTCGTCAATTGTGCCGACGGCCAGTTTGAGCTGGGCGCCTCCGCATACGAGAAGCGCGGCGTCGCCGTGGTCGTTCCTCACTGGGACGAGACCAAGTGCATCCAGTGCAACCAGTGCGCCTATGTGTGCCCGCATGCCACCATCCGTCCGTTCGCGATGACCGAGGACGAGGCTGCCGCCGCGCCCGAGGCTACCCGCACGCTCGACGCCATGGGCCCCAAGGCCAAGGGCATGAAGTTCACCATGGCCGTGTCCCCGCTCGACTGCATGGGCTGCACCAACTGCGTTAAGGTCTGCCCCAAGGGTGCTCTCGAGATGGTTCCCACCGAGCAGGAGATGGACCAGCAGCCCGTTTGGGACTACATGGTCGAGAACGTCTCCGAGAAGAAGGAGCTCATCGCGGCCAACGTCAAGGGCAGCCAGTTTAAGCAGCCCTACCTGGAGTTCTCCGGCTCCTGCGCCGGCTGCGCCGAGACCGCCTATGCACGTCTGGTGACCCAGGTCGCCGGCGACCGCATGTTCATCTCCAACGCCACCGGCTGCTCCTCCATTTGGGGCAACCCCGCTGCCACCGCTCCTTACTGCAAGGACAAGGACGGTCACGGCCCGGCGTGGAACAACTCCCTGTTCGAGGACAATGCCGAGCACGGTCTGGGCATGGCCGTCGGTTACGAGGCCGTCCAGAAGAAGCTGATCGCCGCTACCCAGGACATCATCGCTGCCGATGGTCCGTCCGATGAGCTCAAGGCCGCCGGCCAGGCTTGGATCGACTCCGTCAACGACGCCGAGGCCTCCAAGACCGCTGCTGCTGCCTACGTTGCCGAGCTCGAGAAGTGCGGCTGCGACGCTTCCAAGGCGATCCTCGCTGACAAGGCTTACCTCACCAAGAAGTCCTTCTGGATCTTCGGCGGCGACGGCTGGGCCTACGACATCGGCTTCGGTGGCCTGGACCACGTCTTGGCTTCCGGCCACAACGTCAACGTCTTCGTCTTCGACACCGAGGTCTACTCCAACACCGGCGGTCAGGCCTCCAAGGCCTCGAACCTGGGCCAGGTCGCTCAGTTCGCCGCTGCCGGTAAGGTGACCAAGAAGAAGTCCCTGGCCGAGATCGCCATGAGCTACGGCTACGTCTACGTGGCGCAGGTCGCCATGGGCGCCAACCCGGCTCAGACCCTCAAGGCCATTCACGAGGCCGAGGCCTACGACGGCCCGTCCCTCATCATCGGCTACAGCCCCTGCGAGATGCACTCCATCAAGAAGGGTGGCATGCAGAACTGCCAGGCCGAGATGAAGAAGGCTGTCGAGTGCGGTTACTGGAACCTCTTCCGCTTCAACCCCGAGGCTGCTGCCGGCAAGAAGTTCTCGCTCGATTCCAAGGAGCCCGCGGGCGGTTATCAGGAGTTCCTGATGAACGAGGCCCGTTACGCTTCGCTGACGCGTTCCTTCCCCGAGCGCGCCGAGGAGCTCTTCAAGGAGAATGAGCAGGCTGCTATGGACCGCTATCAGCACCTGCTGAAGCTCAAAACGGTGTATAACGAGGCCTAGGTCTCCCACCGCAGGATCTGAGGGCTGACCTTCGCGGACGTCCTCGGACATGAAAGAACCCC
>DBEWII010000034.1:0-20656 GCA_048384935.1 Collinsella aerofaciens | reverse complement strand
CAAGCGCCCCGCAACTGGAATTGAGCCAGTTGCGGGGCGCTTTTCACTAAAAGGACAAAACCGCAGGAAAAACCTGCCAAAATAAACCTGTCCCTAAATGGCAGGTTTTACGGGAGAGTTGCGTCGATTGCCTTGACCAGGGCGCTGCGCATGCCGGCGTCCTCGAGCGCAACGACGCCCTTGATGGTGGCACCACCGGGCGAGCATACGGCATCCTTCATCGCCGCAGGATGCTGGCCAGTTGCAAGCTGCAGCTTTGCCGTACCCAGCACCATCTGGCTCACAATGCGATAGGCATCGGCACGCGGGATACCGTGCTTGACCGCCGCATCGCTCAGGGCCTCGATTGCCATAGCGACAAATGCCGGAGCGCAACCACCCACCGTGCCGCCCACAAACAGCAGGCTCGTATCGAGCTCGACCACCGCACCGAGCTTGCCAAGCAGATCAAGCACCACTGTGCTCTGCTCATCACTAAGCGTGGAAGCCTTCTCACAAGCGATGACGCCCTCGCCCACCGAAACCGGCGTGTTGGGCACCGTCGAGATATGCGCGACGCCCGGCAGGACCTGCTCCCACTTGGCACTGTCCCAGGTCCAGGCAACCGACAGAACGACCTTTTTGGCAAGAGCATCCTTGAGCGGGGCGAATATCTTCTCGATCATGTACGGTTTGACCGCAGCGACCACGATATCGGATGCGGCGACAACCTCGGCGGCATCGTGGCAGGCGACCATGCCGCGCGCCTCGCAGCGCTCAACCAGTGCGTCGTAGCGACCCGCGCAGGCGCACATGTCGCCCGCAGCTACACCGGCAGCGATCCAGCCATCGGCCATAGCGCTCGCCATATTGCCAAAACCGACAAATCCAATCTTCATATCACATAGTCCTCTCAGGCACGTTCCTCAAAACGGAAGCTATTATCCCATGCCATTGTTTCGTATTGCCGACCTATTTGTGATACGGCTCGCCGCGGCTGATCTTGCAGGCGCGGTAAATCTGCTCTAGCAGCACCACGCGCGCCAGGTTGTGCGGTAAGGTGATGCGTCCAAAGCTGAGCATCTCATCGGCGCGGGCGCGCACCTCATCACTCACGCCGTCCGAACCGCCGATTACAAAGGCAATGTCGCTGCTGCCTCGCAGCATAAGATCGTCGAGCCGCGCCGAGAGCTCCTCACTCGAACGCTCCTTGCCCTCGATAGCTAGCAGGATCACATGCGCCCGAGACGGCAATGCAGCAAGAATTGCCGCCCCCTCCTTGTCGCGTGCGGCATCCACGCCGCCCGCCTTAGCCGGGTCGATATCGGCCACCTCGCGGATATCAACCTTGGCATAGGCACCTAGGCGCTTGGTGTACTCAGCGCACGCGTCCTTCCAAAAGCGCTCCTTGAGCTTACCGACGCAAACGACGGTGTATTTCACGCGCGTCTACTCCTTCGAATCGTTTTGAACTTTGCTGGCTGTCAGCATCTGCTCGAACATCGAGGCCGACTGCGAGAAATCGCTCGGCAGCACGACCGTCGAGGTTTTACCCGTACGAGCGAACTCCGTCATCATCTCGGACCACTGCGTAAACATGAACAGCTGGTTGGCCTCGTCGTTACCGACTCCCGTCTCCTGGATGATCTCGAGCGAATCCTTGATGCCCAGCGCGATGGCCTTGCGCTGGTTGGCGATGCCCTCGCCCGCCTTTTCCATCGCCTCAGCCTCGGCGGTCGCCTCGGTGACGCGCTTGATGCGGTCGGCCTCGGCGAGCTCCTGCGCGGCAGCGCGCTTTCGCTGGGCGGCATTGATGTCGTTCATGGAGTTCTCGACCTCGGTCGGCAGCGCGATTTTGGTGATGAGTGTCGACACGAGGGTGAAGCCGTAGGCAGCCATCTGCTCGGACACGGTGGCATTAACGTCCTTGGCGATGTCATCCTTCTTGGCAAAGACCTCATCGAGTGTGTAGACGGGAATCGAAGAGCGCAGAGCGTCGGTGATGAAGTCACGCATCTGGTCGACGGGCTCCTGCAGCATATAGTAGCTCTTGTAGATGCCCGAATCTGCCGGGCCGGCGCCCATGTCATAGCTCACGTGGTACTGAGCAGAGACCTCAAGGCCGATGGTCACGTTGTCCTGGGTCTTAACGTCGATGCCAAAACCGTTTTTCATGGTGCGCAGACTCACCGTGGCGGCCTTGCGGTCGATCACGGGCACCTTCATGTGGAAGCCCGCGTTGACGATGCGGTTAAACTTGCCCAGACGTTCGATGATCACGGCATGCTGTTGTTCAACGACATAGCAGGCGTTGGGAAGCAGCAGCAACAGAATGATAATAGGGATCAAAAGACTGGTAAGGGCGGCGATGATACCGGAAAACAGCATGGCTTCTCCTCTATTGGGCATACATTGGCACTAGGATACCCGTCCTGGACCCCCCAAAGGCCCGATGGCAGGGCCAGTGGGCAAAAAAGACCAAATATGAGTACTGTCACTATTTTAGTAGCAGCCTATTTAGCGAAATAGCACCCTGTCGAACCCGAGATCCTTCCAAATTGAGCCGCTTTGTCTCAAAGCCGAATCAAATTAACGTACAGCTGTTGCGTAATTATCACAAAATAGACCTCTAGAAATGTTGCCGCCTTTGTGACAGTACTCATATTTGCCGTTTTTTGCCCACTGGGGTTTCGGGCATACGAAATATCGGCATTGGATCCGTAAAAACAGCCTGCCGGCGGACTCGCCAGCTCGCTAAAAACGCTCCGCGTATTCTTTACGCTCGCTCTTTCGCGGGTCCAAGTCCCCGCGATGGGCCCATAACAAAAAAGCTCCCATTGCTGGGAGCTCTTTCATGTAATGGTGCGGGCGAAAGGACGTCCGCGTATCCGCTCCGCGGATCCGCACCGGCTTCGGCCGCCTGCCGGCGTCCTCGCCAGCTCGCTAAAAACGCTCCGCGTTTTCTTAACGCTCGCTCTTTCGCAGGTTCAAGTCCCCGCGATGGGCCCATAACAAAAAAGCCCCCATTGCTGGGAGCTCTTTCATTCAATGGTGCGGGCGAAAGGACTTGAACCTTCATGGGGTTGCCCCCATACGGACCTGAACCGTACGCGTCTGCCAATTCCGCCACGCCCGCGTGCAGGAATTAGAATAACGGAGCGCCAGCGCGAACGCAAGAACTTTTTTTGAAAAAGTTTACGAGCGTTATTGCGTATACATTTGAGGGCCCTCACAGCCCCATCATGAATTTAGCATGCGTCCTCTTCATGCCGTGATTCTCGTAAAACCGGTGAGCACCCAACCGTGCGGCATTTGAGGTCACCTCGATTACCTCGCAGCCCTGCTCTCGTGCACACGCAATGGCCCTCTCAAGCAGCAGTGTCCCGCGTCCACCACCACGGTATCCCTTGTCAACCACGAGCTCGCAAATCTCGGCCACGGGGTGTTCATGGTGAAGCTGCCGCTCGACGCGCACGTTCACAATCCCGACAACGTCATCCTCTTCGAGCACAAAAGCGAAAAATGGCTGTCGGGCAAGCTGCCAGGCAAAACGCTTACAGAACGTCAATCGGTCAAACCGAGTGTCCTCGAGCTGGCACATGAGCTCGTACACCGCGTCGGTATCGGCAACAGTCGCCATTCGAACTGTCATCTCCGGACCCCCTAAGCAAGCAGGCGTTCTTGGTCGAACAGCTGCGCAACGGACTCGCCGGCTTCATCCGGCGTGATGAAACAAGCCCCGACGCACTCGGGGGCGCCATAGCGCCCATGGTAATCGCTACCGCCGGTGCACAAGATTCCGTACTGTCGTGCAAGTCTAAAGGCCTCTTCGGTCGCAACGGCATCGTTATCGGGATGAAACGCCTCGATGCCCATCAGACCCGCCTTAACAAGTGCGGGGATAGCCCCCCACGAGTCCATCTGCTGGGGATGTGCGAGCACGGGCACGCCGCCCTGTTCGCGAGCAGCCCGCACAATTGCAAGTGCGTCGGGATAGGAAATGTCACGCTCGGCAATACCGCCGTTTTTAAATAACCGACGATACACGCGCTGATATTCGCCATCGCGATAGCCCAACCCCGTAAGCGCCTGCATGACGTGCTGTTTGTAGACACCAGTGCTTGCCCGCGAGACTTCGACCACGTCAGCCACCGATGCTTTTCGCCCGCAGGGGGCTATCCCTGTACGCTCGAGCGTCCATGCCTGCCACAGAGTGTTGGCAGTACGGCGGGCAAGCGTTTCGTTTACCAAGAGCTCAAGCGGACCAGATTCATCCGCCGTAGCCGCGAGACCGTAGCAAAGAATATGGATCTTGCGGGCTTCGGCGCGTACGGACGACAGCTGGCGCAAACTGTCGTGATCGGTAACGGCAATACCCGAAAGACCCCGCTCACGAGCCTCGGTAATCAATGTCTGCACCGATTGAGAACCATCGGAATAAACTGAATGCATATGCAGATCAAATGACCCCTGCACGGATCTATGTTCTTGCATCCGTCCCTCCTATGCCTGGACAAACCCACCAATCTGCATGTTGTACTCACGATCGCAAACGCCTTCCATAAACTCCAAATCATGGAAGATCCCCAGCATCGTAGTACCTCCGGCCTTGAGTTGCTCAATCAAATCGCGGACTCTGACCTTGCTCGCGTTATCGAGGCTGGCAGTCGGCTCGTCCAACAGTAATAGACGTGGACGACGCACCATAGCGCGCGATGTTGAGTCTGAGCTTCTCACCACCCGAGAACGTGTTGGGATACAGGTCCCACAGGGGCTTGGGGAAGTCGAAATGCTCGAGCATACGCGTCGTCTCCTCCTCAATCGCATCTTCATCGGCAAACGCCTCGGCGGCACTCGCGCGCACGATTTCACGGGCCGTGGTACGTGGCACGGCATCGAGGAACTGGGAGACATAGCCAATCTCGTAGTTGCGCAGATAGATCACACGACGCTCATCGAGCATGGCAAGGTCGACCGGGCCAAAGGCCTCGGAATCGTACACGATGTGGCCGCTTTCCGGCAGATTCGTACGATAGATGCACTTGAGAATCGTTGATTTACCCGAGCCCGAGCGGCCGGTAACGCCCACGAACTCGCCCGGCAGCACGCTCAGCGAGATATGCTCACAGCCGCGCACGCGACGGTCGGCGGTATGCAGGGTAAAGCCCTTGGAAAGATCCTCGATCGCAAGGAGTGGACATGCATCAGGCTGAAAGGATTCGATTGAATCGCCCATTACTTGTCCTCCGATCCATCCGTATCCACCACGGCTGCCGGCACGTGGTCGGCGGTCTCGGCGATCGTCGCGGCATCGGTGGCAAAACGGGCAGACATGCTCGGCAGCGCCGGATACCACATGCGCGAAACCACACGGCCATCCACCAGCGTCGCCGTGATCACGGGATAGGTGCGCTGGCCTTCCTCAACCTCACGAATGACCAGAATATCGGCTTTCTTGCCCTCTTCCAGACTGCCAATCTGGTCGTCGGCATGCACGGCGCGCGCCGGGTTGATGGTGAGCATGGCAAACGCCTCTTCAAGCGGCAGCTTGAAATCATGGTGCAGGGCAAAGGCGCTCTGCAGCATTGCCGTGGGATAGTAATCGGAGCACAGCACGCTCGCCACTCCGTTGGACACGGCGTCGCGCGCCGAAAGATTGCCCGAATGGCTCTTTCCCAGCAAGATGTTGGGTGTTCCCATGACGGTCGACATGCCACGCTCGCGAGCAGCGCGCGCCACCTCTAAACTCACCGGGAACTCAGAGATCGTGCAGCCGAGCTCACGCATAAGGTCCAGATGCTCGACCGAATCGTCATCGTGGCTCGCCAGCGCAATGCCGTTTTCGCAGGCAACATCGGCAAGATATTTGAGCTGCTCAAAGGAAAGCTTGGGCGCCGCCTGCTGAGCGGCAACGATCTGTGCCGCTTCTTCATCACTCAGCTCATGATCGCCACGAACGCTCTTGCGCCAGATCTCGATATCGCGATATTGACCCTGGCCGGGAGTGTGGTCCATAAATGAAAGCTCGTCCACCTCGCCCGAGCGCAAATGCCCCTCAACTTGCTCAACCAGATTGACGTTATCGACCTCAAGACGCAGGTGCAGGCGATGACGAATCAGATGGGCGTTTCGCCCCTCGGTGCGTTTGCAGCCGGCGATAAGCGCCATGATTTTCTCGGTGTTCTCCCAGCGCCGGACCGGCTTGGCATCCATGATGTCCTGCGCATATGCCGAAAGCGAGTGATACATTGTGGTGATGCCATGGGCGATGAGCTCACGCTCGGCCTCGAACAATGCCGTCGAGAAGTCCATGAGCACCGTCGGGCGCGGCGAGATAACGGTCTCGATATAGTCGGAATGGATATCCACAAGACCAGGCGTGACATAGCCACCATGAGCGTCGATAACGCCGGCTCCCGCGGCGGTCGCATCGAATTTGCCTTGGCGCTGAATTGCGGCGATCCTGTCGTCTTCGACAACAAGCTCGTAGCCAAAGAGCAGGCGGTCGGGTTGAACAATGATTCCGTTGCGGATGACGTACATCGGCGAGCCTCCTAAAGAAGCGAATAGACGAGTTCTTGGGTGTAAGCGTGTTGCGGGTCCTGCATGATCTGGTCGGTCAGGCCATGCTCGATAACCTGCCCGTCAAGCATGACGATAGTGCGGTCGGCAAGCAGGCGAATCACGCCTAAGTCATGGCTCACCACGACCATCGACACCCCCAGGTCACGTCGCAGCGACAAAATCAGGTCGAGCACGCGCGCCTGAACCGAAAGGTCCAAACCGGTGGTGACCTCATCCAAGAACAGCAGCGGAGGACGGTTGGAAAGTGCCTTGGCAATCTGCACGCGCTGCTGCATACCGCCCGAAAACGCGCGCGGCGGATCCTGTTCACGCCGCAAGGGGATGTTCACGCGATCGAGCAGCTCGCGACCGCGATCGACCATGGAGGAAACGTCTCGGATACCGGCAGCGATCTGCTTCTCGGCAATATTGGAAAGGCTCGAGAAGTTCATGCGCAGGCCCAGGTAGGGATTTTGGTAGACCATGCCGAAGATCTCGTCGCGGATAAGGCGTTTTTGCTGACGCGAAAGGTCAAAGCAGTTGCCCCGGCCCTCGTCGTATGCGGCAACGCGCATGTCGCCCGCCGTGGGCTCCTGGTCGAAATAGAGGCACTGCATGAGCGTCGACTTACCCGAGCCGGACTCGCCCACGATGCCCAAAATCTCGCCGCGATGCACCTCGAGCGAGATGTCGCGTACCGCGTGCACCGTGCCGCACACGGGGCAGATGTTGCGCTCGAGTTGGGCATGCGGGTCGCGACAGTAGTCGCAGCCCGCGCCAAAGCGCTTGGCCAGATGGCGAACGGACAAAACCGGAGCCTCATCCTTAAATTCATGATGAACCGTAGCGGGAAGCATCGTCGTGCCTTTACTCATCACTTCCGCCCTCCTCGAGACGCTCTGCGCAATAATCGGTATCGGAGCACTGCCACGCCTTCTTGCCCGTAACGGGATCGATGGTTTGAGTCATATAGACACCCGTCGCCCCACAGATGCAGCAGCGCTTGCCTTCAAAATCCTCACGCACAAAGGGATGGTCTTCGAAGGCGAGCGATTCGACCTTGGTATGCGGCGGCACAGCGTAGATCTTCTTCTCGCGCCCCGCTCCAAACAAAAAGAGATTCTCGGCATCGTTGAGCTTGGGGTTATCGAAACGCGGAATGGGACTCGGCGCCATAACGTAGCGATCCTGCACCATCACGGGATGGTCGGCACCGGTGGTCGTGGAGCCATAGCGCACAATCTGCTCAAAAAGCTCCAGATATGCACCGGTGTACTCAGCTTCGGCGTGCAGACGGCGCGTTACGCTTTCGCGCGCCTCGTAGGTGCGCAGGGGCTCTGGCGTGGGAACCTGCAGCACCATGAGTTGATCGCGCCGCAACGGACGCTCAGGGATACGGTGACGGCTCTGGATGAGCGTCGCGTCCGCCGTGGACGTAGTGGTCTCGACGCCGGTAGTCTCGTGCACGAGGCTGCGAATAGACACGGCATTGACGCTCGCGTCCGAGCCCTGGTCGATTACCTTGAGCACGTCATCGGGACCGATGCACGACAACGTGACCTGCAGGCCACCCGTACCCCAGCCGCGGCCGATGGGCATCTCGCGGCTGGCGAACGGCACCTGGTATCCGGGAATGGCGACGGCCTTCAAGATGGCGCGGCGAATCTCGCGCTTGGAGCCCTCGTCCAAAAAGGCAAAGTTATAGTTGCGCTGCACGAGAACCGTCCTCCTTCTGTCCCTCGGCGTGATTCATAGAGCGCAAGGCTGCATCGAGCTTGCTTTGGAACGTCACGTAGTGCGGCAGCTTGAGATGGCTGATAAAGCCCGTGGCTTCCACACCGTCGATGTGATAGAGCACGAACTCCTGATCCTGTGTGGGGTAGCGAACGTCGTCGACGCGCAGCGAATGGTCGAGGACGCTCATGGCGATGGCCTTGCTCTCGTCGCTGCCGGTAACGAGGCCGTAGCCCACATCGAGCGCGTTCACATGCTCGCCCGTCTCGGTCACCTCGTCGTTGGCGATCAGGCTTTCGACCTCACAGACCGGGAGTGCTCCCAGATAGTACGCGTCGTCGGCAGAAGCCTGAGAGGGATCGGTTCCGGGGGCATCAATCGTCACCGGCACGCTGCCGCGGCGAAGCTCGCCCACCGTGGGATGGGAAATGCCAAAGCCGCGAATGGCCGCGTACCCGATGGCGACAACCGCCTGCGTGAGGCCACGCGAGAGGGCCTGCAGGATAACGCTGCGCGGCGCCGGCGTGAAAAGCGGGGTCTTGGTGATATCGACGGGCTCGGTGTCGTCGATAGCAACCGGGCGGATCATACCGATCTGGCGCAGGTAATCGCACACCTTGGGCACACAATCGAGAGGCGTGGTCTCGGCCACGCCATAAAAGGCCTCGGCCGCTTCATCCAGACGCTCATCGATGACAGCGCGCGCGGCACGGACATCGGCATCGGTCTCTTCGCTTAGATCAAAAATGATAAGGCGATGGCTGTAATCGCGGGTCGCGCCCAAAATCTGTCCGCCCTCGATATCTTTGAAGGCCGCGGAGATGCGGCGCGAAACGTGCATCTCGCCCGTATCGATCACACGCGATGTATAGAGGCGCTCGAGGGTGGAACGGTAGGCACGCACCAAAAAGACGGCCTCCTCGATAGAACCCGACGCCTGCTTGAGGGCGATTGCAGCAACCTCGGGAGCCCAAACGGAGCCCTCAGACTGCACCTGCTCGACCGCATGCGGCATGGCCTCGATGATGAGTGCGGGATCGAGCGCGCGGCCACCCGCAACGCGCTCGCGCTCAAGCAGCTCAAGCGATGCGGCGATTGCCTGCTCGCCGCCGGAAACGGCTACATATCCCATGATTCAACCTCCCTGCAAGCGCTGGAACGGGGAACGGCGGCGATATGGCCAAACCCGTCTACAAACATCAGGTCGATGCCGCAGGGAAACTCGTCCAGACGCGCAATACGCGAGCGCAAGACATCGCCGCGATCGCACGAGAAGTGCGAAGTGCCGTCAACGCCGGGGCCACCGAGCTCCCAGGAGCTCTTGGTACACGCGTGCGAAGCGGAGCCGACGCGCAAACCCTGCGCATCCAGTCCCAAAAGCACCGAGCACTCGACGATAACCGTCGCGCCGCGATGCGGCTGTTCAAGCGTCCCCGCCGTAAGCGCAGCGATTGCACTCGCCGCGCCCTCATCTCGAAAAGCCTCCGGAACGATCACGCACGCAGCTTCGCTCGGCGCCGCAGGAGTCACGTGCGTTCGACTCGCGATCTGCCGGGCAGCACGCTCAAAGCCCGTGGTCGCCATGCAAAAAGTCGTACCGCTATCGAGCAGCATGTCCGCCAACATCAACGTCGCGGGGAATAGGCCACAGCGCTTCGCCTCGACCTCATAGGCATCCGTGACGGATAGGCGGCAAACCTCGCCGGGGCGCGCCATGCAGTCCAGAACCGTACGAAACGTTCCCTGCAGCTCGAAGGCGCGCTCGTCAAGGGACGGATCGCGATCGAAAACCTCATCCTGCTCGTTCATTTGACCACCGCCTGAACACTCATGTCCTGGCCAGACATTTCATCGAACTCGACACGCGACACATAGGTGAGAGCATCCTGTGCAGCCACGCGCTCAAACATGGCAGCACGCGCCTCCTCGACGCGGCGCTCGAGTTCCGCCAAACAAGCCGGCGCCGGATCCATTGCATAAGCGGCATCGATTACCGCGAGCGCACGAGCATGCGCGGCATCGGTTCCCATAAGCACGCCCAGGCCATCGGCCTCGCCAATGCGCACGCGGCTCTCGGTAACAAGCACCTCGCTCAGATAAAAGCGGCTGTTGCGAGCCGTCTCGCGCACCTGACACATCACAAGGCCCTGGTGCGCCGGCACAATATCTTCGGCAGGGGCGGCGGCCTCGACCAGGCCCGCCAGTTCGAGCGCAAGCGCAGAGCCGCTCTCAACCAGGACCTCGGTCCTCTCTCTTCTTGTTAGCATGCAAATCTTTCCTTAGTTATCCGAGTCGATGATGTAACGGCGACGAAGGCGAACCGAGATGAACTCGAGTGCAAACGACACAGCCAGGCATACATAGACAATCACGCCCACCTCGTGCAGGTTGTAGTAGTAGTTGCCTGCCTGATACAGCTGAAAGCCGATACCGCCCGCGCCCGCGAAGGCGCCCACGGCAACCGCGTTGGCAAAATTGATCTCAAAGCGAATAAATGTCCATGAGAGCAGTTTGGTAATGGTTGCCGGACAGATGGCCTGGAACACAATCTGCCAGAAGCTGGCACCGCTCGCAGAGAGTGCCTCGATTACATCTGCATCGATTTCTTCAATCGACTCCGAGTAGCTCTTGGTAAGATACGCGATGGAATGGAAGGAAATTCCCAGCACCGCCGCCTCGGATCCAAGGCCGATGGCCACCGTGAAGACGAGTACCCACAGAATCGTTGGAATCGCTCGGATGATAGCAACGAATCCTTTGACCGCATTGGAAACGAGCGGATTCGAGAGGTTCTCGGATGCCGCCAACGCCAAGAAAAACGAGATGATGGCCGAGATGATGGTGCACAGCACGGTAACCGCAATGGTGACCAACGTGCTCTCGGCAACCTTTGCCCAGCTAAAATGCGCAGCTCCCAACGGCGGGTCAAGCGCTGGTTGGAACATCATGGCGCAGAAATCAGACCAGGTTTGAGCGAGTGCGCGGCCAAGGTCAACCGTGCCAAAATCCATGCGCACAAACGTAACGACCGTCAAGAGGCACAGAATGCCCAGCGTAAGCACGACAGAATAGTTGCGCCCCCGGCGAGACACGAGACGAATATGCCCAGCGTGCGAACGCTCGATCGCACCGGCCGTGGCGGGAGTCAGCTCAAAAGTATCCATTAGATCATCGACCTTCTAGCTGCGTTGGAAATCGCCTCGACCACGAGCACCAAAACAATGGTCACAAGAATCACAAGGCCAGCGCAGTCATACCGAAAAGACGCGTAGTACAGGTTGAAGGCAAAGCCGATACCCGTACCGGTAAGCAAGCCCACCAACGTGGCCTCGCGAATATTGGTCTCGACCATATAGAGTGTCCAGCTCATAAGCTCTGCAACGGCAAGCGGCAGACCCGCCTGAAAGACAATCTGCCAAAAGCTTGCTCCGCAGCTGCGCAACGCCTCGATGGGGCCGCAAGGGATTTCGTCGAGCGTGTCCAGAAAAAAGCGCGTAATCTGGCCAAACGTCGCCAAAAAGAGCGCGAGGAAGCCCGTGAACTCGTTTTGCTTGAACGAAAGGAGCAACAGCAGCGCCCATGCAATCATGGGAACATTGCGAAAGATATTGGCGAAGATGCGGATGACACCGCGCACGATGCCGTTTTCGACACCGACGCTCGAGCATCCCAGCACCGCAAGAACGATACCCAGCAAGGCCGCGAGCATCGTAGCGGCGATGGAATCGAACACCGTCGAAACCACCTGCGTGGCAATTATGCCCAGCTGTCCTAACGACGATGGCGTAGGGCAAAAGTTCTGCAGCATCCATGCAAGGGCAGCGGGTACCGAACCCAAGGCATATCCAAAGCTGAAATCGCCGACAAGCGATGCCCCCTCGGCAACCAAGACAACGGCCGCAACTACTGCGAGTGCGCGAAGCTGACGCCTTCTAAACCAGCTCAAATCGGGAACCTTCCCCGCTTTCGCATTGCCAAAAGAGCCTGTGGACATGGCGCCGCACTCCCCCGCGCTCATCGCAAGGCTCCAGAAGGAACAGCGGAAGCCATGCCAACAGATGCGGGTGTCGCGCCAGCTTGGGGCCCTGACACCGGAACGGAAATGAAGCCCTCTTCTCCATCGCCGTAAATCACCGCGATCATCTGGGGGGTCAGCTCGGCAGGCGCACCCTCGAACACTT
The DNA here is from genome assembly GCA_048384935.1 of Collinsella aerofaciens. Taxonomy (GTDB): domain Bacteria; phylum Actinomycetota; class Coriobacteriia; order Coriobacteriales; family Coriobacteriaceae; genus Collinsella; species Collinsella aerofaciens_CH. The sequence goes on along the minus strand of DBEWII010000034.1, from coordinate 8,198 downwards.
TCGCGCCCGCACGCAAGCCCACGATACGATCGGAAAACTCAAGTGCCATATCCACCTGATGCAGATTGACGATGCAGGTGATGCCATGCTGACGCGTCACGCGGCGCAGATGCTCCATGACAGCACGGCTGCTCTTGGGATCAAGGCTCGCGATAGGTTCATCGCATAGAATGATGCGGGGATCTTGAATAAGTGCGCGGGCGATACCCACGCGCTGCTTTTGTCCGCCCGAGAGCTGATCGGCGCGACGATAGGCAAACTCGCCCAGGCCCACTTCGTCAAGCAGCTCGAACGCACGGAGCTTCTCGGCTTCGCTGTAGAGGCCCAGCGACCCCGCCACAGCACCCTTGTAGCCCAGACGCCCATGCAGCACGTTTTGAATGGCGGTAAGGCGATACACCAGGTTGTAGTTCTGAAAGATCATGGCGATCTGCGCGCGCACGCCACGCAGCTTGTTGCGGCGCAGATGCGTAATGTCCCGACCATTAAAGACAACCGACCCCTCCGTGGGCTCGATGAGGCGATTGATGCAGCGCAAAAACGTCGACTTGCCGGCGCCTGAAGGACCGATCACCGCAACCAGTTCTCCCTCGCCGCAAGCAAAATCTACGCCGGAAAGCGCGTGATGCTGCTCCCGTGCACCTCGTTTGCCCTCGTAGCTTTTGGTCAAATCGCTCACCTGCAAGAGAGGCTGTGCGTTCTGTGGCATTTCCATGCCCTCCCATCAACGTCGAGGCCGGACGCGGATATTCGCGCCCGGCCCGTTTTGGCAGCGGCGAATCGTCTACGCGATGCCGCCCATCTGCACGTGTGCGCGCAGGGACATGCATTAGTCAAGCGCACGAATGGGGTCGTACCAGGAGTCCTCGACCGCGATGAAGCCGGCGGTATCACTCAGGCTCCAAACGGCACCGGTGCCCTCTTTATCCTCGGGGGCAAAGAGCAGTTCGTCTTCAGAGGTCTCCTTGGAGGTCAAGCCCTTGACGAGCTTGTCGATGATCTCCTGCGGGACCTTATCGGTGTTGACGGCGATAGGCCCGTTGAGAACCGGGGTGGACTGGATGATGCCGAACTTCTTGCCCTGAACGCGATCGAAGGGCTGGGGAGCGTCGGCCTTGACGGAGTAGACGGAACCGGCGGCGTTCACGGCGTCGCGCTCGCCCTCGGGGACATCAAGATAGGTGTCGACGTCGACATCGTCGAAGGCGGCAACATCGGCATCACCCTGCAGCAGGTTGACAGCAGAACCGGGGTGAGAGTTACCAAAGAGTACCTGGGAGAAGAAACCCGGGGTACTGAGCTCGTCGGAGGACTTCACGTCGTCCGGGAACGCCTTCATAATGGCGTTGCACGGAACCTTGAAGCCGGAGGTGGAAGTAGCGGAGACAAAGCTCATGCGCTTGCCCTTGATGTTCTTGATGGAATAGCCGCTCTCCTCGGCGCTATCCGCGTAAGCGCTCATCTCGGCCTCGGGCACGCAGATGCGGCTGTAGTACTTGGCGCCGTCGAGCTTGCCATCGGTGTCGGAGGTGGTCACAAGCGGAAGAACCTTGCTGTTCTTCTTCTGGGCCTGGATGAAGCCCTCGGCGCCCATGTTGGCAAGCTGAGCCTTGCCGGAAGCGATAGCCTCGATAGCGACGTTATAGTCGGTGGTGGTCATGAGCTCGACCTTGACACCGGCGTACTTCTCAAGAACCTTGCCAAACTCCTCGCGGCCCGCGTCGAACTCGGAGCTGGACTCGTTGGGCAGCCAGACCATGGTAAGTTTATCGATAGAAGCGGCATCCGAGCCAGCGGTCGCCGCACCACCCTTACCGTCGACGCTGCCGCAACCGACGAGACCGAGGCCGAGCGTCACGGCACTCGCGCCAAAAAGGCCCAAGAAGGACCGGCGAGAAATTTGCTTGTTCTTGATATCTGCCACAATCTTCTCCTTACAACACAAGAATGCACCGGAGGGACCGGGGGTTCTATTTGTCCCGTCCGGCGATGACGTGGTAGATATTAGGGTTGTGGGCAAGCCGTTTTTCGATCAACGGCAATCGCTTGTCATATGCTTGCGCGAAGATGCGGGAACATGACGCGAACCGTAGGCACTTATTAATAGAAACGCCCCGTCGTAAGCTCAAGGGCAGGCATAAGGCAGGTAATAGACCAGTTTTGTCAGCCCCTTGGCAGCCGTTTATAGAAAAAGTTTGCAGGCATTTTCCCAAGCGGCATGCGCGATTGTTTCGGCGTCCTCACCAGTGCGATCGACACGGTCGTTAACCAGCACGTTTGCCGTAATGGAGATCATTGCTGGCTCGCATTCAAGACCGCGAATGGGCTCCGGCGCCATATACGGGCAATCCGTCTCGAACAAAATGCGGTCGAGCGGGGTCGCCGCAAATGCCTCGCGCACGTCGTCGTTGCGCTTAAAGGTGGCCGCACCACCATAGGCGATATAGCAGCCCAGCTCCACAAAGCGCTCCATCGTGGCGCGGTCCTCGCCAAAGCAGTGCAGCACGCAACCGGCCTGAGGCACACCCACCTCGCGCAGCACGTTGTACGCATCCATATGCGAGGTGCGCTCCCCATCCGAGTCCTCGTGCCGCAGGTGCAGCTCCACCGGCACATTGCGGCGCACGGCAACTTCGAGCTGACGCGCCATGCAATCAATCTGCACACTGTGGGGCGCCGGCGCGATGTCGTCGTCGTAATCCATGTGGTAGTCCAGACCGATCTCGCCGATACCGGCGCACAAAGGGTCATCGAGCGCAGCAACAACCTGCGCGTGAATGTCATCGGTATAATCCGGCGCGCCATAGGGGTGAACGCCAGCGAGATACTTGATCTGCGGAATATCCCGCATCGGCAGAATTTCGCGCACGAGCCAGTCGCTATAGTCCGTCACGCTGCGCTTGTCGGCGATGGGGTCGAGCAGCGTCACCAACAGGTCGACGCCCGCGGCTTTGGCGCGCACGAGCGTCTCGGGCACTTCTTTCCCCCAAAACGAAAGCAGATGCGCATGCGTGTCAGCAAGCGGTGCCAAGGGCACGGGACAAGCAACCGTCTTCTTTTTCTTGGTAAACGTCACGCGTTCGGCATTAGGCATCATGGATGAGCTCCTGAGCCAGGCGGATAAAGTCGGCAACATCAAGCGTTTCTGCGCGCGTGGTGGGTGCGATACCGCAAGCCTCAAAGGCGGCGTCGAGCACGTCCTTGGCAAAGCCGTTGGCGCTCATGGAATTGCGGATGGTCTTGCGGCGCTGAGCAAATGCAGCATCAATCACGCGGGCCACAAACTCGCGATTGAGTCCTTCGGGCGCCACGCCGTCAACACGGTCGATACGCACGACGGCCGAGTCCACGTGCGGTGCCGGCATAAAGCAACGTGGCGGCACCTCAAAGCGACCCGTAACCTGCGCATACAGGCCGAGCTTTGCCGTGTAGCCGCCATAGGTCTTGTTACCCGGCACCGCGGCAATGCGATCGGCAACCTCCTTTTGAACCATGACCACGGCACGCTTGAGCGCGGGCATCGTCTGGAAGAACTGCAGGATGATCGTCGCCGCCACGTTATAGGGCAGGTTCGCGACAAATACCGTCGGCTCACCGCCTGCAGCCTGCTCAATCTGCCCCGTCGTCACCTTGAGCGCGTCGCCCATGATAAAGCGGAAGTTGGCATAGTCGGCGGCATGGGCATCGAGCACCGGTTCGAGTTCGGGATCGGCCTCGATCGACGTGACGCACGCCGCCTCCTGCAGCAGCGCGAGCGTGAGCGTACCAACGCCCGGGCCAACCTCGAGCACGCGCTCATCGCCCGTGAGCTCGGAAAGCTCGCAAATGCGCTCAATTACATGGTTGTCGATCAGGAAGTTCTGGCCCAGGCGATGCTTGGTCGCAAGGCCAAACTCCTCCAGCAGCTCCCTGGTGGCCGTGGGGTTTGCCAAAGGCGAAGTTGTCATAGTTGCCTCCTTAGCATGATGGCGGCGTCTTGAAACAAAAGGGCATGGACCGTTGCGGCCATGCCCTTACATCTAAACAGCAAATTGCCGATATGGCGCGCGGCGTCTTAGCCCAGACGCGGGAACAGCGGCTCACCCTTCTCGACGGGCTGACCACCGGCAAGCAGGCCCCAAGCGCAAATGCCCTTGAGGTCGTCGCTCGCGGCCTCGTCCTCGCAGGACAGGCGGCGCAGGGCTTCGGCAGAGGTCTGAGGCATGAGCGGCATCAGCAGGTGAGCGGCAATGCGGATGGCCTCGAGCAGGTTGTAGATCACAAATGCCAGCTCGTCAGCCTTAGCCTCATCCTTGGCAAGCGCCCAAGGCTCGGAGTCCTCGATGTAGTGGTTGGCGGCGTGGATGAGCTCCATAACCTCGTCCTTGGCTCCGCCGTAATCGAGCACGTCCATCTTGGCCATGTAGCGGTCGACCAGGCCATCGGCGATCTTTGCCAGCGGGTTGTCGAACGCATCGAACGATGCGGGCTTGGCGGGCGCGCAACCGTCAAAGTACTTGCCGCTCATGTTGAGCGAACGCGAGATAAGGTTGCCCCAGCTGTTGGCCAGGTCGGCGTTGTAGACCTGCTCCATGCGATCGAAGCTGATAGCGCCGTCGGTACCGGGAACGACGTCGGTCATAAAGTAGTAGCGATAGCCCTCGACGCCCAGCATGTCGATAACGTCCTGCGGAGCGATGGCGTTACCGCGGCTCTTGGACATCTTCTCGGCCTTGCCGGTCTCGGCATTGCGCACGGTCAGGAAGCCGTGGGCAAAGACGTGCTCGGGCAGGGCCTCGCCGATGGCCATGAGCATGGCGGGCCAAATGACGCAGTGGAAGCGGATGATGTCCTTACCCACGATGTGGAACTGCGCGGGCCAGCGATAGGCCAGCTCGGCACGCGCCTCGTCGGTGTCGACACCGTAGCCGACGGCCGTCATATAGTTGAGCAGCGCGTCAAACCATACATAGGTCACATGGCCCTCGTCAAACGGAACCTGGATGCCCCAGTCAAAGCTCGTGCGACTCACGGAAAGGTCGTTGAGGCCGCCCTCGACAAAGCTGCGAACCTCGTTCATGCGGAACGCAGGCTCGACAAAGTCGGGGTGCTCGTCATAGAGCTTGAGAAGCTTGTCCTGGAAGGCGGAAAGCTTAAAGAAGTAGGACTCCTCCTGGACGCGCTCAAGCGGACGGTGGCAGTCGGGGCATAGATGCTGGCCGACGCTGCCGTACTCCTCGTCGCCCTTCTGGACCTGCGTATCAGTGAAGTAGGTCTCGTCAGGCACGCAATACCAACCGTCGTAGCTGCCCTTATACAGGTAACCGGACTCCTTCATGCGCTCCCACAGGTACTGCACGGCATGATGCTGGCGCGGCTCGGTGGTGCGGATGAAGTCGTCGTTGGAAATCTCGAGCTTGCTCCAAAGCTCCTTGAAGTGCGGGGCCTGGCTATCGGTCCACTCCTGCGGCGTCATGCCATGCTTGGCTGCGGCCTCGGCGACCTTCTCGCCGTGCTCGTCCATGCCGGTCAGGAACTTGACGTTATAGCCGGCGGAACGGCGATAGCGAGCCTGAACGTCGGCGATGATGGTGGAATAAGCCGTGCCCAGGTGCGGATCGGCGTTGACGTAGTAGATGGGCGTCGTGATAAAGAACGAAGGCTTGCTTTGATCCATGGGGTTTGTCCTCCAGAAAAACGTTGCATACAGAGGATGATTCTAGCGCAAGGGCTGGATATCCTCCATCTATTGCATATCGAGCACCATGGCATAGACATCGCGCTTGCGGCGCGAATACTTCTGAGACAGGCGCTTGGCCACCGCAGACGCGGGCTCCCCCTCCTCGAGCGCGGCGCGGATATCCTCGCGCAGGGCCTCGTCGGGATCCGCTGCCGTGGCGCCGACCGGCACGATACCGGCCTCCTCATCCTCGCTCGGTGGCGCGATGACCAGCGCAATCTCGCCCTTTACCTCGCCGCGAGCACGCAGCTCCTCGGCAAGCTGGTCAGCGGGCCCGCGCAAGACCTCCTCGTGCAGCTTGGTGAGTTCGCGGCAGACGGCAACCTCACGCTGGGGAAAGACCTCCGCCACGGCCTCGAGCGTCGCCACGATGCGATGTGGAGACTCGTAGAAGATGAGTGCGCCGGGCACCACGGCAAGGCGCTGCAAACGGCGCACACGGTCGCCGTGCTTTCGGCCCAAAAAGCCCTCAAAGAAAAAATGCTCACAGGGAATGCCGGACGAAACGAGCGCCGTGACGCAAGCGGAGGGCCCGGGAATAACTTCGACGGGCACATCGGCCTCACGCACCGCCTCGACCAGCGCCTGGCCGGGATCGGACACGCTCGGCATGCCGGCGTCCGAGGCAAAAGCGAGGGTCTCCCCCGCCAGTAGACGGTCGACCAGGCCGGCGGCGCGGCTGGCGATCACATTCTCGTCGCAACGGACAAGCGGCTTGGAAATGCCCAGGTGCATCAGTAGCTTTGACGTCACACGCGTGTCTTCGCAGCAGATGGCATCAGCAGCGGCAAAGGCCTCACCAACGCGCGGGGACAGGTCGCCCAGGTTGCCGATGGGCGTGCCGACCACATAGAGTTTGCCCGTATGGGCGCTGTTTTGCGTCATATCAACCTATTCAATCATGCCGCGCTCGAGCGTACCGAGCGCCGCGCGGGCGTCCCATGCTGCAATGCGCTTCTCGGTCTTCCACGTTTGGAAGAACCAACCGGCAGCCGGCGCAAACGAAGCCAGCTGGTTGGCGATAAACACGCGCTCGTAGGCATTGCGGCCCTCGGGCGTAACCGACGAGTTGGCAAAGATCGCCGCGCCCGACCATTCGCCCACCAGCACGGGGAACCCAGTCGAAATCGCTTCTTTAAGCTCGCGCTTGTTACGCGAAATCGCCGTCGTCAGCCCGCGAGGGCTCGTGATGTCGAGCGCATACTCGTCGCGGTAATGGTACAGGTGAAGGTCCATGTAGACGTTCTTGTACTTGGCGCCGCGCATAAAATGCTTCCACTCGCTGGGATGCCCCGACGACGAGAAGACGACGATCTTATCCTCGGGCATATACGAACGGACGAGCTCGTAGGCATCGCGATAGAAATTGCGCAGGTAGTGAGCAGGAATGCCATCCGTCATGGTGAAGAGGCTCTTGCGAACGCTCATCTGCGGCGTGTCCAGCAGCTCAATGCCCAGCAGGCTCTCGGCCTCGCCATAGCGATCGGCCAAGCGCTCGAGCACGTCGAGTGCGACATGACGGCCGTTGGTGGACGAATGCCACTCGGCAACAGCCTCCGGCGTGGTGGGCGAATCGTTGGAATCGCCCTGGCCACCGGGCACGGTTGCCAGATCGAGCAGCACGCGGATGTCGTACTTGGCAGCCCACTCAATTGCGCGGTCGATGTAATCGACAACCGATATGTAGGAGGCATCGGACTCCTGTGAGCCAAAGGCATACCAGGGCACCGGCAGACGCACGGCATTGAGACCGACCTGCGCCATGCGGCGAAAATCGTCCTCGCTCACAAACGTCTCGTAATGGCGGCGCATGCGCTCGTTATAGGCGGCGGTACCCATGGCCTCCTGTAGCTCAGCCGCGTTGGATGCACCGGTCGCCGCGTACAGCGACGGGGTCACCCAAGGCTCGGGAATAAACCAGCCAGAGAGATTAACGCCGAGTATCCTCTCCATCACTGCCCCCTTCGGATCATGCAGGTCGAACCCGCATCGTATTGCGTAGGATAAGTATCGTTTTGAGTATACCCGCGTGTGCGGACAGGCGACCGAACGGTCTGCAAAGTGACGCGAAAGTGGGAGGAATGTCTGGGAGCAGACGGACTCGGAATGGTGCGACGAGGTGTGTACGCGCGCCGGAGGCAGGCACCGGAAAGTGTGTCCCGTTCTGAGCCCTTATTCTGGGACGCAGTTTCCGCAGAACCCTACATAAAAGAAAAGGACCCCTTTGCAGAGGTCCTAGTCAATTCAAGGTGGCGGGGAAGGGAATCGCGTCCGCGCGCTGCGCGGACGGACCGCTGCGGCGCTTACGCGCCTTGCGAGCTGCGCTGGCAAACGCTTACGCGTTTACTCAGCTCCGCGCCCTCACGGGGTTCGATTCCGTGCGAGGGCTACATAAAAGAAAAGGACCCCTTTGCAGAGGTCCTAGTCAATTCAAGGTGGCGGGGAAGGGAATCGAACCCCTGACACGAGGATTTTCAGT
>DBEWII010000033.1:0-24261 GCA_048384935.1 Collinsella aerofaciens | reverse complement strand
CATAAGTCAGACACTATGACCCAATCCAGGGGCACGGAAACGACAGGAGCCCCCGCTCGTGACCGCGGGTCGGGGCTGCGACAATGATGTTGAAGTGCCATAGGCGCAGCCGCGCCGCAACGAGGTTGGGAGGCTCCCATGCCAAAGTATTCTACCGCGTTCGGGATGGACGTCCACCTGAGGTCCACCACCGTCTGCGCGCTCGACGCGGAGACGGGCGAGGCAGTGACGAGGAGGTTCCGCGGCAACCCGTGGGGCGAGGTCGCGGAGTGGATGTCGGGCTTCCCCGGCCCGTCGCTCGCCGCCTACGAGAGCGGCTACCTCGGCTTCGCCCCGCAGAGGGAGCTCTCCGGGCTCGGCGTCGACTGCGTCGTCGCGGCCGTCTCCAAGGTCCCGAGGTCGGCGGCAGACCTCTCGTCCAAGAACGACCGCAACGACGCGGCCAGGATGGCCAAGGCGATACTGTCGCACGATATCTCCCCGGTATGGGTGCCGTCCCCCGAGATCGAGGGGCTCAGGGACCTCGCCGGGGCCCACGACGCGGCGACCGCGAGGCTCGCGGCGGCGAAGCAGCGGCTCCTGGCGTTCCTGGCCCGCCGTGGCTACGCCTACGGCGGCACGACGCCGGCCGGAAACCCCCGGAGGTACTGGACGTACGGCTTCCTCAGGTGGCTCGACGGCATACGCCCCGCCGACGACGGCGGCATCCGGGCGCTCGCGGCGCTGAGGAGCGAGGTCGAGGCGGCCGACGAGACGAGGGAGGCCGTCCTCGCCGAATACAGGGCCGCCGTCGCGGCGGGCCCCCTCTCGGCCGAGGTCGAGGCGCTCCAGTCGATCAAGGGGTGCGGCTTCGCGCTCGCCGCCGCCTTCGCGTCCGAGGTCGGCGACTTCTCGAGGTTCCGCTCCGGCAGGCAGGTGACGTCCTACTTCGGCCTCGCCCCGAAGCAGAGGTCGAGCGCGGACTCCGTGCGCCTCGGCGGGATCAGCGGGGCCGGCAACGCGCTCGTCAGGAGGCTGGCCGTCGAGGGGTCCTGGAGCTACGTCCAGGCGAGCCACCAACCGAAGCTGATGCCCAAGGGCAGCGGCGTCCCGCTCGAGGTGAGGATGCACGGGAGGAAGGGTTCCGAGCGCCTGCTCCGGCGCCGCGAGGAGATGCTCGCCAGGGGCATGCCCCAGGCGAAGGCGAACGCCGCCACCGCCGCCGAGCTCGTGAGGTGGCTGTGGGCCCTCGGCGCGATGTGCCGGGAGGCAACCGAATAGACATAGCCCCCGTCCCGGCGAGCCGGGCAGCCTTCGGGGATACCCCCGCTTTCGCTGGGCGCGCGGCAGCGGCCGCATGCGCGTAGTCAGACTTGGGGAGCCCCGCCGAAGGAGAGGATTGCGGGCCGCCGGAGCGGTATCCGCGGATATGAGACTGAGCCGAAGGCGTCGACGACATGCCGGGGGCGGACCGGGACGGGTTCAACGGCAGGCCCCGCCGACCGATTGCAAGCGGTCGGCGGGGCCATTGTGGCTCTTGACAGCGGATTGGGTCATATGAGCGAAAACGGCCCCAAGCGAGCAAGGTGACGTGAAATGAAAGGGCGCTGACCTTCTGGTCGCGCCCTTGAAGTTGAACGTCAGATTGCCGCTCTGGCGGGTTTGCAGCGTCAACTGGTTACGCGGTTTGGTAAAACCGCGTAACCCCTACGGCCGCTGGCCCATGCCACCCTCGAGGGTGACGGTCTCGCCGTTCATGTACTTAAAGTCGGGACCGCAGAGCTGAACGACCACGCGGCCGATCTCCTTCTCGACGTCGCCGTAGTGGCCTGCCGGCGGCATGTGGACGTTGGCCTTGAAAGCCTCGGGGTAAGCATCCTGGAAGTTCTCGAGCGCAGCGGTCCAAGCAAGCGGGCAAACGATATTGACGTTGATGCCGTCCTTGCCCCACTCGTTGGCGGCAACGCGGGTCAGGCCGCGGATGCCCTCCTTGGCGGCAGCATAGCTGCACTGGCCATAGTTGCCAAACAGGCCGGCGCCCGAGGCAAAGTTGACCACGGAGCCCTTGGTCTCCTTCAGGTGCGGATAGGCCTTCTGCATGTACAGATAGGTAGCATACAGACCGGAGTAAATGGCCAGGTTAAACTGATCCATGGTGTGATCGGCGATGGTCACACCCGAGGCGCTGGCCTGAGCATTGTTGACGACGGCGTCGATGCGGCCGAACTCCTCAATGGCCTTGTCGATGACGTTCTGGACAACGGCCTCGTTATCCTGGCCAGCCGAGACATCGGCCTGAACAGGCAGAACCTTGACACCGTACTCGGCCTCGAGGGACTCCTTGGCGGCCTCGAGCTTGGCGACGTTGCGGCCGGTGATAACGAGGTTCGCGCCCTCCTTGGCAAAAGCGATATCGATGCCGTAACCGATGGAGCCAGCGGAGCCGTCCTTAAGCGTGGCCTTGCCGCCGCCGGTGACGATCACGGTCTTACCAGTGAAAAGTCCCATATAAAGTCCTTTCAAATCGCGACGGGCGCACCCGCCGACTGCGCGCATCCAAATAAACGCGCCAAAAGCTGAGATGCAACTTTAGCGTGTTCAAGCGAAAATAAAAGACCGCGGTAGGCGAACGGCACCACGTCGTTCGGCGAAGGGATTGTCAAGTACAAACTGGATAAAGCGGCCGAGTTATCGTTATCAGATCGAGCCATCGAACACGTTTTGAAACTTTGCTGCAGCGCGTGGGATGTCGGCGCGAGACTTTATCATAGGGTGACAAACAACGATGAGGAGCACATGCCTATGACAGACGAGCTGGACCCCCAGACTCAGCAGCATATTGATCATTCCGAAGACGCCGTCGACGACTGCGATACTCCTACCTGCGTCGACGCCTCCACCGATGCGCCCGCCACCGCAGATGCGCACGCCGGTGCGGATAAGGCAACAGACACAGACGATACTGTCGAGCATGATGAAAGCGAGCAGCCGGAGCCGAGCGATGCCGAACCTGACACGGACCCCGCCCCGCAAGCAGCGGGCCCCATCGAGGTGTCTTCGGAAGAAGAGCTCGATGCCGTCATGGACTCCATGATGGATGCCGTCAAAGCGATGAAAGACGCCGTGGCCGATGCCGATATTGATGCCGAGGAAGAGGAGGCCGCCGAGGCGGCCTCGACCTTTGTACCCGGCGAGACCCCCGTTGCCGACCAGGGCAGCACCATGCCCTCGTTTCTGCAGCTCGAGCACCCCACGATTGGCGCCGATGCGGTCGATCCGCACGCAGCGGGCTTTTCTGTGGTCGAGGGCGGTACCGGCAATATCGCCGCGCCGCAGGCTGCCGATGCGGACGCTGTCGACACCGCTCGCCCGATCGCCCCGCACTCCCCCGACGCGAACCGCGATCTGGGGACCGCTGTCTCGAACACCGCGAACGCCGTGGGCACCTTTATTGCCCAGGGCGCCTCGGCCATGCGCGAGATGAACGCCGCGAAAAAGGCACTTGCCGATGCCCGCGCCCACCTGGCCGAACTTGAGCAGCGCATTGTCGATCAGGCCGAGGAGCTCGAGACGCGCCAGGATATCGCAGGCCGCTACGACCAGATCGTCGCCGACCAGCGTCAGGCGATCGCCACAGCGCAAAAGACCGCTGCGGCAGCCGAGATTGACCGTGATGCCCACGCCGCCAAAGCGACAGAGCTCAAGAGTCAGCTCGAACAAATGAAGACAGAGGATGACGCGACTGAGCTCCGCCTGAAGGCCGCGCTCGACGCCGTGGAGGCCCGCGAGGCAAGCTCGCGCGAGACCGGCAACCGCCTCGTTCGACGTCTTGAGGATTCCAAGCGCATCCGCGACAAGGTGCAGGCCGAGCGAGACGCCGGCATTGCCGCCGCACAACAAACCGTCGACGCCACGCGCGCCCAGCTCGAGACGCTGCGTCATGAGTATGCCGAGCTGCAACGCAATCCCTCGGCAAATCCCGCCAACTATACGGTGCGCACCAGCGAGCTCTCGATGCAGATCTCCGACACGGCAGATGCCCTGCGTAAAGCCGAAGAAGATGTCCCGCGCATCACCGCCGACCTTGAGCACTCGCTTGCCGCAGCCGAGCAGGCCGTCGAGCAGGCTCAAGCCCCCATTGCCGAAGCCAAACGCGCGCACCAAGCCGTGACGACTGAGGCTGATGCCGCGCGCGACGAGCTGCAGACGGCGAAAACTGCCGCCACGACGCGCCAGCGCGAACTGCGCGAGAAGATCGCCGCCGAGGACAAGGCACGCCGCGACCAAGAGCAAAGCATCGCCAACGCCCAAGCAGATGCCGCACATGCACAGTCGATCATCGAGCAGGCGACCGAGGTACATGACCATCCAGAGATCACTGAGTCGCTTGCAGGATCCTTGGCCCGAGACAAAGCCGAACACGCCGAGACCGCGCGAGAAGTCGCCCAGCTCGAGGCCACCGAGGACGCGGTGCGCGAGCGCACCCGCGACTCACGCATCAAATTCACCGGCGCCATCGTCTGCATCGTCGCCGCAATCCTGGTGATCATCCTAGTCTGGCTGTTCGCGAGCAAGTAAACCAGCCGCCAAAAAAACGCTCAACGCAGTTGCGGTGAGATAGTTCCTGTTTAGCCCAAAAAGGCCAATTCAAGAACTATCTCACCGCAACTTATTTAGATTGATGCAAGGTAGTCGTTTAAGAACGTCCCCAATGACTACACCGATGTTTTGTTGACAACCAAAGAAATGCCGGTGTTTTGGCAACGACAGCGAGCGGGTCGCATTTGAGGCAAGGTGACGTGAAACGAAAGGGCGCTGACCTTCTGGTCGCGCCCTTGAAGTTGAACGTCAGATTGTCCAAATGCGGCCCGCGCAGCGTCGACCGGTTACGGCGTTTGTAAAACGCCGTAACCTACAAGATGAGCATGGCGTCACCAAAGCTGAAGAAGCGGTAGCGTTCTTCGATAGCAGCGGCGTAGGCATCCATGATCTGGTCGCGGGTGGCAAGTGCGCTTACGAGCATCATGAGCGTGGAGCGCGGCACGTGGAAGTTCGTGATCAGCGCGTCGACCACGTGATAGGTCGAGCCGGGCATGAGGTAAAGCTGCGTCGTGGCGTTCTCGCGCACCACGATGTCACCGCGGCCAAGCGTATCGGCCCCGTCCTCGCGGCCTTCAAAATAGCGCGCCGTCACGGCCGGATCGGACACCGGCGCGTCCGTGTCAAACGCGCTCTCGAGCGAGCGCACCGCGGTAGTGCCGACGGCGATCACGCGATGACCCTCGGCCTTGGCCTTATGCACGGCGTCGACAACCTCCTGCGACACGTGGTAGCGCTCGGTGTGCATGACGTGCTGCGTAGGGTCGTCCTCCTCCACCAAACGGAAGGTATCGATGCCCACCTCGAGCTCGACGGCGGCAAACTTCGCGCCCTTGGCCTCGATAGCGGCCATGAGCTCGGGGGTAAAGTGCAGACCCGCCGTGGGAGCAGCGGCCGAGTGCTCCTCCTTCATGGCGTACACGGTTTGATATTTCTCGGGATCGCCCTCGTAATCGGTAATGTAGGGCGGCAGCGGCACGTGGCCGGCAGCATGGATGGCCTCGTCGAGCGTGCGCGGATCGCCGGCGGCATTGCAACCGGCCGGCTCAAAACGCACCAGTCGGCCGCCGCGGCTATCGGTGACAAAGTCGACGACCTCGGCCGTCAGCACCACGGGAGCCCCCTCGGGCGCATGGGCGCCACCGGCGCGATACTCAATTTGGGCACCGGGCTTCAGACGCTTGCCCGGCTTGACCAGGCACTCCCAAACGTGACCCAGCGGGTCAACATCCTCGCGGCGCTTGAGCAGCAGCGTCTCGACCACGCCGCCCGAGCCCGTCTTGCGACCGATCAAACGGGCCGGCATCACGCGCGTCTGGTTGATGACGAGCACGTCGCCCGGCTCGATATAGTCGATGATGTCGCGGAAGATGCGGTGCTCAACGGTACCGCCGTGCTCCAGCGGCGTTCCCGCCTGGGAGCCCTTGCGATCCACCACCAGCAGGCGGCAGGAGTCGCGCGGCTCGGTAGGAGCCTGGGCGATGAGCTCTTCGGGCAGGTTATAGTCAAAATCATCGGTACGCATAGACACGTCGGATACTCCTTATATAGTTAAAGTCCGCTCTACATCCTAGCAGGCTGCCAGCCCAAAAGAACTACTTTTTGGACGCTTTGCGCTCGTCGCGGATGCGGGCGCGGTCCATGGCCGCCTCGACAGCCGAGAAGCGGCAGCCACAGTAGTTCTGCCGATACATGCCCAGTTCACGCGAACGACGCGTGGCCTCGGGGTAATACGGGCGAAAATCGCGAATCACCGGCGTGAGCCCATGTGCGGCCGCCAGGCGCTCGAGCACATCATTGCAGGTGTCGAACAGCTGATACGGCGAGACGGCGAGCGTCGTGCCCACGTATTCAAACCCGCATTCCTGGGCCACACGGCACGCCTCGGCCAAGCGCAGGGCATAGCACGCACGACAGCGACGGGGCCGATCGGCACCCAGCGGTGCCACGCCGGCCTCCCAGCGCTCACGGTCCTCCCCCGCCTCGATAAGCTCGATGCCGCCTTCGGCACACCACCGGCGCAGCTCGTCCAGGCGACGCTGCCATTCATCGTGCGGCTGAATATTGGGGTTGGTCCAGCAAATCGTGGGCTCAAACCCCTCCTCGCGCAGCAGGCGGACCGGCTCAAGCGAGCATGGTGCACAACATGCATGCAGCAACAACGGCTTCATCGACATCTCCTCACCCAAAATAGCGCACGCCAAAGGACGTATCCTCGCAGGCGACAATGCGGCGGTCGCACAAAATGGTCCGCACGTAATACCAGTCGCCCACACAGCCCGACAAATGCAAGCCGGCCGCCAGATAGCACAGCAGCGGATAGCCCGAAAACGCAAACCCCAGGGCAAGCGTTGTCGTCACAACAACCGTCGGTGCCAGGCAAACCGCCACGTACCGCCGGCGAGAATACACAACGCCCTCGGCGCAGGCATAAATCATCGCCGTCTCGCGATTCGCCCCAAAGGTCACCTTCGCGCCCGCAGGCGCCAGCAGCTTAAAAAACACACCGTGCACCAGCTCGTGCACGGCAAATGACGCCGCAGAAACCGCGGCCAAGCCGACTATCCAGCCCACAACCGCCGTCCAGCCGCCCGCGTCAGCCGCATCCAAGTCCGCAGGCCCGCCCATCAGCATAAACACCGGCACCAGGCACACGGCAAACACGCCGACTACGACCATCCCCCACACGAAGCAAGCGTGCAGAAATTCCTCGTCTTCAAACGCATGTATGTTGGAAATCTCATTCATAGCATCTTAGGATAGCGCCCCTGCCACGTACCCGTCCGCATGTGCGATAATGTCGAACGATATGCACGAATTGACCACCGCGTCGCCAGGCCTTGCGCCCGGCCGCGCTCTCACCATATGCGAAGGAGTCCCATGGCATCCAAATACTCCATGAACGACCGTCCCAGCTGGCCTCGCCGCGCCATCGTTACCGCCGGCGAGCCCTACGGTAACAAGGGCCTTCACTTTGGCCACGTCGGTGGCGTCTTTGTCCCGGCCGACTTCTTCGCCCGCTTCCTACGCGACCGTCTGGGCCGCGAGAACGTCATCTTCACCTCGGGCACCGACTGCTATGGCTCGCCCATCATGGAGAGCTACCGCAAGCTCAAGGAGAACGAGGGCTACGACAAGTCCATCGCCGAGTATGTCGAGTCCAATCACTCCCGCCAGGCCGCGACCCTCAACAACTACAACATCAGCTGCGATATCTACGGCGGCTCGGGCCTTGAGCCGGCTGCGCAGATTCACAACGAGGTGACCGCCGAGATTATCGAGCGTCTGCACGAACAGGGCACCATCTCCAAGCGCTCCACGCTGCAGTTCTACGACGCCAAGGCCGGCACGTTCCTCAACGGCCGCCAGGTGATCGGCCGCTGCCCCATCCATGGCTGCAAGTCCGAGAAGGCTTATGCCGACGAGTGCGACCTGGGTCACCAGTTTGAGCCCGAGGAGCTCATCGCGCCCAAGAGCCAGCTCACCGGCGAGGTGCCCGAGCTGCGCCCGGTCGACAACCTCTACTTCGACCTGCCGGCCTACCTCGACTTTATGAAAACCTATACCGCCAAGCTCGCCCAGAACCCGCAGGTTCGCTCCGTGGTCTCCAAGACCATGGAAGAGTGGCTGCTGCCGGCCCAGCTCTACATCCAGAACAAGTTCCGCGAGGCCTTCGATGCCGTCGAGGATCAGCTTCCCGAGCACACCGTGCTGGAGCCCGAGGGCAACAAGAGCAGCTTTACCGTCACCTTCCCCAGCTGGAAGGAGCGCGACGATGCCCACGCGGTGCTCGCCAACGGCGGCGTGCGCTTCCGCAGCGGCAAGGCGCTCGTACCCTTCCGCATCACCGGCAACATCGACTGGGGCGTTCCGGTGCCCGAGGTCGATGGCGTCTCCGACGTCACCTGCTGGTGCTGGCCCGAGAGCCTGTGGGCTCCCATCAGCTATACGCGCACCGTGCTCGCACGCGATGCCAAGGCCGCCGGCGTGACCGAGGGCGTCGCCGCCCAGGATGCCGCCCTCATGGGCGAGCCCGCCGCCGATTCCACGCAGGTCCCCGCGCCCACCTACCAGCACAGCTCGCTCGACTGGCGCGACTGGTGGTGCTCGGATGACGCACAGATCTACCAGTTCATTGGCCAGGACAACATCTACTTCTATTGCATCGCGCAGACCGCCATGTGGGAGGCCCTGGGTTGGAACCTCACGCAGAGCACCGTCAGCGCCTGCTACCACCTGCTCTACATGGGCAAAAAGGCAAGCTCGTCCTCGCAGACGCCTCCCCCGCCGGCAGACGACCTGCTCAACCACTACACCTGCGAGCAGATGCGCGCGCACTGGCTGTCGCTCGGCCTGTCCGAGAAGCCGGTGAGCTTTAGCCCCAAGGCATACGACACCCGCGTGACCGGCAAGGACAAGGACGGCAACGAGGTGCACGCCTGCGACGACAAGCGCGTCATCGATCCGGCCCTTAAGGAAAGCGCCCTTTTGACCGGCGTCTTCAACCGCCTGGCCCGCAGCTGCTTCTACGGCGTCGCCGTCAAGGAGGGCGACGAGAGCCCCTATCGCAACGGTTGCATCCCCGCCGGCGCCGCCTCGGCCACCGTGGTGGAGGCCGCCGAGCAGGCCGCCCTCGCGTTTGAGCAGGCCATGTACAAGTTCGAGACGCACCGCGCGCTCGCTGTGTGCGACGACTACCTGCGCGCCGCCAACAAGCGCTGGAGCGACGCCTCCAAGGCTGCCAACAAGCTTGAGGGCGAGCAAGCCAATACCGCGATGACGCAGGCCCTCGTCGACGCCTTCACCGAGCTGCGCGTGGCGACCGTGCTCATGCACGGCATCGTGCCGGCCGGCTGCGAGCTCATCTGCGAGTACTTCGACGTCGACCCCGTCGCCTTCTTTAGCTGGGACAACATATTTGCCTCCACGGACGAGTTCGTGGAAAGCCTGGGCGAGAAGCCCGGCGAGCACCGCGTGAAGCCGCTGCCCCCGCGCTTCGACTTCTTCAGCAAGCACGAGAGCCAGTACTAAAACAACACTCGACATGTAATGGAATGGGAAGGAAAGACGGATGTCCAAGCCGCGTCGTCGTAAGCAGAAAAAGCAGGTCAAGGCCGAGCTCAAGCTCAGGCAGTTTGCTGCTACCGAGCTTTCTGACCAGCTTGCCGCCCAACACTCCGCCGCCGACCTGCCGCGCTTTATGGTCGACACGGTCGCCGGCGCCTATGCGCCCGCCGATGCCAAGCTCATGATCGAGGGCTTCGGCGCCGCGGCCACACGCCCGGTCACGCTGCGCGCCAACACGCTCAAGGCGACCGCCGAGGACATCGCTGCGGCGCTCGGTGCCGCCGGCATCGCCCACAACCCCGTCGCCTGGTACCCAGACGCCTTTATCCTGCCCGAGGCCCAGGTTTCCGATCTGTGGGATCTCGACATCTACCGCGACGGCAAGATCTACCTGCAGAGCCTGTCATCCATGATGCCGCCGTTGGTCCTGGGCGCCCAGGCAGGCGAGGACATCCTGGACATGTGCGCAGCCCCCGGCGGCAAGACAACGCAGATCGCCGCCCTCACCCAGGGACAGGCGCACCTCACCGCCTGTGAGATGAGCATTCCCCGCGCCGAAAAGCTTGAGTCCAACCTCCACCGCCAGGGTGCCAAAAACGTGCCCGTCATGCGTATCGACGCACGCGAGCTCGACGAGTTCTTCCGCTTTGACCGCATCCTGCTCGACGCTCCCTGCACCGGCACGGGCACCGTCATCAGCGGCAACGAGAAAAGTCTGCACGGGCTCACGGAGCAGCTGCTTTGCAAGTGCGCACGCTCGCAGCGCGCGCTTCTGGACCGCGCCATGGGTGCCCTCAAACCGGGCGGCACGCTCGTCTATTCCACTTGTTCGATCTTGCCGCAGGAAAACGAGGACGCCCTGCAAGAGGCCCTCGACAAGCACATGGACTGCGAGCTCATCCCCCTCGACGGCACGCCGAGCGAAAGCGAAACGCGCCGTGCCCAGGATGCCGGCGAGGAGCCGCATATCGAGAGCAACGCTCTCACCGAGGCCATCGCCGCCGGCCACGTCTCGTCCGTCGCCAACGGTATGCCCGGCACGCTGACCATTCCGCCTAGCCGCGACTTTGAGGGCTTCTACATTGCCCTGATCCGAAAACGCAGCTAGCGCACGGATCAAAAACTCAACAAGCTATCTCCGTGCGCGTTTGCCCTGCTGGTCGCAATGCTGTTTAAGCATCGCACGCTCCTTGCGTTCGACCCTTTTGCCCTTAATGGCCGTGACCACAAAGTAGATGACCGCGGCGGCAACGATTGCGCCCACACACAGGCCGATCGAGCCAAACATTGCTGTCAATTCCATACCGCGTCACCTCTCTTTTAAACGGGGCTTTCAAGATAGCACCTCGATACCCGCCACCACAGCTCCTTCACGTTCGCCGGCCCTTCGGTCTAACGGATGGCGCGGCGGGGAAAAATCAACTCGTCAAACGATTTAGCATTCGCAATTCCGGCTGCATCGCGCCGGCCATCATCACATAGAATCGAGCCTCCATGGATACCCTCAACGATCTAAATGAGCGCGTCGACGCCTTCCTCGGCACCAGCTCCTTCGACACGCCTGCCGCGGCAAACGACCAAGCTCCCATCGATGTACCTGCCGAGGTTCACGAGGACATCGTCGCCTCGGTCGATTTTTCCGAGGTCGAGCTCGCAGACGAGTTCACCGAGCCCCAGGTAGCCGTGACCCCCAACGGACTGCTCCCCATGGAGCCGCTGCCCATCGACGGGCGTTTGCGCAAGGCGGCCCTTCGCATGCCCGACGAGATCGAGGAGGCCAGCGGCTTCACGCTCTTCGGACGTCGTATCAAATCGCTCATCTACACCACCGACGTGGCCGTCATCCGCAACTCCAACGCCGATGCCGTCTTTGCCGTTTACCCCTTCACGCCGCAGCCGGCCATTACGCAGGCGCTGTTGACCGTCGCCGAGTGCCCGGTCTTTGTAGGCGTGGGCGGCGGAACTACGACCGGTAAGCGCTCCGTACAGATGGCAGCCGTCTCCGAGATGCAGGGCGCGGCGGGCTGCGTGGTCAACTCACCCGCCACTGCCGAGATGGTCGAGCACATCACCAACATCGCCGACATCCCCGTCATCGCCACAGTCGTACGTTGCGACGATGATGCGCATGCCAAAGTGCGCACCGGTGCCAAGATTCTCAACATCGCCGCCGGCAAAAACACACCCCAGGTCCTGCGTGAACTGCGCGAGCACTATCCCAACCTGCCGCTCATCGCGCCGGGCGGCAAGACACCCGAGAGCATCCGTGAGACCATCGCCGCCGGCGCCAACGCCATCATCTGGACGCCGCCTTCGGCCCAGCAGCTACAGACCGACATGATGCAGCGTTATCGCAAGATGAAGGAAGACGCCACACCTGTCATCTCGCGCGACGATGTGCCCATTATCGACCAGGTCGCCGCCGCCGAGGTCAGCCAGGTCGAGAACATGAATCCCGACGTGCCGATTCCCGACGAAGTCATCGAGCGTGTCGCTTCGATCCACGAGCGCGTCGAGGAGCATCGCGCCAACCGCGGCCTCAAGCCGTCACTGCACGGCTTCTTCTTCCGCGGAAAGAAACGCTAGCCGCAACAGCAAGGCCCGCCCCACAAACGTGAGGCGGGCCGTTTTCGTTTGAGCAATCACGCAGCGACGTGATGAGCCAAGTTAATCCACGCGCTTGTCGCCCATAAAGAAGAGCGCCACCGTACCAGGTCCGGTATGCGAGCCAATCAGAGTACCGATGTCATTGATCTCAATCTTGCCTTTAAGCTGCGGAACCTGTTCCTCAATCAGCGCCGCAACTGCCTCGGCATCCTCACGGCACGCCGAGTGCGACATGATGCACTTACCCGAATAATCCACACCGTCCTGCACGTGTGCCATCATGGTCTTGGCCATCTCGGAAATCGCGCGCTTCTTAGTGCGAATCTTCTCACGTGGCGACAGCTTGCCATCGCAATCGACCGTCATAAGCGGGCAAATCTTAAGCGCCGTGCCGATGATCGCACTCGCAGCCGAAATGCGACCGCCTCGTAGGTAGCTCGACAGATCGGTCGAGAAGAACCAGTGGTGCAGGTTGAGTTTGTGCTCCTCGATCCAGGCAGCCGTCTCGTCGAGTGAGGCCCCGCTATCGCGCACGTCGGCGGCATATTCCAGCAACAGGCCAAAGCCCGAAGACGCCGCCAGCGAATCGATGACGCGCACCTTGCCGCCCTGGGGATAGCGATCCGCGAGCATCTGCGCCGCAACGCAGGCCGATCCATACGTGCCCGAAATACCCGACGACAACGCCAGGTGCAGCACGTCTTTACCCTCGGCAACAAACGGCTCCCAAAACTCCTTGTACTCACCCACGCTCACCTGAGACGTCTTGGGCATGGCGCCCGCGGCAATCTGGGCAAAAAACTTGTCCGGCGTAATCGACTGATACAGATCGTCCGTATGGACAACATCGTCGATCTCGTAATGAAAACACACGACAGGGATATTGCGCGACGCAAAGAACTCACGGGTTCGGTCGGCGGCGGATTCACAGGTCAGGACAAAATCACTCATATGAGGCTCCTTACTCATTGCTGCGCAAATTATCGCACAGTGAGCCTACATACGGTACATATGTCCACTATTTACCAAATCGAACCAAAAATAGCGAACATCTTTACCACCATCGTCTCCACCGGCCCCACGCATAAATATCTGAGAAAACACCTTCTGTCGTCTCCACTCAACCGCCATATCCACCTCAACTAAATCGATTTACCAAACCGTTCAGCCGACAATTCAGCCGCCGGCGCAAAATCGAAACAAAAGCGGCGCATACTGATAAACGTTTGACGCTGTTTATCAGTTTTACCAGCCCCATCGGAAGGTGTTTCATGGTCGCATTCGATCGCAACCCGCAAGACCTCAAGTATCTGCGCCTGCTGTCGAGACAGTTCCCCACCGAACAATCCGCGTTTACCGAAATTATCAACCTCTCGGCCATCCTCAACCTACCCAAGGGCACCGAGCATTTTATGAGCGACGTGCACGGCGAGTACGAAGCCTTTATGCACATCCTCAACAACTGCTCGGGCGTCGTGCGCGAGCATGTCGACGAGATCTTTGGCGACACGCTCTCCTTTGACGAAAAGGGCGAGCTGTGCACGCTCATTTACTACCCGCGCGAGAAGATTGAGCTGGTCCGCAGCCAGCGCGAGGACTCGCCAACTTGGTTCAAGACGATGCTTGACCAGCTCATCATGGTCGCTCGCTCGCTTTCAAGCCGCTACACGCGCTCCAAGGTGCGTAAGGCCATCCCGCGCGACTACGCCTATATCATCGATGAGTTGTTGCACACGCACCCGGACGAGAACAACTATCGCGTGCGCTATCACGAGCGCATCGTGGAGTCCATCCTGGAGACCGCCAGCGCCGACGACTTTATCGAGTCGCTCGCTTCGCTCATCAAGCGCCTGGCCGTCGACCACCTGCACCTGGTGGGCGATATCTTCGACCGTGGCGGCGGCGCTGCCAAGATTATGGACCGCCTGCTCACCTATCATTCGCTCGACATCCAGTGGGGCAACCACGATCTGCTGTGGATGGGCGCCGCCGCCGGTGAGCCCGCCTGCATCGCCACAGTGCTGCGCAACAACCTACGCTACGACAATTACGAGATCCTCGAGAATGACTACGGTATCTCGCTGCGTGAGCTTGTCGCCTTTGCCGATGCCACCTACACCGTCGGTGAGTCCATCACCCCGCTGATCAAGGCTATCAACGTGCTGCTCTTTAAGCTCGAGGGCCAGATTATCCAGCTCCACCCCGAGTTCGACATGACCGACCGTCTGTTACTCGACAAGATCGACCACGACACCGGCACGGTCACGCTCGCCGACGGCAGCGTGTGGCCGCTCACGACCAACGACTTCCCCACCGTCGACCCGGCAGACCCCTATACGCTCACGCCCCAGGAGCAGCACATCATCGACAAGCTCGTGTCCGAGTTTGTCACCGCCGATCACCTGCATCGCCATATCGATTTCCTCTATTCCCACGGCTCGATGTACAAGGTCGCCAACGGCAACCTGCTCTTCCACGGCTGCGTTCCGCTCAACGAAGACGGCACCTTTAGCAGCATGAACTGTCTGGGCACCTGGCACGCTGGCCGCGATTATCTCGATTTTTGCGACCACATCGCCCGCCGCGCCCGGCGCGTGGGCGACCGTGATGCCCTCGACTGGATGTGGTACCTGTGGATTGGCTTTAACTCACCCGCCAGCGGACGCCTGGTGCGTACCTTTGAGCGCGCCTATATCGCCGATAAGAGCACCTGGGTCGAGCCGATGGATCCGTACTTTACGCTTACCAAGTCGCCCTCGGTCTGCGATGACATCATGCGCGAGTTTGGCGTCGCGCCCATGGCATGCTCGCCGACCGGCCACATCATCAACGGCCACACGCCCGTTAAAACCACCAAGGGCGAGCAGCCCATCCGCGCCGAGGGCAAGCTGCTGGTCATCGATGGCGGCTTCTGCCGCGCTTACCATCCCAAGACGGGTATCGCCGGCTATACGCTCATCTCGAGCTCGCGCGGCTGCCGCCTCAAGTCACACCAGGCCTTTACGACGGTTGCCGAGGCACTCACGCGCAACGTGGACATCGAAAGCGAGACCAACCGTTTTGACCAAGCAGACCGTCGCCGCATGGTGAGCGACACCGATACTGGCGCCAAAATTCGCAGCCAGATCCAGGACCTGCGCCAGCTGCTCGATGCATATAGAAACGGTGCTATCGAGGAGCGCGTCTAGCACCACCCGCGGGGATTGGCTAAACTTGCTGAGTTTGTCATCCCCGCGGCGCTTCGGCGCCAGCTTAAGGCAGGTACCATGCAAAAGCTCCTTGCGCAGATTATGAAATTTGGCGTCGTCGGTGTCATTGCCACGGTTATCGACTTTGGCATTATGAATCTGCTCCACTACGGTCTGGGCCTCAACATCCTAATCGCCAACACCAGCGGCTTTATCATCTCACTCATCTTTAACTACCTCGCAAGCATGAAATACGTGTTTGCGCACAAGGAAGGCATGAGCCGCCGCCGCGAGTTCATCATCTTTGTCGTGCTGTCCGTGATCGGTTTGGTGCTCAACGATGGCATCGTGCTGGCGCTCAACGCCGGCCTGGGACTCGAGGCCAATATCGCCAAGATCTGTGCCACCGCGCTTGTCATGGTCTACAACTTTGTGACCCGAAAAATCTTCCTGGAGGGCGACGAGACAAAATAGCTCGAAACCCCTGTAGCATTACGGCGCCCACGGACGACGCGCACTCAGCGCAGTATCGTCCGTGGGTGTCGCTCGTTTACGGGCAAATTTTCAACGTTTGCGGATTAGCTCTTGAAAATTTGGCGAGTTCATATAGTTCTTGGCAAAGACCTTACGTTTCCCTTGTAAAAGCTCTAAAGTATCCTCTGCTCGATTCATCAACGCATTGGATGTGATTACGTGCGCAAGGCGCTGGCACAACCTCATACCAAGCAGTTCCTCAAGTTTGCCGTCGTGGGTCTTATCTCCTTTGGCATCGACTGGGGCATGCTCATTGCGCTCGTCGAGCTGTTCCACCTCGACTTTTTGATGAGCACCACGGTTTCGTTTATCACATCCGTCGTGGTCAACTACTGGCTCAGCATGAAGTACGTGTTCGACCACCGCGAAGGCATGAGCCGCAAGCGCGAGTTCACGATCTTCACCATCCTGTCGGTGATCGGCCTGGGCCTCAACGACCTGTACATGTTTGTGGGCGTCACGTTTTTGAGCATCGGCTACCAGGCCATGAAGGCCATCGCCACATTCCTCGTCACCTGGTACAACTACTTCAGCCGCCGCTTCTTCCTCGAGGGCGCACGGTCGTAGTCGATTCACTATTTGCTTGAATGTATAACCGGTTGGAATTCCCGTTCCAACCGGTTTTTTGTTTGCCGAGAGACCCGGCGATCCAGTCCCATTCGCATGAAAAACGGGCGGCTCGGATGTTGGTCCGAACCGCCCGTCTGGCGCGCTATGTCGAGGCCTCTAGTCTGTAACGTAATACCAGACTACGTTGTCGCCGTTTGAGAGAACGTAGTTACTACAGGCCGTCATGGGCGTTGTGCCGTTGACGGAATACATCCAGCCGCTCGTGCCGCCGTACTGTTTCTCGGCCAAACCACCAATCGCAGAAACATACGTGCCGTACGATGAGCCGTGTGCGTTGACAGAGAGGCCCAGCGCGCACAGGGCATCGTAGACGGTAGCGCCTTCGTTAAAGGTAAAGGTGCCACCAGAGGACACAGGATTGTCCACAGCGCTCGATGTGACCGAAACCGTCACCGTAACGTAGTTGGACTCCTGTGAGCCGCTCTGGCCGCCCGAGGAGGCGTTTCCACCATTAGAGGATGAGGCTCCATCAGACGACTGGCCACCGCCCGAAGAAGCACCGCCAGACGCATTGGAAGTATCACTGGCTCCCGTATTTTGGGCAGCGGATTTATCGCCAGACTTCTTGCCGCCCCGGTCCTCGGACTTCTTGCTATCCGAGTTTTTGTCCGATTCCTTGTTTGAAGACTCGGAATCGTCCTTGTCGTCGTTCGAACCCTTGGACTCATCTTTTGCGTCATTCGATGACTTGGAATCCTTGGAACTGGCCTCGCCCGAAGTCGTAGTCGAGCCAGACGCCTTGGTGTCCTTGGTGACGACGCTCTCCCCCGTCACGGTCTGAATGATCCAGTCGATGGACCAGGCACCGCTTGTGGAAGGATGGACGAAACCCAGCGAGACGACGATCAGAATGGTGCATGCAGCAGTCAGAACGCCGAGGAGCGCCTTGCGACGAGAGGTGGACGCCGCCGAAGCGGCGCCCTTTTGCTTTGGATCATCGAGCTGAATGAACGAGGAATCTGGTTGCTTGGGGTCAGCGTCCTTGGATTTATTGGACACAGCCCTCACCTACCGACGTTTGGTGAACACGAACACGCCGACGATGGCGAGACCGATGACGCCGGCGGCAACGCCAACAATGGCGAGCGGGTTGGTGCCCGTCTCCTGCTCGGAAGCACTAGAGGACTTCTTAGCAGTGGTCATGGAAGCAGCACCCGTATCGGACTTGGAATCGGACTTCTTGTCGGACTTGTTGTCCTTCTTGTCGGACTTGTTGCCCTTCTTGTCAGACTTCTTGTCGGACTTCTTGTCGGACTTGTTGTCCTTGGTCTCGGTCTTGGTCGACACCGTCGTCTTGGTCACCGGCTTCTTGCCCGGGGCAATAGCGCCGCCCTTCGAGCCGGAGCCAGAACCCGTGCCAGCGTCAGTGCCGGAACCAGTACCGGTACTAGAACCGCCGCCGCCATTCGAACCAACGCCGCCATTGCCGCCATTGGAGCCTGAACCGCCATTACCGCCAGGGTTAACGGCATTCTTAGTCCACTTGGCATACAGCGTCAGGTCGGCCGTCACCGGCGTACTGAAGTCATACGCCTGCGTGCAAGTCTCATCGGTATACCAACCGCCGAAAGTGTAGCCATCGCGCGTCGGATCGGCCGGCTTGACCAGCTTGCCGTCGGCCGTAGCAACAAACTTAGTGTCGCAAGCAGACCCGCCGTTGGAATTAAAGGCAACCGTCCAAGACTCGACAGCTCCAAGTTTAAACAGCGTGCCCGAGTCATTGATGTAGTACAGGTTGCCAGATGCATCGGCAATGACCGGAGAGTCGCAGTGCTGGTAATGGCCAGCCGCATCATAAATCTGCGTCGCCTCTGCATCGCCGAGCGTATAGCGATACACGCCACCACCAGCAGAGTAGTTGACGTAATCCTTGCTATCCGCGCTGTTAACGGTGAAGTACACATAGGTCTTGCCACCCTGAACACTCACCAGCGGAGTAGCAGCAATACCGTTAAATCCGGCCGGCAGTTCTTTACCGTCAGCAGCGGTGACCATCGTGGTCTTACCGGTCTTCAGATTATAGAGAGCCAGAGCAGAGCCAGTAGCCGTCTGTCCGCCGACAAACAAGTTTTCGCCAGCCACCGCCGGTGCGCTCATGTTATTAGTAAGACCCAGGTCGACCGTCTTCTGCTCGCTCAGTACGCCCTTCGCCGAAAGCGAAATCACATGGAGCTTTCCATCGTGCGTCATCTGATAGAAGGTCGAACCATTGGACGGATCGGCGACACAGTCGGCGTTCGCGAGAGCGCCGAGCTTCATGGTCGAAACGACATCGCCCGTCGTCTTATCAATGCACTTAAGCGTGCCCGCGCTCGTAGGAACGATGGCATACTTATCCGTCAAAGCCGCACCAGTCCAGTAATAGCCCTCGGAAGCGTCAATGTTCTGCCAAGAAACTTCGCCCGTGGCAATCTTAATGCGCATAAAGGAGCCGTTGCCGTAGGTCGCGTTGTAATTCTCGTCATACGAAATATCGACCGAGCCTACATAGACGTACTCGCCGTCCGAAACGACGGTGCAGGAGCTCTGCGTCAAGTCCGTCAAACCAGGCGACAGCCACTTGCAGATCAGCTTGTCTGCAGTAATCGCCTGGACCGCACCGCCGTTGAGCGGAACGATGATAAGGCCATTGGTATAGATTGGGCGAGAGGTATAGCTCACCTTAGAGGCAAGCGGCGCAGAGGCAACCTTTTTGCCCGTGGACGAATCGATCTTAATGAGCTCGTTCTCGGTCGCGATGTACACAAAGCCGTTAGCGATGACAGGCTCGCTGCAGTTGGCATACTGCTGGCCAGACTCGGCCTTCCAATCGAAGGCCCACTTAAGACCGGCGGCCTGCACAGGCGTCTTGGCATCCGTTACGGTCGAACCGTTGCCACTGTTGCCGTAGCCGGCCCACTCGGCATCCCAATCAGGAGTCGTCGCACTCGGGTCCACGACAATCTTGTCGGGATCGGGCATGGCCGAATCGTCGGTGGTATAGGCAAGCGTAACCTTATCGCCGCTTTTGAGCGTAATCTGATTGGCGCGGAGTAAGGAGGGCTCTCCATTGATATACAGGTGCCAATATTTATTGGTCGCAGCATCCCAGGCATACGGCTTGTGATCGAACGGCGAGTTGATGGAATTGAGGAACCAGTACTCACCACTCTGGGAGCCGTTGTACGTAACGCCCTTCGCCTTCAGCACCGTCTCAATAAGGTCCTGAGCCGTAGAGCCTTCGGGCAGGGAAACATTGCTTGCCGAGCCCCAGCGAGTATTGTTGCCGTTGACATCGGGGCCGATGATATCGGCGGATCCAAGCACCTGACCAGGGAGGGCATCGCTGTCGCCAGCATACATAAAGGTGACGGCGTCACCCTCATGGAGCTCGTAGGCACCAGCGCCAACGTCGGCGAACTTGTACTTTGCGTCGGACTTGCCCTTTACGTAGAAGCGCCAATAGCTATTGGTCGCAGCATCAGAGCCACAATAGGTCTTACCGTCAAGCGGCGAGGTAATGCCCCTAAGGTACCAACCCCAAGACTCTTCTGTAGCTTTGAGTTTAAGACCAGTCTGCTCCAACAGGTCCTTAGCAGTAGAGCCCGCCTTGAGACTCGTCTGGCCCGTCGAAGCCCAAACCTGCTGCTTGCCGTCCTTGTCCTTGCCAAGCACCTGAACGGAAGCATGGACAGAATCGGACGGCAACTGGTCTCCCCAGCCACCGTAGAACCACGTGACGGTATCGCCAGCATGGATGGTGACATTGTCCGCCGTATAGTCACTCGACTTGCCGTTGATAAACAGCTGCCAATAGGTCGAATAATCTTGGGGCGTACCCAGCTCAACACCGTTGTACTTAAGGCTCAGAATGAAGGAGCCCGCAGCAACGGCGTCAATATCATTCGCCTCAAGCGCGACCTTCGTAAGATCAAGCGCGCTCGAACCGGACGTCACCACATACTGCGCGTTGTCGACCCAGGTCTGAGTCTTGCCCTGGGCATCGCGACCAATGACGGTCACATTCGCAGCAAGCTGGTCCTTAACGACAGGGGACGCGCTACCAGCCGTATAGGCAAACTCAATCTTCTGCCCCTGGGTGAGTTTGACGCTGCTCGCGCCAACCGAGGAAGACGCGCCGTCGACGAACAGCTGCCAGTAGGCATGAGTCGTCGGATCGTAGGCAAGCGTGCGGCCATCGCTCGGGGAGGTGATGCTTTCGAGGTAGAAACCGTATGCCGTGTTCGGATCGTACTTCGCCTTGAAGCCCGTCTTCTCCTGCAGCTTAATGAAGGCATCCGCAGCCGTCGCGCCCTCGTCGAGCTTGAGCTGCGTAGGCGCCACCCAGGTCTGAGCCTTGCCGTCGGCATCGGTGCCGATAATCGAGAACGAGACCTCGATTTGCTTCTTGACGACATCGCCAGTTTCTGTCGGGTTCTCTGTCTGGACGGCAGCCGCGGCGGCAGATCCTGCTTGGCCAGCGGATGCCGTCGAAGACTGCTCGCTCGTGGCAGGGCTCTCCCCCGTCGCCGAGCCTTCGTCGCCAGTTGCTGCCTCTGTAGTGGCGGCACTAGCTGCAGGCGCGCTCCCGGAATCCGAAACCTCGGCGCCGCTCTGCTCAGCGGTACCGCCCACAAGCGCTGCGTCCTCGCCTGGCGTCGTAGCCTGAGCCACAGCGTCGGTAATGCCCTCGGCACCCTCGGCCCACAGCTGAGCCGGCGTGGTGCCAAAGGCCATCGCGAAGGCCAGGAATGCCACCAGGCAGCGCTTTGCCACGCCGCGCGCGATTACGCCACGGCGACGAAGCGAGGCACGCTGGCACTCGTCCTCAAACATATCCATTTGTCTCCTACTGTCTGTACTTGGAGCGTTGCCTTGAAGTTGCCCCACGTCATCGCGCATGTTGCGCTCGAGTTCCCCCATCGGGGTCCCCCTTCCCTCCAGAGCCCTATGCACACCGGCGGCATACGCCGCAGCCGCATGCAAGATGGGAGGCGATCCGACTTAACCTTAACGACTCGGGCACGTCGTCCGATCTGCGACGCGAGCATCCCGAGCCAAGAGGAATTACGGTTACTGGTACAGCCGGGGACTTGCACCCCGATTCTCCCAAATGCGCAGGATAACCGCGCATTCGTGCGTCTCCGCACCACCATCTAGGCCATCGATTATTACCGTCAAAATGGTATCACGCAAAAGGGCCTCGCACGCAGGCGAAGCCCATGGTAAAAGCTATTGTTTGCGATAGGAAAATGCGGTGACGGTCGCAGACTCTAGTGCTTGCCGCCGTGGCTGTTGAGCCAGATATTGCGGCCCAGCATAAGTGCCAGCACCAGCGCGCTCACGTAGCCCATAAAGCCAATGACTGGGATACCAAACACAACCGGCTCGATGCGTGCATAGTACACCACCGACGAACCGATAAACAGACCGGCGATCACAATCGCCATCGACATGCGGTCGATAATTCCGCCCAGCTGTCGCAGCGCCTTATCGCTGCTCATGATCTGCGTGTTTACCTTAAGCTGTCCGCGCGTGAGCATGCGCGATGCCAAGCCCAGATACTCGGCCGCCTCGAGCGAGCCTTTTGCCGCGCGATAGCTGCTCGCGGCAAGATCGCGCCCCATTTCGCGGACGCGTGCATAGGTGCTCTTCTCGTTTTTGATGTGCGTCTGGATGATCTGGATCATGTTGACGTTGGGCATGTACTCGGTCAGCAGGCCCTCAAGCGTCACCATGCCGCGCGCGAACATCGTCACCACGCTCGGCAGCTCAACGTCGTTTTTGCGCGCCAGGTTTAGCAGCGAGGTCAAAAACTCGCCGATATCAAGATCTTTAAGGTCAAGACCCGCAAAGTCGGCGACGATAAAGTCCAAGTCTGACAAAAAGGCCGAATGGTCGAGCTCGGCCGAGTCGCCGCGCGTCACGGCAAAGCGCATGAGCGAATCCTTGAGCTTGGGCACGTCACCCTCGGCCACGGCGAAAATCATGTCCTTGACGATGCCACGGTCGTGGCTCGACATACGCCCGACCATGCCCAAGTCGATAAAGTAAACGATGCCGTCCTTGAGAATGATGTTTCCCGCATGCGGGTCGGCATGGAAAAAGCCGTCATCAAGCACCTGCGACGAGTAGTCCTCGACAATCGCGGCACCGATCTTTTCCAAGTCATAGCCCTCGGCCACCAAGCGTTCAGGATCGGCGATCGAAATGCCGTCGACGTAGTCCATAACCACCACGTGTTCGGTGCACAGGTCCAGATAGGATTTAGGGCACGTCACGCCATGAACGCTCTTATGGAACTCGTAGAAGTCGTTGAGGTTTTTGGCCTCGGCCAAAAAGTTGGTCTCCTCGCGAAACGAGGTCCACAGCTCCTCGACCACGCCGTGCAGGTCAACGAATTGATCGGTGTTGACGAACTTGGAAACGATACGCACCACCGAGCGGATGATATCGATGTCCTGCGCCATAACCTGCTGCGCACCGGGGCGCTGCACCTTGACGGCCACATCCTCGCCGGTCACCAGGCGGGCGCGGTGCACCTGCGCGAGCGATGCGCTACCAAGCGGATTGGGATCGATCGCATCGAACATCTCCCCCAGGCGCAGGCCGTATTCTTCCTCCAGACAGCGAAGCACTACCTCGTACGGCACCGGCTCCACGTCGGAGCGCAGACGACGCAGCTCGTCGCAAAAGCGTTGCGGCAGAATCTCGGACCGGTTGGCCAGAATCTGCCCCATCTTGACGAACATGGGGCCGAGTTCCTCGAGCAGGCGGCGCAAACGAACCGGCGTGAGGTTATCCCACACGCGGTACTTTTTGACCAGGCGAACAATCTGCCCAATGCGTTCGCGACGACCCGCCGGCGTGAGCTGGTATTCCTCGTCCGGTGCCATCGCGTCGGGCTCCTCGGGCACCATATCGACAGCGCGTGGCTTCTTGCGAGCGCCCGAGACGGCAGCGTCGACCTCATCGACAACCGCCGCCTCGTTACCCAGAGGATCTAGATTGTTGTAATCGGTGGTGGAATCTGCCATCTGCGCTGCTACTCGGCCTCTTCGGTATCCTTCGCATCGTCGGCCTCAACAGACTCGACGGGCACCGAGGTCACGTTGTCCTCGACCGAATCGACGATGTCGCGCACATGAGCCAGGAAGGCCGTGCGCTCGGGCGCGGTCATAACGCGGACGCGAGCCAGAATGAGCTCGTCGAGCACGCGTTGGGCCGCGGTCTCGCCCTGCATGCCCAGACGCTCGGTCAGGTCGGAGATGGTGCCGCCGGCCTGCTCGAACATGTCGGACACGCTACGGGCGATATCGGGGGTGCCGGCGTCCTTGCGAACCTGCTCGCCCTTGGTATTAAGGTCGTCGAGGACCTTCTTGCCGCCTTCGACAGCAACGGCGGCAGCGCCAAAGCCCACGTTAATGGCGCCGTTAACAAGCTGATCGAGTTTCATAACCATGGTTGTCTCCAATCACAAACAACTGCATTGGCGTTCTTGTACCCAAGATTGAGCGAAAGCGACAAAGCGTTTTAGCGCTATTCGATCGACGAGAAATCCCTACCTCACGTTGTCGTTCATCGCGAAAGAGTTCTTCATGGCGCAGCTCGTGGTGAAGAGCACCTTGCCCAGCAGGGCATCGGTCTCCACGCGAACACGCTCGGCAAAGGCCTCGTT
>DBEWII010000032.1:0-16997 GCA_048384935.1 Collinsella aerofaciens | reverse complement strand
TCCAATCACCTAGAGCGCAAAAACAGGCGTGAGGGACTCACCGTCGACCGATCGTATTCGCATCACGCCACCACCAGTTGTTGAGAGACTTCATCGCGTTCTTCATGTCGGTGGCTCCTTTCGTGATGCCATGGTACGGTCGCACCTAGTTGCTGTTGCGCTGCACTATAGCACAGCAAAGTGTGTGCGGGGAAATCTTTTTTGAAAAGATTTCAGGCGGGTTTCCCGTCGGTCAAAAGGCGGGTTAAGCGGGCGAGCCTGCCATTGCTGCCTTGCCCGCTCAGCTAGGACGTTACTCCTTATTGCGACGGTAGAGGAAGTAACCGCCCGCGGAGATGACGGCAACGCCAGCGATGGCGAATGCAGCCACCACGCGGCCATCAAAACGATCACCGGTGGTGGGCAGGCCGCCCTTGGTGTTCGCCTTGTTGGTGGTTACCGTGGTCGTGGTGTCCGACTTGCCAGGCTTCTCGGGCTTGGTGGTGGGCTGCTCGGGCTTAGCGGGCTGCTCGGGGGTACCGGGCTGCTCAGGAGTACCAGGCTGCTCGGGAGTGCCAGTCTGATCCGGGGTTACCGGGTCGGTGGCAAGAGCGTCCTTGGCGTAGGTGATGGACACCTTGAGGCCGTTGGTCTCGGTGTTCAGGTCGCTCGGGGTGAAGGGCTGGTCGAAGTTCTCAGCCTTCAGATAGGCGCGCATCTCCTGGAGCAAGGCCTTGCACTTGACGTAGGTGTTCTCGGTGGCAGCATTGCCGGCCTTGTTTGCCAGGGCGGTACGGGCCTCGGTGCCCTCGGTGGCCTGCATGACCTCGTCGACTTCCAAGTTCTGCTCGACGAGCTCGTTCTGGAGGGCGTCGAGGTAGGTGCGGACGTTGACGCCGAGCAGCTCGGGATGCTCGAAGCAGAGGGAGCTGATGTCCATGAGGACGTAATTGATGGAGTTCTCGGGTTCTTCGTTGTTTACGATGTCCGTCTCTTTGCAGTGATCGTAGGAGACGGTCTGGTCGCTGAAATACGGGCTAACCTCGGTGAGCAGTGCGGAGTAGAAGGGGATGGCGACGGAGTACGCGGCGCGGGAGAGCATTTCCCATTGGATGGTTGCGATCTCGGGATCGAGGCCATCGCGAATCTGGAAGAGGTTGATCTCGCTGTTGCTTTCGGTACCGATGGCGTAGGCGCCGTCGGTGTTGGCGTTGAGGCCCGGGGCCTTCTCGCCGCGGTTGCCAAACGCGCGGATCATCTCAAAGGTGTTCCAGTTGGATTTGCCAGGCTGGAAGAACAGGGGCTGTGCCTCGAAGGGCAGAGCGCCGGTCGTGGCGCGGGCGTTTTCGCGCGTGTCCTTTACGATCTTATAGTCGGTGCCCTCGGTGAGCGGCGCATCGAAGTAAGCGCGACCCTGGACATAACGTGTCCAAGAGTGCATGGCATTTTCGCTAATTTCCTCGCCGTAGGTCTGGGCAACGTCGAACTGGCCATCATCGAAGTACTTGGCGAAGCCCTTCTCCTTGGGTATAGATTCGATGCCCAAGGAGTGGAGGCAGTTCTCGGTGTCGTTGAGGTCAACCTTGTAGTTGAGGTTGCCGATGTTGGGGTTAAGCGAGGCGATGTCATCGGTGAGCTTCATGGCGATCCACTGATGGCCGGAAAGTGCGGCGAACAGCCAGGTCTCATTGTTGTCGGAGATGATAATCTGGTCGTTGCCGCAGGCGCCCTGGTCGTCGATGATCTTGCCGAGGAGCTCGACACCCTCACGTGCCGTGGCGCTTTCGCCCAAGATTACGCTGCCGTAGCTATATTCGCCAATGCCAGTATCGGTCAGGGGGTCCGCAGCCTTGGCAGCTGCATTCATGTAGGTGGTCAGCGTGGCGGAGCAGGAGACACCCTTCTCGTTGATGCCAGCCTCGGAGTAGGCATCCCAGCGCTCGTCCCACTGACTGGGGTGGTCACGCACATAGGTGTAGCGATACGAGGTCTTGGTCGAGGTATACACGAATGCAGACTCATCCGAGCTGTAGGTGTGACCAGGGCCAAACGAAGGCTCGATGCCAAAGTGCTTGAGGTAACGCTTGCGGTAGTCCTCAGCACGGCCGTAGTACGTATTACCGTCGGCCGTCAGCTTGTTGCCCATATAGACCTGCGTGCAGGCGAGCGCAGAGGTCGGCATGGACATGATGGTTGCAGCTCCAAAGGCGAGGCCTATGCCTAGCTTCTTGAGCGCGTTGACGGGGTGTGAGTTTTCCTCATTTTCCCTCCCAGCGTGCGAAAGCCCTCTGTCGCCAGAGGGCTTCAGCCAATAAAGACACCTCATTAGCGTAACGAACTAGAAACAATATTCATCTATGAAAGAAACTTACTCGATAAGCGTGATGAAATATGCGATGAGCGGTTAATTATACTCAGTTTGTAGCTTTATTTTAATAAAGACGCCCTGCAATTACTGTAGCCGAATAAAGTAGCTGGGAATGCCCGAAATGAGAATCCCCTGCTGTTTGGCAAATGCATAAACGGCAGGGGAGACGATAATTGGATGAATATCATGCCAATATGGAATTACTTCTTCCGGCGGTGGATCACGTTGATCGCATAGCCGACGAGCATGGCCAAAACGATGATGATAAAGCCGAGCAGGGGATTGTCGTTCATAGGGTCCTCCTATTTTCCGAGCGGGGAGAATTCGTCGACGATGAGGTCGAGGCATTGCGGAAGCGCGCGGGCTCCAAAGACGCCCGAATTGCTGGAGATAATCTCGCCATCGAACTGCATGCCCAGCGATGGGGTGCAGGTGATCTTGGCTTCCTTGGTTTGGATGATCTTGAACTGCGGGCGGCCGAGTACCTTGCCGGCGGGGTCGAGTGCGGCGGTGATCACAGTCGGTAGAAGCTGCACAGTTTTTACGGGTTCGATGACCGCAATGTCGACCATGCCATCGTTCATGCGGCAGTCGGGGAACAGGTTGATGTCGTTTTGGATGACCGAGGTGTTGCCGGCCATGCAGCAGATGCCGTCGAGCTCCTCGACAATGCCGTCGTGCTCAATAGTAAAGTGCGCCACCGTGGGGTTGGGCGTGGCGAGCGCGGAGAGGAAGTAGGCGATCTCGCCGATGTCGTTTTTGGTGGGGGCGGCCTTCATCATGATCTCGGCGTCGAAGCCCGAGCCGGCGATGATGATGAAGCCGTGGCGCTTCTCGTTGCCGTTCTCGTCGAGCCAAAAGAGCTCGCCCATGTCCACTTTGACCGTGCGACCGGCGCGGCAAGCCTTGGCAAGCGCCGCTGCCTCGGGGGCATTACCGATGTTGTTAAAGAACAGGCAGGCTGTGCCAGAGGGGAAAACGAGCGTGGGGACACCGCACCCGCGCATCTGGTCGAGCACGTTGGAGACGGTGCCGTCGCCGCCCGAAACGACCACGCGATCGAATTCGCGCACGTCCGCCACGGCATCCTCGGGTTCCATACCATCGCCGATAAAACGCATCACGACCTCGTCGCCGCCCTGCGCGAGGGCGTGCGTGAATGCGTAGATTTCATCTGAGCTGGGGCCCGATGCCGGGTTGTGGATGATAAGGCAGCGCATACTTACGTTCCCGTTCTGTGACTAACCGAGTATAGTTGTAAGGCAATGCCGATATCCTACCCGTGTTTTTCGGGCCTAACCTTATTCGATGGGTTGATATGTACATTTCCACACATCAGGCTCTACTCGACTTTTGCCAGCGCGCCCGTGAGTTCGACGCGATTGCCGTCGATACCGAGTTTTTGCGCGAGCGCACGTTCCATCCGCGTCTGTGTTTGGTTCAGATTGCCACCCCTGCCGAGAGCGTAGCGGTCGATCCCCTGGTAATCGACGACCTATCGCCGCTGGCCGAGCTTATGGCCGACGAGAGCGTGACCAAGGTCTTCCACGCCTGCTCGCAGGATATGGAGGTCATGCTCCATACCGTAGGCGTGCTGCCGCGTCCGATTTTTGACACGCAGGTGGCCGCCGCCTTTTTGGGCGAGCGTCAGCAGATTTCCTACGGCGCGCTCGTGCAGACGTTTTGCGGCGTCTCATTGCCCAAGACCGAGTCACTGACCGACTGGTCGCGTCGCCCGCTGACCGATAAGCAGATTGAGTACGCGATCGATGACGTCAAGTATCTGATCGTGGCCTATACCGAGATGATGAGCCGCCTGCGCGAGCTGGGCCGCGTGGACTGGGTGCTCGACGAGCTGCGCCCGCTGGCTGACGAGTCGCACTATCGCGCCGATCGCCACGAGGCGTTCCGCAAGGTCAAACGCATCAACTCGTGCAGTCGTCACCAGCTGGGTATCGCGCGCGAGCTCGCCGCCTGGCGTGAGGACCGCGCCGAGCGCCGCAACATCCCGCGCAAATGGGTCATGTCCGACGACACGCTGCTTGCGCTCGTTAAACGCAATCCCGTGCGCGTTGAGGAGTTCCGCAGCATTCGCGGTACCGATCAGTTGGGGGAGCGCGACGTGGACGGTGCGCTCATGGCCATCAAGCGCGGCGCAAGCTGCCCGCACGATCGCCTGCCGCTCATGGTGCGCGGGCATCGCCAGATCTCTCCGGAGTTGGAGAGCGTGACGGATCTCATGTACGCGCTCATCCGCCTGGTTGCCGAACGCTCGGGAGTGGCGACCTCGGTCATTGCCTCGCGCGATGACCTGGCCGACTACATTGAGCATCCCGAGCAGAGCCCCTTGCGCGAAGGCTGGCGCTTTGAGCTTGTGGGCTCGCGCCTGGACGATCTGCTCTCGGGCAACATGGGGTTGACGGTCAAAGATGGCAAAATTGAATTGCTGTAAGGAAGCCTAGCCGCTTGAGTGGGTAGAATGCCTCCAACGTGTAACTCGATTCGGAGGAATTCGCATGCCTTATTACTATGGATACGGCTTTGGCATCGACCCGCTGTACCTGCTGGTTGTTCTTGTCTGTACGGTGATTGGTCTTGCCGCACAGAACTATATCAACTCGACGTACAAAACCTGGTCCAAGGTTCGCTCGGACGGCGACACGGGCGCCACGGTCGCTCGCCGCATGCTCGACGCCAACGGCTGCAACGCCGTGGGTATCAAGGGTGTCGCCGGCGAGCTCACCGACCATTACAACCCGCAGGACAATAACCTGTATCTCTCGGATGCCAACCGTTCGGGCGGGTCGGTCGCAAGCGTTGCCGTCGCCTGCCACGAGGCGGGCCATGCCGCCCAGCGTCAAAGCGGTTACGCCATGATGAAGGTTCGCACCGCCCTCGTGCCGGTCGTCAACTTTACCCAGAACACCTGGACCATCGTGTTGCTCTTGGGCCTGTTTATGAACATCGCGGGACTCACGACCCTCGCACTGATCTTCTTCTCGTTTAGCGTGCTGTTCCAACTGGTTACGCTGCCGGTTGAGATTGATGCCAGCCGGCGTGCCGTGGCGTATATTGAGCAGTCGGGTATGAGCTCCAAGCAGGTCAACGGTGCCAAGAAGGTGCTGACGGCCGCCGCGCTTACCTATGTGGCTGCGGCGCTCACCTCGATTATTCAGCTGCTCTATCTTATGGCTCGCTACAACAGAAACTCCAACCGATAACAAATTGGGTCGCTGGGCGCCGCGGGGATTCGTGTCCCCGCGGCGCTGTACTATGTGTTGGACTTGAATTTGCGCAGGGCCGAAGCCCTTGTGCACGATAACGAAAGGAGGCTGCGTGGCAGGCTGGAATCTAACCGGCAATGCCGTTTCCGCCGAGTTCGACGGTTCGGACGATCAGGAGCGCAAGGAGCTCAGCGTGAGCCAGGCGGTGGAGATCGCCGCCGGCGCGCTCGACGCCATTCCGCAACTGAGCGTTTTGGGCGAGGTCACGGGCTTCCGTGGTCCCAATGCCCGAAGCGGCCACTGCTACTTCCAAATCAAGGACGACTCGGCGGCCGTCGACTGCATCATCTGGAAGGGCGCCTATCTCAAGCGCACTTTCGATCTGCGCGACGGCATGCAGGTGAGCTTTAAGGGCAGCTTCAATCTCTATAAGGCCACGGGCCGCATGAGCTTTGTCGCTCGCTCGTTCTCGCTGGCGGGGGAGGGCCTGCTGCGTCAACAAGTGGCGCAACTGGCCGAAAAGCTACGCCGCGAGGGGCTGATGGACGAAGCGCGCAAACGTCGCATTCCGGTGTTCTGCTCACGCGTGGCGGTCGTTACCTCGCTTTCGGGTGCCGTAATCGACGACGTCAAGCGCACGCTGCGTCGTCGCAACCCGCTCGTCGAGCTCGTCTGCGTGGGCGCCAAGGTCCAGGGCGAGGGCGCACCGGCAGAGCTAATCGAGGGGCTGCACCGTGCCGCCGCCATTACGCCGGCGCCGGATTGCATCTTGCTGGTGCGCGGCGGCGGCTCCTTTGAGGACCTCATGACCTTCAACGACGAGGAGCTTGCCCGCGCGGTGGCGGCTTGTCCTGTGCCCGTGGTGACCGGCATTGGCCATGAGCCCGATACCTCGATTTGCGACATGGTGAGCGACCGCCGCGCCTCCACGCCCACGGCGGCGGCCGAATCGGTGGCACCGGCTATGACGGAGCTGGCAGATGTGCTCGAGGCGCGCCATCAGCGTCTGGGCGCTGCGATGGCATCGATGATTGGGTCGGATCAGGTCGATCTGGAGATGCTCGATCAGCGCGGGCGCCGTGCCTGGGATACCTATACGGCTCGCATGGGTGATGCGCTCGATGCCGCCGCATGCCGTCCGTGTCTCAACGACCCAACGTATATGGTCGAGCGTCGCGAATCGGAGCTTGCGCTGACTGCCGATCGCCTGTCGGGCGCCATAGTACGCTCGGTCGGGACATTTCGCTCCAACTTTGAGCGCTTGCCCGAGCGTCTGGTTACAAGCACCTCGGGGCTCGATGGTAAGCGCCATGCGCTCACGCTTGCGAGCTCTCGCCTGGAGCATCAGGGACGTTCGATGCTCAGCAAACCCGCGTCCGACCTGGGCCGAGCTGCCGCGTCGCTCGATGCCCTGTCGCCGCTCAAGGTGCTTGCCCGCGGCTATTCCATCGCGTACAGCGATGATGGGGTGGCTACGAGCGCCAAGACCTTTAAGCCCGGCGACGCCATCCGCGTGCGCATGGCAGACGGCAACGTGGCGGCAACGGTCGATACGGTCGAGTAGGCCGCGTTTCATAGCGATAAACCTTTAGGAAAGGAAACAGATATGGCAGAGAAGACCCCGGTCGAGCAGCTTACGTACAAGCAGGCCTCGCAGGAGCTGGAGCTCATCATCCGCAGCTTGGAGTCGGGCGATATGGAGCTCGAGGAGTCGCTCGAGAGCTATACCCGCGGCGTCGAGCTCCTCAAGAGCCTACGCACCCGCCTGTCCGATGCCGAGCAGAAGGTCTCGGTGCTTCTTAAGGACGTCGACGGCAACGACGTGCTCGCCGACGGCGAAGCCGCCAACACCGACGACAACCTCTCGTTCTAACCATCCCGACCAAATATAATTACCTTGGTCTGTGAGAAAGGAACCAACCATGTGCGATTGCATCTTCTGCAAAATTGCCAACCACGAGATCCCCTCGACCGTTGTCTATGAGGACGACCAGGTCATCGCCTTCGACGACCTCAATCCCCAGGCGCCGGTCCATACGCTCGTGATCCCCAAGAAGCACTACAGCGACATCGCCGACAACGTACCGGCCGAGACCATGGGCGCCATGGCTCACGCCATCCAGGAGGTCGCTAAGGCCAAGGGCTTGGAGGACGGTTTCCGCGTCATCTCCAACAAGGGCGTCAACGCCGGCCAGACCGTCATGCACTTCCACATGCACGTTCTCGGTGGCAAGAACCTGGGCGAGAACCTCATCTGAGGGCGCGTAGGCCGTCGACTTGGCTGCCTTTGGAGTAATCTATGCAGCTTTCTCAACTCGAATACCTTCAAGCTGTAGCGAACTATGGCGGCGTGCGCAAAGCAGCTCGCGCCGTTCACGTGAGTCCGCAGGCCGTTTCGTCGGCAATAAAAAAGTTGGAATCTGAGTATCAGATTGTTTTGCTCGACCGATCGGCGGGGGAGGCTGTTTTGTCTCCGGCGGGCAGAGAATTTGCGCGTCGTGCACGCGTGATCCTGGCGCAAGTCGACGATCTCAAAAAGTACGCTCAATCGGGGAACGGCGGCGTTTCGCCCGACGGCCATTTCCGTCTTTACGCCCCCTGTCTTCACGGGCGGGGGCGCCTTTTTTCCGAAAACTGGTACGACTCGTTTGAAAGCTCGCACCCTCAGATTCATCTTGATGTGTGGCATCAGCCAACGGCAACATGCTTTGAATCACTTATACTTGGAATTTCGGACGCGGCTATCTCGTTTGAGGAACCACGGGACAACGTCCTTTCTTCAAAATATATGGGTGAAAAGGAGCTCAGGGTTCTTTCATGTCCAGCTGGTCATCAATCTGTTGACGCTATGACCATTCGTGAGTTACTGGGCGGCAGGCTCGCTGTTCCCATTAATTTGTCACCCTGTCTCAATGCAATCAATCAATGTCCCGAAGCTCAGCTGGTTAATTTCCGCTTTCGCGATGTCGAATACGGAAGCAGGGCGCAGGCTGAGTTTCTTCAAGCCGGGGGATTGATATTGAGTTTTTCTGGCTCTTCTCTCGCATCGGATGGATCGGAAGTGAGCGAGTGCTCCATTGAAGCCTCACATGACGTAGCCTTGCCCATCTACTTTTGCTATCGACAAAATGCCTAGACCGATCGACACCAGACGGTATTTCTTCACCTATTGCGTCATCTCGCTTCGTGAGGCCATTTGGCCTCGTGTCGTCAAGTGAATGTTGACGCCTTGTAACACATGACTGACGGCTTTGCCCTCATGCTTTTCCAAGATTCCGATTTAGATTGCTGACTCTTGGAGGGCGGAGCATGAAAAACCGTACGGTTTTGCTTTATATGATGTTCGTTTTCCTGTCGAACTTCAGCACCATCTTGTATTTTCTAATCGTCTACCTTGAGTTCGTCGGGCTTTCGATGGTAGCGATTTCTAGCATGATGGTTGCATATCAAGTGAGCAAGTTCATCCTTGAAGTTCCCACTGGCTATATTGCTGATAGGTTTGGACGAAAGACAAGTGGTCTCGTTGGCGTCGTGGGAATGCTTGGATACTACGCCGCCCTGCTTTTCATCCGTTCTCCTCTGCTTTTAATCGGCGCGTTTGCTCTCAAAGGTTTTGCCGTTGCATGTGTGAGCGGATCCATAGAAGCAATTTACATTGACAGCGTCTCTCAGGACCAGCTCGTAAGACTAAATGTCGTTGAGCGATTTGTTTTCTATGCCTCTTATGCCATCTCCGCTTGCGTTGGCGGTTTCATTTCGTCTGTCGGTGCATATCTCATTGGTCTTTCGGCAGATATCATCGCAATGGTGTTGGCGTTGGTTGTCGTTGTCTGCATTCCTGAGATGCGAAGAGGGGACACTACAGCGACACCTGAGCGTGGAATTAGCCCGAAGATGATCGGTGCCGCTATTGCGCGTAACGGCATTCTTCGTTCAGCGTTCATCATGGACTGCTCTCAGGCATTTGCTTTTGTCGCCCTGGAAGACTTTTTCTCACTGTTGCTTGCGGGTCGCGGAATGAATGCCGTCGCTTCGGGTGTGACCATTGCGGTCCAGCTCCTTGCCTCGGCCTCCATGGGGCTTATTGTGCCCAGTGTGATTGCTCATGTCGACAAGGGCCGTTTTGCGCGCATTTGCGGCATCGTGCGCCTTTCCCTGACTGCTCTGTTTTTGATTCCCTTTACTCCGGTCTATTTGCTGCCCGTGTTCTATGTACTGCAGACGGTCGCTTACTCGTTATTTGCTCCAATTAAATACTCAATTTTTCAAAATGCTGTCGATTCTTCGATGCGCTGTTCACTGATTTCGGTCCAAAGCCAGATGGTGGCGGTGGGTGCCATCCTTTTCTATCTGTTCAATGCTGCGTTGAGCAGCATCGCGGGTATTCGAGTCATATTGCTTGTAGCGCTCGGGATTTCTTCTTTGGTGTATATCCCCGCGCTCTTTCGTCTTACAAGTCAAAGGCCATGAGTATTTGGGCACCGATAACTTATATATCAACGCAATAAACCCGAGCGCGAGGGCGTTTGGGTTTATTATTGAAACGTATGTAACCTGGCGGCGCCACACCGCCTGTTAGTAGGGAGACACATGAACGTTCTGGTCGTCAACGCAGGATCTTCGACCCTTAAGTATCAGGTCATCGATACCAAGTCCCACAAGGTGTCCGCAAAGGGCTCCTGCGAGCGCGTCTGCTTTACCGGCGGTACCTTCACCCACGCTGCCA
This sequence comes from Collinsella aerofaciens, assembly GCA_048384935.1. Classification (GTDB taxonomy): domain Bacteria; phylum Actinomycetota; class Coriobacteriia; order Coriobacteriales; family Coriobacteriaceae; genus Collinsella; species Collinsella aerofaciens_CH. The sequence continues at coordinate 6,700 of DBEWII010000032.1, read as the reverse complement.
ACGGTTCCAAGAAGGTGACCGAGAACATCGAGTTCCCCGACCACAAGGTCGCCATCGAGGTCGTCCTGAAGGACCTCGAGGCCAACGGCGTCAAGATCGAGGGCATCGGCCACCGTATCGTTCAGGGCGGCTGGTACTTTGGCGACTCCTCCCTCGTCGACGAGGCCGTTCTCGCCAAGATCCGAGAGGTCGCTCCGCTCGCGCCGCTGCACAACAACCCCGAGGCCAACGTTATCGAGTACTGCCTGGAGCAGTATCCCGACCTGCCCAACGTCACGGTCTACGACACCGCTTTCCACTTCAACATGCCCGAGGTCGCTAAGACCTACGCCCTGCCCAAGGACGTCTGCGACAATCTGCACATCCGTAAGTACGGCGCCCACGGCACCAGCTACCGCTACATCTCCAAGAAGGTTGCCGAGATGACCAACGGCGAGGCTCGCAAGGTCGTCGTGTGCCACATCGGTTCCGGCGCTTCCCTGTGCGCCATCGAGGACGGCAAGTGCATGGATACCACCATGGGCTTGACGCCGCTCGACGGTGTCATGATGGGCACCCGCTGCGGCTCCATCGACCCGGCTACCGTGTGCTACCTGCAGCGCGAGGGCGGCTACACCTTCGACGAGGTCGACGAGATGATGAACAAGAAGTCCGGCCTTTTGGCTGTGACCGGCGGCAAGACCAACGACTGCCGCAACGTCGAGGAACTCGCCGCCGCTGGTGACCCCGATGCTCAGCTCGCCTTCGACATGTTTGTCTACAAGATTGCCGCTAAGGCTGCCGAGATGGCTACTTCCATGTGCGGCATGGACACGCTGGTCTTCACCGCTGGCATCGGTGAGCACGCTCCGGCCGTTCGTGCCGGCGTTGCCGACCGTCTGGCCTTTATGGGCGTCAAGATGGATCATGCCCGCAACGCCCTGCGTGGTGACGGCGCTTGGTGCCTGTCTGCCAAGGATTCCAAGGTCAAGATCTTCGTCATCCCCACGGACGAGGAGTTCATGATCGCTTCCGACGTCGAGCGCATCGTCAACGGCAAGTAATTGCAAGAGGGGAGGGGCTGGACGACCGAGCGCCGTTCGGCCCCTCTTTTGTGCTCGTTGGGCGATATGCTGATAGCTATTTATCAAGATATGATAACTTCTTATTAAAATGCGGCCGCCTTAAGGGGTCTGCGTCGACCGTATTGCACTGCAAAGGAGTCTCATGAACGTACTTGTTGTCAACGCCGGCAGCTCAAGCCTTAAATATCAGCTTTTGGATACCGATACCCGAGAGGTTTTCGCCAAGGGCAACTGCGAACGTATCGGTTCGGACATGGGCATCTTTGGCCACTCCGAGAACGGTGGTGCCAAGCAGACCGAGGAGGTCCCTTTCCCCGATCATCGCTCTGCTATCGCTCGCGTGCTCGAGGAGCTCGAGAAGACCGACTTTACGATTGATGGCATTGGCCATCGTGTCGTTCAGGGCGGCTGGCACTTCGATGATTCCGCAGTTGTCGACGATGAGGTCATGGCTAAGATCCTTGAGGTGGCACCGCTTGCTCCGCTGCACAATTACGGCGAGGCCGCGGCAATCGAATATTGCCGCGAGAAGTATCCGGAGCTGCCCAACGTGGCCGTCTTCGACACCTCGTTCCACATGACCATGCCCGAGGTCGCCTACACCTACGCGCTGCCCAAGGACGTGTGCGACAAGTACCACGTGCGCAAGTATGGCGCGCACGGTACGAGCCACCGTTACGAGTGGATGATGGCCAAGGAGATCCTGGGCTCGCGCTGCCACCGCCTGCTTTCGTGCCATCTGGGCAACGGTGCTTCGCTCGCCGCCATCGAGGACGGCGTGTGCCGCGATACCACGATGGGCCTCACGCCGCTTGATGGCCTGATGATGGGTACCCGTTGTGGTTCCATCGACCCGGCCACCGTGTGCTATCTTCAGCGCGAGGGCGGCTACAGTTACCAGGAAGTCGACGACATGATGAACAAGCAGTCCGGTCTGCTTGCCATCTCGGGCATCTCCAACGACGCCCGCGACATCCGTACGCGCGCCTCCGAGGGTGACGAGCGCTGCCTGCTCGCCTTCGATATGTTCGCATACAAGGCCATGCAGCAGGCCGGTTCCATGATCGCCTCCATGACGGGCGTGGACACCATCACCTTTACCGCCGGCATCGGCGAGAACGACTGGTCGATCCGTAAGGCCTTCTGCGACTGCTTTGAGTGGCTGGGCGTACGCATCGACAATAACAAGAACCGCGAGGCAGTGGGCAACGGTCCGCAGGTCATCAGTGCCGCCGGTTCCGCCGTCACGGTCATGGTCATCCCCACCGACGAGGAATACATGATCGCCCACGACGTCGAGCGTCTGACCAAGAACAACTAACGCGCGCATTTGCAAGTAAACGAAAGGCCTCCAGAGCAACAACTCCGGAGGCCTTTTTACTAGCAGGTGGACGGCGGAAACCCCATCCCATTTCGAGCGCAAATACTGGGACACGCTTTCCGGTTGAGGCACGTTGCGGAAAGTGCGACCCACAATAAAGCAAAATTCCGTCCCAAAGTTTCCCAAACAGGCCCCAAGCGGAAGCCACATCCCACAATCCGCCTCCAAACTGGGATGTAGTTTCCGGCACAACAACCGCCGAAGCCCACCGGCCTTTCAATCTCCAAAGTGACCATCATCAGCAACGCCTGCGCTCCCAGCAACGGCACCCATCCATTCAGATTTTCAGCGCCAGCTCGTAGCCAAGCCGCCGTCCACCCCGGATTCCCTGATTGCTACGTGGCGGCAGGGACCCTACAGGGTAAAGCTCTGAAAATATTCCGCAGGACGCATGAAACCCCCGCCGCACGAAGTGCGCAGCGGGGGTTTCATGCATGTCCGAGGACGTTTTCAGAGCTTTACCCTGTAGGGTCCCGAGGGGATATGTTCGCTACTCAGCCATCTGAGCCTGGACGGCGGTGATGGCCACGACACCCACGATGTCGTCGGCAGAGCAGCCGCGCGAAAGGTCGTTGACCGGCTTGGCGATGCCCTGCAGGATGGGGCCGTAGGCGTCGGCGCCAGCGAAGCGCTGGACCAGCTTGTAGCCGATGTTGCCTGCCTCGAGGTCGGGGAACACGAGCACGTTGGCCTTACCGGCGACGGAGGAGCCGGGAGCCTTGAGCTGGGCGACGGTGGGGACGATAGCGGCGTCGAGCTGCAGGTCGCCGTCGATGGCGAGCTCGGGAGCCTTCTCCTTGCAGAACTTCACGGCCTCTTGGACCTTCTTGGCGACCTCGCCGCCAGCGGAACCCATGGTGGAGTAGGAGAGCATGGCCACGTGCGGCTCAACGTTGCCCATGAAGGTGGACCAGGAGTGGGCGGAGGCGATGGCGATCTCGGAGAGCTCGTCGGAGGACGGGTTGATGTTGAGGCCGCAGTCGGCGAAGATCAGCGTGCCGTCGGTGCCGAACTGCGGGGTGTCGGTGCACATCACGAAGAAGGCCGAGACCAGCTTGGTGCCCGGGGCGGTCTTGAGGATCTGAAGCGCGGGGCGCAGGGTGTCGGCGGTGGAGTGGCAGGCGCCGGAGACCAGGCCGTCGGCGTCGCCCATCTTGACCATCATGGTGCCAAAGTAGGTGGCGTCCATCACCTGGGCGCGAGCCTGCTCGATGGTAACGCCCTTCTTGGCGCGGAGCTCGGCAAACTTCTGCGCGTACTCCTCGTGCTTCTCGGCATTGCGCGGGTCGATGACGGTGGCGCCGGGAACGTTGATCTCGTCGGGGTTGCCCAGGATGACGATCTTTGCCAGGCCCTCCTCGATGATCTTGGTGGCCGCGACGATGGTGCGCGGGTCCTCGCCCTCGGGCAGGACGATGGTCTTAAGGTCGGCCTTGGCGGCAGACTTCATACGGTTTAGGAAATCGCTCATGTTACTCCTTACAAGCGTTCCGCTAAGCTCCAGGCCCTCGGCTGTACACGAATAAACCCGCTGCTAGCGGGTTTACCTTTCAATTATGTACGCCGCGGTGCTTGAGCTTTCCTTGTGTGGCAAGCTCATTATAGGACGCATTAGCGCTATAATCGCTCTGATAAATATGTCTCGACGTATGTTCGAGAAAAAGCCCAGTTAAAAAGCGTGTGGCTTTTGACAAGGAGTATCGATGCAGATTACCTCAGGCCTGCCTGAAGGCTTTAATGCCGGTGCGTACGACATGATCGTTGTCGGTGCCGGGTACGCTGGTGCCGTTTGCGCCCGCCGTCTTGCCGAGACTATCGGCTATCGCGTTGCCGTTCTGGAGCGTCGTAGCCACATTGCAGGCAATGCCTACGACTGCGCTGACGAGGCTGGAATCCTGGTCCACGAATACGGTCCGCACATTTACCACACCTTTAACGAGCGCGTGCACAATTTCCTGTCGCGCTTTACCAAGTGGACGGACTATCAGCACAAGGTGCTTGCCAACATCAACGGCACCCTTATGCCCGTGCCCTTCAACCACGCGAGCCTCAAGCTTGCTTTTGGCGATGAGCGCGGCGAGGAGCTGTATCAGAAGCTCGTGGAGACCTTTGGCAAGGACGTCAAGGTGCCCATTATGGAGCTGCGCAAGAAGAACGACCCCGATCTTGCCGAGGTCGCCGACTACGTCTACGAGAACGTCTTTTTGCATTACACCATGAAGCAGTGGGGCCAGACGCCCGACCAGATCGACCCCTCGATCACTGGCCGCGTCCCCGTCTTTGTGGGCGATGACGACCGTTACTTCCCGCAGGCCCCCTTCCAGGGTATGCCGCAGGACGGCTACACCGCGCTGTTCGAGCACATGCTTGACCATGATCTGATCGATGTGTTCTGCGACGTGGACGCCCGCGATCTGTTCGAGATTGACGAGACCACCGTTAAAGTTGACGGCAAGGTCTATGGCGGCGAGATCGTCTACACCGGTCCGCTCGATGAGCTGTTCAACCTCGATCTGGGCGCGCTGCCGTACCGCACGCTCGATATGAAGTTCGAGACACTCGATATGGATCAGTTCCAGCCCGTGGGCACCGTCAACTACACCACGAGCGAGGACTACACGCGCATTACCGAGTTCAAGAACATGACCGGTCAGGTCCTGCCCGGCAAGACCACCATCATGAAGGAGTACTCCAAGGCCTATACGCCCGGTTCGGGCGAGACGCCGTACTACGCCATTCTTGAGCCGGAGAACCGCGAGCTCTACGAGCGCTACCTTGAGCGCGTCCAGAACCTGACGAACTTCCACCCGGTGGGTCGTCTCGCTGAGTATCGCTACTACGACATGGACGCCGTGACCAATTCCGCCCTCGATCTTTCGGATGAGATTATCGCCTGCCATGCATAAAGTCATAACATTCGGTATTCCCTCGTATAACGCCGCCAAGGACATGGACCATTGCATCACCTCCATTCTGGAGGGGAGCAATTACGCCACCGATATCGAGATCATCATCGTCGATGACGGTTCCAAGGACGAGACGGCAGCCAAGGCTGATGAGTGGGAGACACGTTATCCCGGAATTATCCGCGCGGTGCATCAGGAGAACGGCGGCCACGGTATCGCCGTCCTTTCGGGCTTGCGTGAGGCGCAGGGTACCTACTACAAGGTCGTCGACTCGGACGACTGGCTCGATGGCGCAGCCCTGTCGACCATGCTTTCGATCCTGCGCGGTTTTGAGGAGCGCGACCAGCGCGTCGACCTCTTTATCTCGAACTATGTGTACGAGAAGGTTTACGAGGGTACGCATACCGCTATTGGCTACAAGTTTGCCCTGCCGCGAAAAAAGATCTTTACCTGGGACCAGATTGGCCATTTCCGTCTGGACCAGAATCTGCTCATGCACAGCCTGTGCTATCGCACGGATGTGCTGCGCGCGTCCAATCTGCCTATGCCGCCGCACACGTTCTATGTAGACAACATCTACGCCTACGTGCCGCTACCGCGCTGCAAGACCATGTACTACGCCGACATCGACCTCTACCGCTACTTTATCGGCCGTGAGGGCCAAAGCGTCAACGAGGCCACGATGGTCAAGCGTCTGGACCAGCAGTTCCGCGTGACGCGCATCATGATGGAGTCGTTCCACCTGTACAGCGATGTCGAGTCGTCGCGTCTGCGCTCGTACATGATGGGCTACTTCACCATGATGATGGCGATCTGCTCGGTTCTCACCAAGCTTTCCGAGGAAGATTGCGCCGACGAGCGCCTAAAGATGCTGTGGAATGATTTGAAGGCCTACGACGAGCGCATGTATCGTCGTGCCCGCTACGGCGTGGTCGGGTTCTTCACCAATCTGCGCGGACGGGCCGGAGACAAAACCACGCTCGGCCTATACCGTCTTGCCTCTAAGATCTTCAAATTCAACTAACTGTTGAGTAATCGCTGCTGATAGGTTGACTGGGCCCCTTGGCCTTTAGTTTGCTACTGCGAACAGTCCTGCTCGCACGGAAAGCACATTAAGTGCTTTCCGGCTCGTGCGGAACTTGTATCAAACTAAAGGCCAAGGGGCCTCTGCTATAAGAATCGATTGTCAGGCTGCCTGAATTTGAAGATCTTCGACGCGCGGTACACAGGGGCCTGGGCTGAAAAGAATCTGGTTGGTAGGTTGCCCGGTGGGGCTTGGTTATGTTTGTCGCGAGTTCCGCACGAGCCGAAGAACACTTAATGTGTTCTTCGTGCGAGCCAGGACTGTA
>DBEWII010000031.1:0-7879 GCA_048384935.1 Collinsella aerofaciens | reverse complement strand
CTACCAAAGAAGCCGCCGAGCTGCTCGGCATCACTCCGCGCAGGGTGCAGGAGCTCATAAAAAACGGAGCACTTGAGGCCCGCAAGGCTTCTGGTGTATGGCTCATCGACAAAGACAGCGTCGACACGCGACTCCGCTCTGTGACCAAAACGGGGGGACGTCCCCGCCGCGGCCACGGTAAGAGCGAGATCGCGTTCACCCTCATGAACCGCACGTACGAAGTCGCTCAGCTGGTCTACAGTACATCGCGAAAAGACTTTACCCACATCGGTGCCGACATCGATTACGCCCACGCCCCTATTGGAGTATTTGGCCCTAATAGCCCCATATCGCTAGACTCCTTCCGCATCTGGTGGCGCGGCCGCGGTATCCCGCTCGCACGCATTGGGCTAGCCTCCCTGCTTGCAGAAGCCGCAGTCGATGTTCCCGATGAACTCGTCCAGCGAAATCTCGGCCTCTCCTTATCCGACCAGTATTGGATTAGGCCCCAAGGTTCCGGTCTCACCTGGGAGGATATCAACTTCTTCAATAACGCCTTTGATGACGTCTCGCTGTCCATTGCACCCTTTGCCCCAGAGGGAAAAGCGGCTGCCGCAAAGCCCGATAACACCTCGGACGGCAATCTTCAAAAGTACTGGACGTGCGAGGGCGAACGTCGAATTCTGCATAAGGCAGGAGCGCACCTGGACCAGGAACCTTATAACGAGCTGGTGGCGACCGCGCTCCACCGTCGCATCCTAAACGCTTACGATTATGTGCCTTACTCGCTCGAGGGCACGGGCACTTCCGCCCTGAGCATATGCGATGTCTTCTTAACTGATGAAGAAGAGTATGTCCCTGCGTTCTATGTAAACCAGCAGGCAAATGCAGACGAGCGACTAACCGATTACGAACGGTATGTAGCAAACTGCGAGGAGCTTGGAGGAACAGATATAAAAGACGCCCTTGACCGCATGATCGTATGTGACGACATCATTGCCAACTACGATCGTCATTGGCGCAACTTCGGCCTCGTGCGAAACGTCAACTCACGGGTCTGCAGACCAGCCCCCATCTTCGATTCGGGCTCATCACTCTGGTGCAACATATCACTAGAGGAGCTTAGGGCGGGAGAGCACAGTTTTACCAGCGCACAATTTCATTCAAGCCCCGCCAAACAAATGTTGCTCGTCGAGGACATGGGCTGGTTTGACGGCGACAAACTCGAAGGCTTCGTTGACGAGGCGATCGAGATTCTGTCTAAAAACGATGCCCTAGCAGCGAGACTGCCTTATCTAAAAGAGGCGCTAACGTGGCGCCTCGAAAGAATGATCGACATCGCTGAATGGAGTTAGCGAGGCAGCATTGCCCCGCCAACTCCCCTACCTCCCGCGCAGGGCCTTGAGCTTGGCCAGTGCATCGGGACTTAGGCGACTGCCCAGGGTCATCTTGATCTGCGGAGCTTCCTCTGCCTCGTGAACGTCATTATCGATCTGTTTGATCTCGTCCACCAGCATACGGCTCGAGATGCGCGTAACGCCCTTGCCCATGACGACGGCCTGGATCGTGCCGTCGCTCGACACCACGGAGCACGCGCGGCCTTCCTCGCGTGCCTCGATGCAGAGCTTCTGCACCACGGTATCGGCCGATACGCCCGTCGGCGAGAACTCGATGCGCACGCCGCGAGCAGGCAGGTTGGGGCGCTCGCTGGAGATGTTTCCCGCGCCGTCAAAGACGATCACAGCCTCATAGCGGCCTTGGGCAAACGCGGCAACGTCGTTGATGAGGGCGGTGCGCGCCATATCGTGAACGTCGCTGGAATACGGATCGTCGGAATGGTCGTAGACGAGCTTTTCGTAGCGCGGCGTGCAGTGAATCACGTTGTAGCCGTCGACCACCAGCAGCTCGGGCTTATTGGAATGCACTGTCGAGACCGGGTCGGCGATAGCCTGCGCAAACGCATTGCCGCCCACGCCATAGGTCGCGGCCGAAACAATCGGCTTGGCCGAGCCCTCGCCAAAGCGCTTGGCCTTGGACTTGGCGCGGTTCTTCTTGGACATGCGCTACTCCTCCCCCATGAGCTCGCCGGCGTTGCGACGCAGCCACTCAAAGCATAGCGCCGTGGTCGCCTGGGCAACATTGAGGCTCTCGGTCATGCCGCGCTGGGGAAGCTTAGTCAAAAAGTCGCATTTCTCGAGCACAAGACGCGAGATGCCGTCGCCCTCGGAGCCCATGACGAGCGCCACGCGGCCCTCGAAGGGAGCATCCCAGCAGCTGCCCTCGGCGTGCTCGGAGGCACCGCCCACCCAAAAGCCAGCGGCCTTGAGGTCGTCGAGTGCACGGGCGATATTGGGAACCTGCGCGATAGGCAGATGCATGACGGCGCCGGCGGAAGTCTTGTAGCTGCCAACGGTCACGCCGGCAGCGCGCTTGTTGGCAATGATGACACCGGCCGCGCCCACAACCTCGGCGGAGCGCACGATGGCGCCAAAGTTGCCGTCGTCGGTCACATGGTCGAGCACAACGACGAGCGCCGGACCGTCGCCCGCACGGTCGAGGATATCGGCAACATCAGCATAGGGGAAGTTACCAACCTCGAGCGCAATGCCCTGGTGAGCGCCATGACTCGACAGCGCATCGAGCTGCGCGCGCGGCACATACTTAATGCGGACGCCCGCGGCGTCGAGGTCGTCGACCAGGCGCGACAAGGCGGCATCGCGCTCCCCGCCCTCGGCAATGAGCGCGCACTTGATGGGAAAACCAGTGCGCAGTGCCTCGGCGGCTGCACGACGACCTTCGATAAACTCACCCTTGGGAGCCTGAACGTTGTCGCGGTTGCGCTGCGGACGTGCGGCCTGGGTACGATCGCGCTGGCCCTTGGGAGCGGCAGCGCGATCGTAACGGCGAATCGGACGCGAGCCAGAAGCAGCCTGCCTGCCTCCACGCGGCGCACGCTTGCGATTGTCGGCCATAAAACGGCCTCCTTAAATAGATAACGAGCAAGAATCGACCGTCCGAGCCACGGCATCTTGCCTTTCAATCGTCGGGCATGACCACCAGGTCTATGCCCTTCTCTTTCAAGGCAATCTGCCGCACCTCGAACGGTCAACAAATACTAGAGACTCTTAATACGGGTGCCGGCGGCAGTATCCTCGATCGTCAGGCCCAGGTCCTTGAGCTGGTCGCGGATGGCGTCGGCCAGATCCCAGTTCTTGGCGGCGCGGGCCTCGGCGCGGGCCTCGAGAATCTTGGCAGCGGCCTCGTCCACGTCGTCACCCGTGTAGGCAACCAAACCGGCGGCAACGCCCAGCAGGCCCAGCGGCAACTCGACCTTGGGCTCGGGGAGCTCAACGCCAAGCGTATCGAGCAGCTCGGCCAGCGTGTCGGCGGCGGCAAGCGCGGCGGCCTTGTCGGCAGCGTCGCCCGCCTGCTCCAGGTACTGGTTGCACTCGGTCACAAAGCCAAAGACGGCACCCATGGCACCAGCGGTGTTAAAGTCGTCGTCCATGCACTCCTTAAAGGCGGCACGGGTCTCGGCGGCCTTGGCGGCAAACGCCTCGGCGGCAGCCGCATCGGCATCGGCCGTCGCATGGTTCGCGGCCCAGCGCAGGTTCTCGACCGTACCGGCGATACGCGTGAGCGAGTTCTCGGCACCCTCCAGGCGCTCCCAAGAAAAGTCGAGCGGCGAGCGATAGCTCGTCTGCAGCATCAGCAGGCGCAGGGCGGCAGCGGAGTGCTGCTCGAGGACCTCGGCCAGCGTAAAGAAGTTGCCGAGTGACTTGGACATCTTCTCGCCGTCAACCAGCAGCATGCCCGTGTGCATCCAGGTGTTGGAGAAGCCCTGGTGCCAGGCGCAGGTGGCCTGGGCGCACTCGTTCTCGTGATGCGGGAAAGCAAGATCGGAGCCACCGCCGTGGATATCGATCGGGGTACCCAGGTAGCGATGCACCATGGCGGCGCACTCGGTGTGCCAACCGGGACGGCCCTCGCCCCAGGGGCTCGGCCAGCTGGGCTCGCCGGGCTTGGCGGCCTTCCACAGGGCAAAGTCGAGCGGGTCGTTCTTGTCCTCGTTCTCCTCGATGCGCGCACCAACCATAAGGTCGTCGATGTTGCGACCCGAGACCTGACCATAGCTGGGATCGCTGCGCACGGCAAAGTACACATCGCCGTTATCGGCTGCGTAAGCGTGGCCCTGCTCGATAAGCGTCTTGATCATGGCGATCATGGGGCCGATCTCCTTGGTGGCGCGGGGGCGCACATCGGGATCGAGCACGTTGGCGGCGCGCATGACGCCGATGAACTTGTCCGAGAACTCCGTCGCGACCTCGGCGGCAGTGCGGCCCTGCTCGTTGGCGCGCTTGATGATCTTGTCATCGACATCGGTGAGGTTCTGGGCGAACGTGACCTCGTAGCCGCTCGCGATGAGCCAGCGACGAATCACGTCAAAGCTGATGAACGTGCGGGCATTGCCGATGTGGATGTTGTCGTAGACCGTGGGGCCGCACACGTACATGCGGACCTTGCCGGACTCGATGGGCTGGAACTCTTCCTTTTTATGGGTAGCGCTGTTGTAGATACGCATTCGTTACTCCTTAACGGTTTTCTGTAGCAGGCAGACGGCCCAGGCGCCGATTCCCTCGCCCTGGCCTTCCCAACCGAGCTTTTCGGTCGTAGTGGCGGCGACGCCCACGTTTTCGACGTCAACGCCCAGGGCATGGGCAAGGTTGGCGCGCATGGCATCGCGGTGCGGGGTGATCTTAGGCTGCTGGCAGGCAATGGTGCAATCGGCATCGACAAACTCGAAGCCCAGCTCGCGCGCATAGTCCATCACGCGAGCGAGCAGCACCATCGAATCGGCACCCTCATAGGCGGGGTCGGTATCGGGGAATAGCTTGCCGATGTCTCCCCCGCGGCAGGCGCCCAGAATGGCGTCGGCCAAGGCGTGCGCGAGCACATCGGCATCCGAGTGGCCCAGCAGGCCGCGCTCGTAGGGAATGTCGACACCGCCGATGATACATCGACGCCCCTCCACCAGACGGTGAACGTCGTAGCCATGGCCAATGCGCAGGTTACTGAACATGGGGAAGGTCCTCTCCCTCGGCCATGCGGCCAAGCAGAATCGCGGTTACGGGACGCAAGTCCTCGGGCACCGTCACCTTAAGGTTATCGCGCGGGCTCTGGACGCAGCGGACGCGCCCACCCATGCGCTCGACCAGCGACGAATCATCGGTGCCGATAAAGCCCTCGGCAATGGCTGCAGCGTGGGCGCGCTTCATAGCATCAATGCTAAAGATCTGCGGCGTCTGCGCAGCCCAATAAAGCTCACGCGGCGGCGTCTCGACGATGTTATCGCCGTCAACGATCTTGAGCGTATCGATCGCGGGTTGACCGCACACGACACCGTCGAGCGAGCGGTCGCCCACAAGCACGTCGATTGCATGATCGATGGCCTCGGTCGTGATGAGCGGACGAGCGCCATCGTGAATGGCGACGTATTCAAAGCCCGCCGGAACCGCATGCACGCCGGCACGGGTGGAATCCTGGCGGGTATCGCCGGCATCGGCAAAGCTGATGGGCGTGTCATAGTCAAACGGGTCGATGGCCAGGCGGCGCATCTCGGCACGACGCTCGGCAGGGCAAACCACGACGATGTGGCCGACCTTATCGCTACGGTCAAACGCGCGGATGGACCAGCTCATAAGCGGACGGCCCGCTACATTGACGAGCTGCTTGCCACCGGGGTTACCAAAGCGCTGGCCGCTGCCACCGGCAACGACCACGGCGCATACGGGCGCCATTATGCGTTCCCCTGTTTGGTGCCCTTCATGCGGTACAGGGAGTCCGCAAGAATGGCAGGGTTGTTAACGCCAAAGTCGCCCAGGCGCTCCGGATCCTCGCTGATGTCGTCCATGAGCTCCTGCAGCGAGCCATACTCGTCGACGATCTTCTCGGCCACGCCGTCGCGCACGACGGACACGCGAGAAAGCGTGCGCAGGCCCAGCGGTGTCATGACGGAGTCCTCGTCCAGGTCGTCGTAACCCAGAACCGCCGCCACGTGCTGCGGGTCGGACAGGTCCTTAGGCGTCATGCGGCTCAGCTCGGCGCGGATCTTCTCGGCGTTGGCCTCAGAGGAATCGCTTGCGTAGTCGCGGATCATCAAGTCGTATTCGGTATCCATGCTGGAGCCCGCGAGCTGCTCGAGCTGCATCTGCACGAGCTTGCCCTGATTACCCAGCTTGACGATGCAATCCTTAAGCTCGGTCTTTGCCTGCTGCATGATCTCGAAGCTCGAGAAAATACCGGTAATGTCGGCGAGCGTAACGTAGTCGTCGAGCTCGAGGGCCGTCAGGCGCAGCAGGGAGCGGTCGAGCGACTGACGGGTAGTCTGGAGCGTAGCGACGAGCTGGTTAACCGAACTCATGATGGTGGTGACGGGCTGGATCTCGTAGCTCTTACCGTGGACGTACACGTTGACGACGGCACGACGGGCCGAGACCGAGATCACGATGGCATCGGTGAGCACCGACATACGAGCGGCGGTGCGGTGACGCATGCCCGTTTCGCTCGTGGCGAGCGAGGGATCGGGATTGAGGTGAAAGTTGGCGCGCAGAATCTGGGTGAGGTCGCCGTCGATGACGATGGCACCGTCCATCTTGGAGAGCTCGAACAGACGGTTCGAGGTAAACGAAATGTTGAGCGGAAAGCCGTCGTTACCGGCGGCGAGCACGTTTTCGGTGTCGCCGACGCAGATAAGGGCACCCAAGTGACCGGCAATGATCATGTCGAGGGCGGTGCGGATCGGCTGACCAGGTGCCGTCAGGCGAATGGCCTGTTCCATACGCTTTTGCAGCTCGTTCTTATCCAAGGCATCGCTCCCATCGTATACGCTCCATAAACGCCAATAAGTTTCTCACGGTTTGCCCCTGTGACGCCCGCAAAATCCGATGCTTACAGAATGAGCGAACACAGCTGAGAGCCCAATCCAAATGAGCTGCTTATGTGGTAGCATCGGGATTCGCATAAATGAGGGAGTAGTCGCGTGATCGGGTTCGCCTCCGGTGGCGCGGCAAGTCAACACACTGGCCGATGCGGCCTGGCTTGCCTTAATGAACGAGACTCGTGGCTGTGCGCGCAACGCGTACGCCACGGGTCTTTTTGTTACTCCCCCAAAAGGTACACGCGGGCCCGCCCGCAGAGAGGGAGCCAGACTATGGGACTCGCAGAGCTCGTGTTGCTCGCCGTTGGCCTTTCGATGGACGCCTTTGCCGTTTCCATCTGCAAGGGCCTTGGCATGAAGAAGATCAACCTTAAAGTTGCCGTGGTGCTCGGCCTGTTCTTTGGCGGCTTTCAGGCCGGCATGCCCGTAATCGGATGGGCGCTCGGCAGTCAATTCATGGGCATCATCGGCCCCGTCGACCATTGGATCGCCTTTATCCTTTTGGCCTTTATCGGCGGCAAAATGCTGTGGGAAGCCTTTACCGAAGACGAGGATGAGGGCGACGGCAAGGATGCCGAAAAAATTGACCTGGCAGAATATCTGATTCTTGCCATTGCTACCTCGATTGACGCCCTAGCCGTAGGCATCTCGTTTGCGGCGCTCTCGGTTGACATCGTTCCCGCTGTATCGCTTATCGGCGTCACAACGTTTATCTTCTCCGTCGCCGGCGTAGCAATCGGCCACACCTTTGGCGCGCGTTACGAAAAACCCGCCACCATCGTGGGTGGCGTCGTGCTCATCCTCATCGGGCTTAAGATCCTGCTTGAGCATCTGGGGATTTTGGCGCTGTAACGCCAATTACAATCGCTCAAAACTCAACGCCAGCACAAGGCCTTATGCAGAGTTTTGCATGAGGCCTTTTCGTGCAGACTTTTGCCTGTCCTACGGATAATCACAAGTCTG
>DBEWII010000030.1:0-22488 GCA_048384935.1 Collinsella aerofaciens | reverse complement strand
GGTAACGTTGCTTGCGAGCGTCGCTCTGCTCGGTCGCTTTTTGGTCTGGAGAGCCGGGTGGGCTGAATAATTAGACATGGCAAGGGGCTCCCCCGTTGATGAGCGGGAGTGCCCCTTGTTGCGTTTGGGTTGTTACCTTGTGGTTTTGGTGATTGAACGTTTTATACTGTTCAGTATAATTTTCGATAGTAACTAAAACGTTGGTGAAATGAAAATGGTGATAGGGAGTGTTAATATCCTGTCCCCCGAAACGCATCTTCTCCTTAGAGCTCGCTATCGATCCAAGGCCGGTAGAGGCGCAGATTCCCCGTATGTATCTCGAGCGGTTTTCGCTTCATTTGGCGCAGCTTGGCACGTCTGAGCAAGGTGGCTTTATTGTTGCCGAGCCAAAAGAGCTGCCCAGTGTTATTTCGGCACGAAACATTGTTGATGCCGTGCGCAAGGTCGATGCTCGTCCGGTGGCAATTTGCTGGGATGCCATGGATTTGGGCTTTATGCATGCGCTGGCTTCGGAGGGAATTGCATATATTCGAGATGGGCAGAATGCGTTTCTGCCGTTTATGGGTGCCTTCATTTCTGATGAGATACTGAACGCTCCCTCTGCAGCCCCGCTTTCACCCCAATCCCAGCGAGTCGTATTAAATTACATTGCAGGGCGATGGGTTGACTGTTCTGCCGGCGACCTGGCGCGCCTGTGTGGTAAAAGCGCGGCGAGCGTAAGCAACTATCTTTCAGAAATTGCCGCTATAGCTCCTGGATTGATTGTGCGGGATGGCAAAAAGCGTATATTGCACGACACCGGGTTGTCGACCGAGACGTTGCTAGACGGGTTTGAGGACTACCTTCGCTCGCCAGTTATAGAACGCATCCGGCTTAAGGAGGCAGTCGATAGGGTAGATTTGCGGGCCGTTGATGCGCTGCTTTCCGGCGTGTCTGCCCTTAGCTATATGTCCGACCTTGCTCATGATGGCTCTGCCCCAACCATTGCTCTCGAAAAGTATCAGCTAGAGGCCTTAAAAGAGCGTATGGGTGACAGATGGCTGGAGGCCCAGTGGTACGAATCGCCTGCTATCGAGATTGAGGTTTGGTCGTATCCCGTGGACGAGCCGTCCGATGTTAGCTTTGACACCGCGGGCCTGCAATGCGTTGACCCGTTTTCCTTATATGTTGCCTGCGCGAAAGCAGACTACAAAGACGACCGCCTGCTCGATGCGGTCGAACAGCTCAGGAGGACGATATGCCAAAAGTAAGGGGAATAGAGCGATTTGCCGCTGCCATGAGCAATTGCGAGGGCGGCTATGTCCTTATTGGCGGAGGAGCCTGCAGCGTTCTATTTGACAGCGAAGGTGATTCATTTAGGGCTACCGAAGATTTGGATGTTGTTGTAATTGTTGATGGAAATAGCATCGAATTTGCCACTGCATTTTGGACATTTATCAAAATCGCTGGATACGAGATTGGAAAAGTCGGCGATGGAAAGTGTACTTACTATCGATTCCGTTTACCCGAAGGATCAAGGCAGGCCTTAGATTATCCCGGCCAAATCGAGTTGTTTGCCCGGCATCCAGACTTTACGCTTGAAGATGAAACGAGCGAAGTGGCTCCTCTATCCTTTGACGGAGCGATATCGAGTCTCTCTGCCATTATTCTCGATGATGGCTACTATGAGTTTATTCGTGATAACGCAACGAACGTAGGGGGCGTCACGTTGCTCGATGCACTCCATATCATTCCCCTTAAGATGCGTGCGCACATCGATATCAACAGAAGTTATGAGGAAGGACGTCGTTGCAATAGCATTGATCGACGAAAGCATCGTTCGGATGTTGCTCGGCTTGCTGGTTTGTTGCCGCCTTCGGCTCGTTTGGAGCTAACAGAGCAAATGAGGATTGACGCAGAGGATTTTTTTGCGGACTTTTCTTCTTATGTAGATCGGCAGACCAACCGTAAGGAAAGGACACGACTTCAGGACACGTTATCGTTTCTGGAGAGGGTCTATTTGTAGGCGTCGTGATTCGTTATATATGGCAAGGGGCTCTCCCGTTTGATGGGCGGGGGAGCCCCTTGTTGCTTTTTGATTGTCGTAACTAGCCAGAGGCTCGCCGGGACGGGCGCAGGGTTTGGCCGATCGCGAGTTCCGCACGAGCCGGAGAGCACTTAATGTGCTCTCCGTGCGAGCAGGACTGCCCGAGCAGGCGACCAAATACCAAAGCCCTCGGAACGGCGGGACAGAGTATGCCCCGCCCCTCGGGACGACGGGATAGAACAGGAGCGCATATGGCAGGCAAGCCGCAAACACTAGCTACGACCTCTGCATTCGAGATCTTGGGGCCCGTCATGGTCGGCCCCAGCTCATCGCACACCGCCGGCGCCCTGCGCTGCGCCCAAGTTGCTGCCAGCCTGCTGGAAGGCCGCATCACCAAAGTCACCTTTGGTCTGTGGAACTCCTTCGCCCACACCTACCGCGGCCACGGCACCGACCGCGCGCTCGTCGCAGGCATCCTGGGCCTCGACACCGACGACGAGAACATCAAGCAGGCCTTCGACCTCGCACGCGAGCAGGGCCTCGAATATCACTTTGACATCAAGGGCGACGACGCCTCCATCCACCCCAACACCGTCGACATCGACATGGTCGACGACACGGGCGCCACGGCACAGGTTCGCGGCGAGAGCCTGGGCGGTGGCAAAATGCGCATCAGCCGCATTAACGGCGTCGGCGTCGACATCTCGGGTATGTATTCCACGCTCTTCGTGGCGCACAAGGACGTTCCCGGCGTGCTCGCCGCGCTCACCAACCTGCTCGCCTACGCCCACGTGAACATCGCCTTCTGCCGCACCTACCGCACCGAAGTGGGCGGCCAGGCCTACTCCGTATTTGAGACCGACGGCACGCCCGACGACACCGTCGTCCCCATGCTGCGCAAGCTCGACAATGTCGATTACGCAACGTTTATCGAGCTCCCCGGTTCTGCCTCGTCGCTCTCCCCCGGCGTCTCGGCCAAGGAAATCTTCGACGACGGCGAGCAGCTGCTCGATGCGTGCGAGGAACTGGGGCTCAGCATCGGCGCCGTCATGGCCGTGCGCGAGGCGCGTCTGACCGGCGAGGCCCACGCCGTCGCCGCCATGCGCCGCGTGCTCGACGTCATGCGCGAGGAGACCACGGCCCCCCTCGCCAATCCGCAGCGCTCGCTCGGTGGGCTAATCGGCGGCGAGGCCAAACTCGTCGATGCCACCAGCCGCAACGATTTGAGTGCAAGCCTGATGGGCGTCGTCCAGACCGACGCCGTGGCCCGCGCGATGGCCGTGCTCGAGCGCTCCGCCACGATGGGTGTGATCGTCGCAGCTCCGACGGCAGGATCCGCGGGTGTTGTGCCCGGCTGCGTGCTGGCGCTCGCCGATCACCTTCAGCTCGACGACGAGCAAGTCATGGACGCGCTCTACTGCGCAGCCGCCATCGGCCTCAACCTCACCACAAGCGCCTGCGTTGCCGGCGCCGAGGGCGGCTGCCAAGCCGAGGTCGGAAGCGCCGCCGCCATGGCAGCCGCCGCGCTGGTGCAGATGCTCGGCGGCACGCCCGAGCAGGCGCTTGACGCCAGTTCCATCGCGCTGAGTAACCTACTGGGCCTCGTTTGTGACCCCGTCGGTGGCCTCGTGGAGGTGCCCTGCCAAAACCGCAACGCCATCGGCGTGGCAGCGGCCTTTAGCTCGGCACAACTCGCCCTCGCAGGCATTAAGAGCCTGGTGCCGTTTGACCAGATGGCACATGTCATGCTCTCGGTGGGTCACGCGTTGCCGGCCACGCTGCGCGAGACGGCAAAGGGCGGCATCGCGCAGGCTCCGGCCGCACTTTCGGCCTGTGCAAAATGCGGTGTGTGCGGATAGCGGCAAAGAACGACTCAAAGGTGGGACAAATGTCCCACCTCTTTTGAATGCCACCGTTTCCGTACCACAAACAGCAGGGCAATCGCTATAATGCAAGCCCAGTAAAAACACGATGAACCGCAAGGCGATAATCGAAGGATATGCATACGATGTCGCAAAACGATCGAACTCAACTGATTCCCGATCCGCAGCAGCCGAGCAGGCACACCGGCAGCGTTCAGTCGCCGCGTCCTATCGCGCCGAGCCACGGTCAGCAGCGTAGTGCAGCAAACGCTTCCCAACACCCGAACCAACAGCGACAGCAGCGTCAACAACGTCAGCAGCGCCGGGCAAACGGCAATGCGCCCAAGCAGCCCCCCACGCACGCTCGAGGCGATCGCGGCCCCGCGCGCAAACCCGCCGAGAACAATAAGTCGGGCAAAAAGACGACGCTCTTTGTCGTCCTGGGCCTAATCGTCATTGTCTATATCGTAGGCGTCGTAGCGTTTTCGCAGGTAGCCTACCCCAACACCACCATCGCCGGCGTCGACGTCTCGTTCTCCAACGCTTCGTCTGCCGCCACCAAGGTCAATTCGGCATGGAAGCACTATAAGCTCGCCGTGACAGGCGATGACTTTAGCTGGACCTATCAGCCCGAGTCCGATGAGCCCATCGTCGACGGCGAAGCTGCCGCAAAAGAAATCATCAGCCACAACGAAGCCTTTATATGGCCGGTCCGTCTTGTGGAATCCTTAAGCGGCAAAACCAAAACAACCGCTACCTCCAACGAAGTCGATCTTGATCAAGACGTCGACCTGTCCATGCTTTCCGACACCTTTGACCAAAAGAAGTTTGAGAAGGATCTGGGCGCCGCCATCGACGAGTTTAACGAGGGGCGTTCGGGCACGTTCGAGGCCAATAGCTCCTATGACGAGCAAGCGGGCAAGTTTACCGTCGAGAAGGCGCGCTCCAACGAAAAACTCAACCGCGAGCATGTCATCAAGTATGCCGAGCTCGAGCTTGCCTCACTGGCCGAGTCCGTAGATCTTTCCATGCTCGGCAACGATGCCTATGAGCCACTCAATGGAACGCTGACAGATGATCAGATTCAGGCCGCATGCGATGCCGCCAACAACTTCCTGGGCGTCAACGTGACCCTCAAGCTCAACGGCGAGGATGCCGGCAAGGTTGATGGCAGCTCCGTGTTGCAGTGGATCAGCTTTGCCGATCCCGCCAACCCCACGCTCGATACTTCGCAGATCAGTAGCTGGGCAGCCGAGCTCGCCAACGGCTTTAATACCGTGGGCTCCACTCGCTGGTGGACGCGCGCCGATGGCAAGCAGTGCGCCGTCGAAGGCGGCGACTTTGGTTGGTCCATCGACAGCAGCTCGCTCGCCAAGCAGGTCGAGGACGCCATTAACAACAAGCAGGCCGGCGAGATCGAGATCAAGTACTCCCAGAAGGCCGACACCTTTACCGCAAAGGGAGAGCCCGACTGGAAGGCGTATATCGACGTCGACCTGTCCGAGCAGCACGCGCGCTACTATGACGAGAGCGGAAATATCGTTTGGGAGGCCAACTTTATCTCGGGCAAGCCGGGCGAGGACGCCACGCCCGAGGGCGTCTGGCAGATCAACAGCAACGACGGCGGCAGTACCCTGATCGGAGCCAAGGACCCCGAGACCGGTAAGCCCAAATACGAAAGCCCGGTGAGCTACTGGATGCCGTTCGAGGGCAATATGATCGGCTTCCACGATGCCACCTGGCAAAACGACAAGAGCTTCGATAACGCCGAGTCGTACAAGTGGTGCGGCAGCCACGGTTGCATCAACCTGCGCCTGGCAGACGCCAAGGCACTTCACGACTGCATCAAAGTCGGCCTGTGCGTGGTTGTCCACTCGTAGTGCAACGCGCGCATTCCTACAACGTGGAACCGCTGCGACCAATCTAACAGTTCCGAAAGAAACCGTCCTATGCGCCCGCTCCAACCGGTGGGCGCATATAATTATCGAGGTTCTTTCTATAAAGGAGACGCTATGCCGAATGTCCCCACCATTACCCCGGGCCCGGATGATACCGAGCACACGCCCGAAGGTGCCACCGAAACGATTCCTCTGATTACAAACGTGCATGCCGATAAGCAGAACGGACGCGCGAACGATGCGGCCGAGATTTCCGATGAAGAGGCATACGCCAAGCTCAAGGCAAAACGTGCCGAACGTCGGCGCAAAAAGCTGATTCGACGCGGTATTGCCGCCGGCGTCGTGGGTGCCATCGCGCTCATTGCCATTGTCGCAACCCTGGTTATCAATGCGCAGCCACAGGGCGCTAGCGAGCCTGTGACCGACATGGTGACCGAGGGCACGTTTACCACAACGGTCGAGGCGAAAGGCCAGCTCAAACCCATTTCGTCCTCAGTGGTCTCCCCTTCTGTCGACGGCACGGTCGATTCGATCAACGTTCAGCCGGGCCAATCCGTTAACGAGGGCGACGTGCTTATGACCATTAAAAACGACGAGCTCGATCGCAACGTTGCCGAGGCGCAGCGTGCAGTTGCAGCCGCCCAGGAAGACCTCACCAACGCGCAGAAAGCCGCCGCTGCCGCGCAGGCCACCCCAACGACGGACGATGATGGAGCTTCCGCAGCAGCTGGCATCACCGCCGCATCAGCGGACACAAACGCCGTATCGGCCGCACAGCGCAGCCTCGCATCGGCCCAGGCAAACCTCGATCAGGCGAACGCCAAGGCAGCCAGCCGTACGGTCACGGCCCCGAGCTCGGGTAGCATCGTGGAGCTCAACGCCAAGGTGGGCGCCACGGTAACAGGCGGCATGATCATGGGCGAAAGCGATACGAGCGGCGGCAAGCAGTGCATGCAAATCGCCGACCTATCCAAGATGAAGGTGACCGTGCAGGTAGGCGAAAAGGACATCGCCAAGATCGCCGTTGGGCAGAGCGCCAACGTCACGTATCCTGCGTTTCCCGATATCGTGAGCCAGGGCACCGTCACGGCTATCGCATCGGTGGCAAACTCCGACGCCGCCAACGGTGGCGGCGGCAGCGTAACCTTTAACGTCGACATTCTCATTGAGGCGCCCGACGCGCGCCTGAAGCCGGGCATGACGGCCGAGGTATCGGTGGTGACCGAGCAGCTCGACGACGTGGTGATGGTGCCGACGATGGCGCTCATGACCGAAGACGGCGAACATTATTACGTCAACGTGGCGACCGATGACGAGGGCAAGCAAACCCGTCGCGTGAAGGTGACTGTCGTGACGCAAAACGACAACGAAGCCGTAGTCGGCAAGACACAGGTCAAGCGCGACGACCAGGGCAACGAGATCAACCCCAACGTGCCGGTTACCAAGCTGCGCGATGGCGACACCCTCGTCATGGACACCGGAGCGGACGCAACGGCTGACGGCGGCTACGGCGCGGATTCGGGCAGTATGTCTGCCGACGAGGGCATGTAATGCGTCCCGTTATCGACATCCGCAACGTGCACCGCATCTTTGAGAGCGAGGCGGGGTGCGCCCACATCCTGCACAACGTAAGCCTGGCGGTAAATCCCGGCGAATTCGTCGCTATCACCGGCCCCTCGGGCTCGGGCAAGTCGACGCTCATGAACATCCTAGGCTGCCTGGATAAGCCGACGGCGGGCGGCTACTACCTGCAAGGGCTCAACGTGGCCGAGCTTGACGATGACGAGCTCACCGAAGTTCGCGCCCTGAGCATTGGCTTTGTCTTTCAGAGCTTCAACCTGCTGCCGCGCCTGTCGGTTATCGAAAATGTGATGCTGCCGCTGGCCTACACCAATGTGCCCCGTAGCCAGCGCGAAATGCGCGCCGTGCACGCGCTGCAGGCTGTCACGCTGCCCGTCGACCACTGGGACCACCGCATATCCGAGCTCTCGGGCGGCCAGATGCAGCGCGTCGCAATCGCGCGCGCCCTCGTCAATGACCCGCCCATCATTCTGGCCGACGAGCCGACGGGAAACCTGGACTCCGCTACCGGAGCGCTTGTGATGGAAACCTTCCATAAGCTCCAGAAGCGCGGCAAAACCATCGTGCTTATCACACACGACCCCGGCATCGCCGCCGAGGCCGACCGTGCCGTGACCATCCGCGACGGTCGCATTCACGATGGCGCGTATATTCCACATGCACCGCGGACCCTGCGCAGCGCCGTGGATAGCCTGCCCAGGATTTCCGCCTCCGCCAACCCGCCGAAAGGAGAGATGGCATGAGCGCCCGCGATCTCATCCAGGAAGCCCTTCACTCGCTCGAAGCCAACAAGGGGCGCAGCCTGCTCACCATCCTGGGCATTGTCATCGGCATCGCCTCGGTTATCGCCATGACTTCGCTCATCGGCGGCATCCAAAACAGCCTGGTCAACAGTCTGGGCCTCAATGCGGCACGCATGGTGCAAATCTATTCGTCGCAAGAACTCACCGAGTCCGACATCGAGAAGCTTCAAAAACTGGTGCCGCAGATAGAGCAGATCGGCATTGTCGAAAGCGCGTATACCGAGTATAAGACCGGCGATAAAAGCTATACCGTCATGGCACAGGGTGTCGATAGCGACATGCTCGACGCCGTGGGGGCCAGCAAGCTCGTTGCGGGGCGCACCTATTCCCAGGCCGAGTCCCAATCAGGCTCGCGCGTGGCGCTCATCAGCCGCGGCGGCGCCGATCAGCTTTACGGCAACGAACAGGATGCGCTGGGGAAAACCATCAAGGTGTCCAACGGCGAGGTGCAGATTGTAGGTGTGATTGATGGCGGCAACGACTCCATGGGCTCGCTCACGCTGTATATGCCGCGCGAAACCATCTCAGGCCTGTTTGGCGACGAAAATCCTTCATTCCCCAGCGTGACGGCTCTTGCCGCCGAGGGCACAGACATGGACGAGCTTTGTAAGACCATCGAGTCCAAGGTGCGCGCAATGAAGGGCATCGCGGAGGATGATGAGTACGACAGTGTATCGGCGACCTCCATGAAAAGCGCCATCGATGCACTCAACTCCTTTATGGGCGCGTTCTCGCTCATCATGGGCGCTGTCGCCAGCATCTCGCTGCTTGTCGGCGGTATCGGCATTATGAATATGATGCTCACCAACGTGACTGAGCGCATCCGTGAGATCGGCATTCGCCGTGCCCTGGGCGCAAGTCGTCGCGATATCACCGCGCAGTTTTTGGCCGAGTCCTCGGCGCTGTGCGTCACCGGCGGACTGTTGGGTGTCCTGATTGGCTATCTGCTGGCATGGGGACTCACGTTCTTTGCCGCAAGCTCGGGCATCATGAGCGAGTTTGGAGCTACCGGGACGATCACGCCAAGCTTCTCCATTACAACAGTGTTGATCGCGTTTGCCGTATCGGTCGGCATCGGCGTAATCTTTGGCTTCTACCCCGCTCGCCGTGCAGCAAAGCTCGACCCGGTGGAATGCCTACGCTACCAGTAAGCCACCACCAACAAGTTGCGGTGAATTAGGGACTGAATACGCTATCTAGCAGCAAAAACAGACACTATTTCACCGCAACTTATTGAAGGGCTGCTTGCGCCAGTTCCGGGCGTCGTCCTCGAGCTATTGGCGGATGACGGGCTTGTACGGGTCGAGCTTGCTCGGGGCGCTCCTCTTCGCGGGCGGAAGGGCGCGCAGGCGCGGCGAGCGCCTAGCGCGCGAACTCCCGTAAGAGCGCGTCTTCCACTTCCATAAGCGAAAGGGCCCCGCCTCCCTCGGCGGGACGGGCGACCACGATACAGCGCGCTCCCACGTCGCGCGCGGAGGCGATCTTCTCGGCCGTGCCGCCTACGGTTCCCGAGTCCTTGGTCACAAGCCACTGGGCGCCCACCTGCCGAAGCATCGCCTCGTTGAGCTCGCGGGTGAAGGGCCCCTGCATGCCGATGATGTGCGATGGCGAAAACCCCGCGTCGATGCACTTCGTTATAGCACCGGGCAGCGGGAGCACACGCACGAAGAAGCGCTCCGCGTAATCGGCGACGCGCGTGTAGGGAGCAAGCTCCTTGCTCCCCGTCGTGAGAAGCGCGCGACCCGGGTTCTCGGAGAGAAAGCGCGCCGCGCAGGCGATCGACGTGACCGAGACGACGCCTTTGGGCAGCGCCTCGACCGGGCGCGCAAGGCGCAGGCATCGTGCACCCACGGCGAGCGAAGCGGCTCGGATGTTGCCGCTTGCGAGCGTAGCGAAGGGGTGCGTGGCGTCGACGACGATGCGCGCACCGGAAAGCTCGCGCTCCATGTCGGCCTCGTCGAGCCTGCCCGCATGTACCTCGATGCCCGGAAGCTCGCCCAAAAGCTCGCCTCCGTACTCGGTTGCCGCGTAAGCACGGGCGGGGATGCCCGCCCCGCTCGCCCATTCGCACAGAAGGCGGCCCTCGGTGGTGCCGGCGAAGATGCGCAGCGCCGGCGCGGATGCGGGCGCCGTCACTTCGGGCCGCCTGGGCGTGTGATCTGGTAGAGCAGCGCGTTCATAATGGCGGCCGCCACGGTCGAGCCGCCCTTGCGACCCCTCGCGACGATGGCCGGCACGCGTCGCACGAGTAGCTCCTCTTTCGCCTCGACCACGTTCACAAACCCGACCGGCACCCCAACGACGAGCGCGGGCGCGATCTTCCCCGCGTCCATGAGCTCGGCGAGGCGCAGAAGTGCTGTGGGAGCGTTACCGACGGCCACGATGAGCGGACCCTCGATGCCGCAAGCTTTGTCCATGCTCGCAACGGCGCGAGTCGTGCCCGCGGCGCGCGCAGCCGCGGCGACATCAGGGTCGGCCATGTAGCACACGGTCTTGCAGCCGAGCTTCGCGAGCGCGGGCTTGCTTATGCCTGCGAGCGCCATGTTCGTGTCGGTGAGCACCGTGGCCCCTGCGTGCAGTGCGTCGAGCGCACAGTGCGCGGCGTCATGGGTGAACACGAGGGAATCGGCGTACGAGAAGTCGGCAGTGGTGTGGATGACGCGCTTCACGACGGGCTCTTCGAGCGGCGGGAACGTGCGGCCGCCGAGCTCTTCGGTGATGATTTCAAAGCTGCGCCGCTCGATGTCGCCGGGCGCCATCTCCTTGGAATCCATCTAGTACTCCACTCCTTCCCTTGCACATATCCCCTGCTCGTAGGGGTGTTTCTCGCACCGCATCTCGGTTATGTAGTCGGCCTTCTCCACGATCTTGCGGGAAGGCGCGCGCCCGGTGAGCGCTACTTCGACGCCGCGCGCGGACATATCGAGCGCGCGGTCCACGAGCGCCTCGTCGACAAGCCCCTTCGAAAGCGCGTCGAGCGCCTCGTCGAGCACGAGCAGCCCCTCCTGCGCGCCCTCGAGCTCGGCGAGCGCGGAAGCGAGGTTCCCATCGTGCAACTCGCGCGTCGCGGCAAGTTCTTCCGACGTCATGGACCAGGTAAACTTGTCCGACGCCTTCCCCGCGAACACGGGCACGCCGAAATGCTCGGCGAGCAGGCGCGCCTCCCCGCTTTCGCCGTCTTTCAGGAACTGCACAACGACGACGCGGCGGCCTGCGGCGAGCATGCGAAGGGCGAGCCCCATCGCCGCCGTGGTCTTGCCTTTGCCGTCGCCATGATACACGTGGATCATACGCCCTCCTCGATAATGCGGTAGACATACTCCATGTCGAGCGCCCCGCGCACGGAGTCGGCCAGGCGGTCGAACTCGCGCGCACGGTGACCGGCCGCGGACACCGCGCCCTCAGCACCCACGACGCTCTCGGGCAGGCCGCGCATGCGCGCGAGCGAGCGCGCGAGGGCGAGTGCCACCCCCGGTTCGTCGAACAGGCCGTGGAGATAGGTTCCGAACACGTTTCCGCAGGCCGCGCCTTCTGGTTTGCCGCCAATCGTGCCCGCAGGGGCGCAGGAGACGGTCGTTTCGCCGTCGTGAATCTCGTACCCGCGCGCCGTCATGCCGTTCCACACCGAGAACGCGCCTTGGGCGCCCGTGATGCGCAGCTCCGACTGGGCGAGGCGCTTTTCCTCCTTGAACACCGTACTTGCAGGGATGAGCCCGAGCCCGCGCGCGGTGCCAGCGCCTTCCCTGCCGTGCGGGTCGGAAAGCTCGTCTCCCAAAAGCTGGTAGCCTCCGCATATGCCGAGCACCGGCGTGCCCGCGCCCGAAAGCGCGCGTACACAGGCTCCGATGCCGCTAGCCGCAAGCCAGCGCGCGTCGTCGACCGTGGACTTCGAGCCGGGAAGCACCACCAGGTCGGGTCGGCCCAGATCGGTCGTCGAGGAAACGTAGCGCACGCCCATGCCGGGCACGCGCGAAAGCGGGTCGAAGTCGGTGAAGTTCGACAGATGCGGAAGGCGCACGACGGCGACGTCGATGACGCCGCGCGCCTCGCGGGCAGATAGGCGCGGCGCGAGCGAGTCCTCGTCGTCCAGGTCGAGCGTAAGATACGGCACGACCCCCACGACGGGAACCCCGCACATCTTCTCGAGCGGGGCTAAACCCGGGCGCAGGATTTCCACATCGCCGCGGAACTTGTTTACCACAAGCCCCCGCAAAAGCGCACGATCCTCGGTCGCAAAGAGCGCGACCGTGCCGTAGAGCTGGGCAAATACCCCGCCTGGGTCGATGTCGCCCGCGAGCAGCACGGGGGAGGACACGGCGCGCGCGAGCCCCATGTTGACGATGTCGTTTTCGGCAAGGTTGATTTCGGCGGGGCTGCCGGCGCCCTCGATGACGATAACGTCGTTTTCCTCCGCGAGCGAATCGAACGACTCCAAAATCTGCGGCATGAGCGCCTTCTTTCGCGCGAAGTAGTCCCTCGCAGCGAAGGCTCCCTGCGCCTTGCCGGCAACGATGAGCTGGCTTCGGTGGTCGCTTTCGGGCTTGAGCAGGATGGGGTTCATACGCACGTCGGGCGCGATGCCACACGCCTCGGCCTGCATGATCTGGGCGCGCCCCATCTCGAGCCCGTCGGCCGTGACACCGCTGTTGAGCGCCATGTTCTGGCTCTTGAAGGGAGCCACGCGCAGGCCGTCCTGCGAAAGCACACGGCACAGCCCCGCCGCAAGCAGGCTCTTCCCCGCGTTCGACATGGTGCCCTGGATCATGATGGGCTTTGCCCTACCCACGGGTATCGACCTCCTTCGCCAAGCCTCGGCCATCCGCGCCCGCCATAGCGCCGCTGCAAGAAGCGCCGCCCCGTTCGTCGGGTTCGCCTTCGCCCGATGCGCCTTCCGCCCGAAGCGCGCGGCTGAACGCCATCGCAAGCCGGGCGTTCTCCTTGCGCGTGCGCACCGCGACGCGGCACCAGAAACGGGACAGTACCGAAAACGAGTCGCACGTGCGGACCAAAACCCCCTGTTTATACAGGCGCTCGGGGATGTCTTTCGCCGGCGTGCGGACTAAAAGGAAGTTCGCATCCGACGGCACGACGGAAAGCCCGAGCGAGGAGAGCTCGTGGGAAAGCCACGCTCGCTCGCCCGCCAGTACATCGCGCGTGCGCGAGACGTATTCGACGTCTTCCAGGGCGGCGATGCCTGCGGCCTCGGCGACCGAGGAGACGGGCCACGCCTGTCCCGCCCGGCGAATCCCCTCGATGAGTTGGGCGTTTCCGCTGATCAGATACCCCAACCGCAACCCTGCCATTCCGTAGAGCTTGGTGAACGCGGAGAGCACGGCCACATGGTGCGAACACGCGGCGCGTGCGGCCACGCTCCTTTCGCGGGCGTCGGGCGCAAATCCGAGGAAGCACTCGTCCACGACGAGCAGCGCGCCCACCTGCTCGCAGCGGCAAACCGCGGCATCGATCACGCTGGGGTCGACGAGGCGCCCCGTCGGGTTGTTCGGATTGCAGAGGTACGCCACGTCTCCCGGCCCCTCGATCGCGCGGGCGAAGGAGGCGGGCACGTCGAAGTCGTCCGCTTCGGAGAGCGGGAACTCCTGCACGCATGCACCGTAGTACGATGCCGCCTCCGCATATTCAGAGAACGTCGGCGCGCACACGACGATGCGTTTCGGGCGCACCGCCGCAGCGAGCCGCCAGATGATGTCGGACGCGCCCGCGCCGCAGACGATAGTATCTTCGGGAATGCCCTGGGCGCGCGCTAGGGCGCGAACGAGGGCGAGGCTTTCCCTATCGGGGTAGGCGTCGATTCGAGAAAGCGACTTGCAAGCTGCGGCGACGGCGCGCGGCGAGGGGCCTGCCGGATTCACGTTCACCGAGAAGTCGATGAGATCGGAGGCGCCCCCTTCGCAACCGATGCCGAGCGATTGCGCGCTGCCCCCATGCGTACGGGCGCGCAGGATTCCCCCGGCAGCCCGGAGCGCGGCGTGGTCTTCCCTCATGCCATCGCCCCCAAGGCGAGCACGACCGCCGCGCGCGCGGCGCCGAAGACGACGAGCGCGCATACGGACGCGGCGAGCATGAGCCTTGTCGCCCGGGCGATGTCGCCCCACTCGATTTCACGGGACGCGTCGCCTATCGTCGGTTTCTCAACGAGCTTGCCGAAATACACCGCGGGTCCTGCCAGGCGCAGCCCGAGCGCGCCCGCACACGCTGACTCGGTCTGCGCCGAGTTGGGGCTCGCATGGCGACGCCTGTCGCGGCGCCAGATGCGCGCCGCCCCGCGCGCGTCGAACCCGACGATCGGGCACACGGCGATCATGAACAGGGCCGATAAGCGCGAGGGAATCCAGTTCACCGCATCGTCGAGGCGCGCCGAGGCGCGACCGAAGTCGATGTAGCGCTCGTTTTTGTAGCCCACCATACTGTCGAGCGTGTTCACCGCCTTGTACGCCATGCCCAAGGGCGCACCCCCGATCATAAGGTAGAAAAGTGGCGCGATGACGCCGTCGCTCGCGTTCTCCGCCACCGTTTCCACGGCGGCGCGCGCCACGCCCTGCTCGTCGAGAACAGACGTGTCGCGTCCCACGATGAGCCCGACGGCTTCGCGCGCCGCGACAAGGCCGCCCTTCGAGAACGCGCGGACCACGGCCAAGCTCTGGCGGCGCAGCTCGCATGCCGCGAGAATCTGATAGCTCGCCCATGCCTCGGCCACGAAGCGCAAGCCGGAGTGAACCATGCCGCAAAGATGCAGGATTCCCCAGGTCAAAAGCCCACACGCAAGCGGAAGCGCCACGGCGAGCACAAGCCCTGCGGCGCGCGTGCCCGTGGACGTTTGCGGGAATGCGCGCCGCAGGCGGCCTTCGGCCCACGTGATCGCGCGCCCCATGGCGACGACGGGATGGGGAAGCCAGCGCGGGTCGCCGAAGGCAAGGTCGGCCGCGAACCCGGCGGCGACGGCAAGAATGGTCATCACCGGACATCGCCCCCCGAAGCGGGGCGAACGTCGAGAAGGCAGCGCCCATCCCAGGTGGCGGCCCATGCGCCGCCCGGCTCGGTATGCACGTCGAAGTATCCCATTTTCGGGACAGCTAGCTCGGAGAGCAGCGCTTTCACGGTACCCGCGTGAACGACGAAGACGGCGCGCCCACTCCCCTGGGCACACCCCGATTCGCACGCCTCCCGAAACGCCGCGACGACGCGGCGGGTGAAATCGCTCTTGCCCTCGCCATGCGGGCAGCGCGTCTCGCACCAGGAGTCTACCCAGGCGCGGTAGCGCGCATCCTCTTTAAGCTCAGCGGCGCTTCGCCCCTCGAAGTCGCCGAAATCCATCTCGCGCAGACCGGGGCACGCCATAAGCTCCGCGTTCGGGAAGAGGATGCGCGCCGTCTGGTCGGCGCGAGCCATGCCGCTCGTGATAACACGGTACACGTCACGATCGCACGCGAGGTCGCGCAAAGCGCGCTCGCCCGCGCTCGACAGGGGCTCGTCAGTGCCCGCCCCGCTGTAGCGATGGTCTTCCGTGCCCGCTGTGGCACCATGGCGCACGAAGACGACTTCCAAAGGCGCGACCGCGCCCTGCGTCCCTCGAGGCGCATCGGCAAGGTTTCCTTTGATGACCTGGGGAATCCCGCACGTCATGCGCACGACGACGTCGGCGCGCGCAGCGAGCGCGCATCCCAGGCGCCCCGCGCGCTCGCGCCATTGGGCGTCTTCCGCACGCATGGGGACGACCCCCGAGCCCACCAAGGACAGAATCACTGCGTCGAAGCCGATCAGCCGCTCGAGCGCCCGGTCAGCGTCGAGCGCGCGTACGAGTTCCTCAGCACGGTACGCGACGCGGCCGGCAAAAGCCGCGGGCACGCCGCCCTCCGCAAGCTGCGCCGCGTCGACGAAATCGTCCGCCGCGAACCCGAGCCTTTCGCACACGAAGGTCCTCTTCCCCGAACGCGCGCCACCTACCACGAGCATCATAGGAGCATGCCCCCCGCCACCAGCATGGCAAGCATCGCGAGCTCGGCCCATTGCAGAAACCATCCAGCCAAATCCCCCGTCACCCCGCCGAAGCGGGACAGGGCAACATGGCGGTACCACGCGAGCGCCAAAAGCCCCGCCACCGCCATAAGGGCGCCGACGGCCTGAGCGCACGCGACCATCCCTGCAGCCGAAGCCGCAGCAAAAGCGCAAAGCGGCACGACGATCGCCGCGCGCTTCTTCGCAGGCGAAAGCCCCGCGGCCATGCCGTCCGCCCGCGCGGCAGGCCAGCATTCTACGGCGAGCCCCGAAAGCGCGCGGGAGAACACGAGCGAGCACAGAAGCGCGAGGAACGCCCCCGCCGTAAGCGGCAGCGCGGTGAACAGGGAAAACTGCAGAATAAGGTACATGACAACACCAATGACCCCGAAGGCGCCCGCCCGCGGGTCGTGCATGATCTCGAGCTTTCGCTCGCGCGGGGCCCAACTTGCAAGCGCATCGGAGGTGTCGCAGAGCCCGTCTAGGTGGATGCCTCCCGTCACCGCCACAGGCAGCGCCACGAGCACGGCCGCGACGATGGTCGCAGGCACACCGAGCAGGTTCGCCACGTGCCCCCACACCGTCATGAGGAAGCCTTCCGCAAGTCCCACCAGGGGAAACGCGGCAAGCGCATGGGTTGACCCGAAATCAGTCCAGACCGATTTCGGGACGGGAATGCGCGAGAACGTTCCGAACGCCGCGCCGATTGCCTCTGCTATCTTCACCTTGTAGGTCCTTCGCCTTTCATCCACACGGGAATCCCGCATACCACTTCGACTGCGCGGTCGGCCAGCGCTGCCACGCCCGCGTTCACGCGCGCGAGCGCGCGTCTCCATGCCTCGGTCCCATCATCGTAGCGCATCCCATCGGCGAACACGTCGACGGTGACCACCACCGTATACGCAGCGGCCTGAGCGAGCCGTTCGATGTCTCCGAGCACCTCGCGCGCCGTAGCGTCGGGGTCACGTGGGGACAAGCCGCCTTCCGCGAAAAGCTCGTTCGCAACCAGGTTGCCCACGTCCTCCAAAAGAAGCGTGCAGCCGCGCGGAAGCCCGGATACTGCTGCGCCCACGTCACGCGTGCGCTCGAGGGTGGAAAACCCCTTGCCCTCGCGCAGCGCCCGATGGCGCGCGATGCGGCGGGCGCCCTCTTCCCCGAAGGGCTCCATCGTTGCCAGGTACACGCGGGGGCCGTCGTGCCCGAGGCACAGGGACTCGGCATAGGCGCTCTTGCCGCTCGCGGCGGCGCCGATAACGAGCGTCACCGTCATTTCCCGGCCTCGAAATGCTCGTAAGCAGCCATGCCAGTCGCCGTGAATGACTTCCCATCCCGGTACACGCGCAGCGCCGAATCCAGAAGGGGCAGATACGCCATGGCGCCCGCGCCCTCGCCCAAGTGCATGCCTGCGTCGAGGGGTGCCTTTATGCCGAGCTCGCGAAGGAGCTCCTGGCTTGCGGGTTCGCTTGATGCGTGGGTGCCCACGAGGTAGCCCAAGGCATTGGGGCACAGGCGCGCCGCGCACAGGGCCGCCGTGCAGGATATGACCCCGTCGAGGAGCGCCGGCGCCTTCGAGGCCGCGGCCCCCAGGTAGAAGCCGCACATCGCCGCGATGTCGAAGCCGCCCACCTTCGAGAGTACGTCGATCGGGTCGGCGGGATCGGGCGAGTTCGCGTCGATAGCGCGCTCGACCACGTCGCGCTTGCGCGCGAGCGAGGCGTCCGAGAGCCCCGCGCCGCGCCCGACGAGGCTCCGCGCGTCCGCCCGGATGAGCACTGCAGCCACCGCCGCCGAGGTGGTCGTGTTGCCGATGCCCATCTCGCCCGCGGCGAGAAGGCGCACGCCGGCGCGCGCAAGCCCGCACGTGACGGCGATTCCGACCTCGATCGCGCGCACGGCCCCATCGCGAGACATGGCGGAGCCGTGCGCGATGTTGCCGCTCCCCCGCCGCACGTTCGCGCGCACCATGCGCGCGTCTTCTATGCCCCGGGCCATACCCACGTCGACGGGCACGACCTCGGCACCCGCGAACGCCGCCATGCGGCAGGCGCTCGTGGCCCCCTCGCACATGTTGCGCGCGACGGCTCGCGTCACGTCTTGCCCGCTTTGCGACACGCCCTCGGCAACGACCCCGTTGTCGGAGAAGAATACCGCGAGCGCACGGGGAAACTCGGCCACCTCGGCGCTCCCCTGAGCTGCGGCGATACACGCGACGGCGTCTTCAAAGTCGCCCAATCCCCCCAAAGGATGCGCGATGGAGTCCCACGCGGCGTACGCGGCGGCGCGGGCACACTCGTCTGCGGGCGCGATCCGGGAGAGCGCAGCTTCGAGCACGGCGCCCGGCGCCGACGAGAACGCGCGCTCGACTTCCTCGCGGATACAGGCAAGCGCGGTTTCGGTTGCTTCAGCCATGCCGTCTCCTCTCTGCGAACGACGCTGCGGCAGACGCGAACGCGCGCGCAACGTCGGGGTTCGCAGGATAGTACACATGCGGGAAGCCCGCAACCAGGGACGGGGTGGTCGTCATGCACGGCCAGCCCTTGTCGCGCCGGGGCTTCTGCGCCCAGAAGTCGCCGCCCGGGCAGGTGGACTGCCAGTAGTGGAACTCGTGCGCGCGGATGCGTGTGCCGCGCGGCCCGTAGAGCCCGAAGCGTTGGGAAGTGAGCTCCACGTACCCGAAATGGGACAGCCTTCCCCCGTTCTCGCTTGCGCCCTCAAGGGCGCCCGCAACAGGCCAGCGCCGCCCCTCGCTATCGGAGATTTCGCGCTGCAGGTACAGAAACCCACCGCATTCGGCAACCGTCGGCATGCCGGATTCCACCGCACGCCGCACCGCCTCGCGCATCGGCGCGTTCTCGGAGAGCTGCCGCGCATGGAGCTCCGGGTAGCCGCCTCCCAGATAGAGGGCGCTTGTTCCCCGGGGCAACTCGCTATCACACAGGGGGCTGAAAAAGGCCAGCTCGCAACCCAGGTCCTCGAGCGCGCGCAGGTTCTCCTCGTAGTAGAACGAGAACGCCTCGTCACGCGCGACGGCGACGATGGGCCGCGCTCCCGCAATCGGCTCCAACCGGTAAGGATCCTCGCGGATATCGGGTGCCGTCGCCGCCATTTCGAGCAAGCGGTCGACGTCGACGCTCTTTTCCACCAGCTCGGCCATCTTGTCGATGCGCGCGGAGAGCTGCTTGACTTCGTCGGCGGTCACAAGCCCCAGATGCCGGCTTTCGAGCGAGAACGCCTCGTCGGCGGGGATATTACCCAAAACCGCGACGCCCGTGTGCTTCTCGATCGCAGGCTTCGCGTAGGCGCAGGCAGCGGCGCTCGTCTTGTTCAGCACGACGCCGCGCACGTTCGCACAAGGCAGGAACTCGGCGATGCCGCGGATTACGGCGGCGAGCGATAAAGACGCCCCGCGCCCGTTCACCACTAAAACGACCGGCGTTTCCGTGTCGCACGCAACCTGGTAGCTGCTCGCGTCGGCCACGCCGGGCGCCATGCCGTCGTAGAAGCCCATGACCCCTTCGAGAACCGCGACATCCGCGCCCGCGGCGCCGCGTGCGAGCAGGGCGCGCAGCGTCGGGGCGTCGGTGAAGAAGCCGTCTAAGTTCCCCGAGCGCGCGCCCACGACGCGGCGATGAAAGAGCGGATCAATGTAGTCGGGGCCGCATTTGAAGGCCGCGCATGCGAGGCCGCGGCGCACGAGCGCGCGCAGGAGCGCGCACGTAACGACTGTCTTGCCGCTCCCGCTCGAGGGCGCAGCGACCATGAAGCGCGGGATGGACGTGCTCACCGGGCACCGCCTTCCCCACCTACACCACGCGCGCTGACGAGGAACACGGGGTTTTGCGCCTTCATAAGATGATGCGAGCCTACAGCCTCGGCGCGGGCGGCCGACAACTGGCACGCCTCGAACCCCTTAAAGCGCGAACCCGAGAGGAGCGCGCACGCCTCAGTGAGTGTCTCAATGGTGACGCATGGCACACACAGGCGAACCTGCGAATTCTTCTCGAGCGCCGCCCCCACGATGGAGGGAAGCTCGCCCGCGCTCCCGCCGACGAACACGGCGTCGGGGACGGGCAGTTTCGCGAGCGCTTCGGGAGCGACGCCGGGGACCGCATACACGTTGCCGCACCCGAATGCATCCGCGTTCTCTCGGATGAGCCGCACGCCGGCCGCGTTGCGCTCGACCGCCCATACCGACCCCGCTCGCGCGACGAGCGCCGCCTCGATCGACACGCTCCCCGTGCCGGCTCCGACGTCCCACACGGTGTCGGTCGCGGTAAGGCGCAGCTTCGCGAGCGCGACGGCTCGCACCTCCTGCTTGGTCATGGGAACGTCACCGCGGATGAAGAGCTCGTCGGGAATGCCCGAGGAAGCGTACGGCCAGCGGGAGCTCGCGGCGCGGGATGCGCCCGCAGAGTCCACCACGGAAGAAGTCGCCGCGGGCGCAGACGCGCCGGCCGGCGCCTCGGAGGCTGCGCTAGAGCCCGCAGGCGACCCGGCGCCGCCTGCGAAATCGATAAGCATCACGTTCAAGTCGTCGAACGTCTGACCTGCGATTTCACTTGCGGTCGCACAGGTGATGCGCTCGTCGGGGTACGACAGGCGCTCGGCCACCGTCACGCGCGCGTCCCCGAAGCCCGCCTGCACAAGCTCGCCGGAAAGCCGCGAGGGGTCTTCCCCGCCCGACGTGACGAGGAAGAGCTCACCTGCGCGCTCGGCCTCGGCCACGATGTCGCACGCCACGCCGTGAGCGCTCGCAAAGCGCCAATCCTGCCATGGACGCGCGAGGCGCGCGGCGAGATACGACGCTGAGCTTATACCGGGAATGACGCGCACGTCCACCTGCGCGTTGCCGGAGAGCGCCTCCACCAGGCGGCGCGCGCCGCTGAACAGCCCCACATCGCCCGTCATCACGACCACGGCGCGCTGCCACGACGCCGCATCGGTGAGCGCGGCGACGATGTCCGCCGTCTTCACGAGCTCGCATCTCACCACGTCGGGCGGCACGTCGATGCCGGCAAGCGCGCGATGAGCGCCGATGACCACGTCGGCGATGTCGATCGCGTCGAGCGCCGCGCGCGAGAGCAAGTCGGGGTTTCCGGGCCCCGCCCCGATGATCGTTACCTTTCGCATGGAATCTCCCGATACCCGCGCGGCGTGGCCATACGGCCGCCTACGAGCTTCGTGTCCGCGTTGCCGACGAACACGGTGGTGAACATGTCGGCGTCGATCTCCCCCAGCTCGGAGAGCCTGCACATGCCCGACTGCTGCCCCTCGCGCCCGATGTTGCGTACCCAGCCGCAGAGCGTGTCGGGGGCCTTCCATTCGAGCATAATCTTCGCCGCGCGTGAGAGCCTGTCGGCGCGCTTTCTGCTGCGCGGGTTGTACAAACAGATGCAGAAGTCGGCGCTCGCCACGGCGGCGAGCCTGCGCTCGATGACCTCCCATGGCGTGAGCAGGTCGGAGAGCGACACGACCGCGAAGTCGTGGGCAAGCGGGGCGCCGAGCACCGCCGACCCGCTCTGAGCCGCGGTGGCCCCGGCGATAACTTCCAC
Source organism: Collinsella aerofaciens (assembly GCA_048384935.1). Lineage (GTDB taxonomy): Bacteria > Actinomycetota > Coriobacteriia > Coriobacteriales > Coriobacteriaceae > Collinsella > Collinsella aerofaciens_CH. The sequence goes on along the minus strand of DBEWII010000030.1, from coordinate 753 downwards.
GTCTACATCGGGGTAGTCCTCCGCAAGCTCCAGCACGGGGCTCGCCATGCCGTACACGCCCGCGTCGCCGCTGCACACGAGCGCCACGGCTTCCCCACTCTGCGCGCGCGAAAGCGCAAGGCGGCACCGTTCGACCTCGTGCATCATCGGCGTCGCGAGATGCGCCGCGTCGGGCACGGCGGCGAGCGCGAGCTCCACGTATTTCGTGTAACCCACAACGACGTCGGACGCCTCGAGCGCACGCCGAGCCGCAATCGTCATGCCGTCGGGGCCGCCCGGGCCGATTCCCACCACGAAGAGCTTTCCCATCACCGCTCCTTAAACGATAGTTTAATAGTTACCTTGGAAAACGCGACGGTCACGCCGCCGTGAGCGAGCTTCGGGAAGATAAGTTTGCCCCCCTCCGCGAGCGCTGCCCGCTCGCACACGTTGTCGACCCCCACCGTCGCGCGCACGAAATCAGATGGCGAAACGCTGCCTTCGACCTGCGACAACTCCTCTGCGGAATACGTCGCAAGCGGGATATTGCGCGCGCAGCAGAAGGCGAGCAGACCCTCCTCGTGCGCCTTCACGTCGATCGTCGCCGCCTCGCGCACGGCCGAAGGCGAGATACCCACCTGCCCGCACGCGAGAAGAAACGCCTCCTCGATCGCTTCGGCGCACGCACCGCGACGGCATCCTATGCCCGCAACGATGCAGGGCACGACAAGGCGAAGCGGCTCGGGCGCAGGCGCCAGCGCCCGCACGCCCGCC
>DBEWII010000029.1:0-12066 GCA_048384935.1 Collinsella aerofaciens | reverse complement strand
TATGCACCGCTTGACGTTCATCTGGTGCTCCATGACGGCCGTTTTCAGCCAGCCCCAGGAAGAGCACACGCGCCTCGCCAAGCGCTCGGTGCGCCTGCGCCTGTAGCGCGCGAACGCGCGTCGCAGTCGTTTCCAGAGCCTCTTTCGCAAGTCGACCCGTCGCCCGCGAGCGCACCAGATGCGATAGCCCGCGAAATCGATGGGCTCGGCGCCGTTGCGCCTCACCTTCCACGGTTTCAGCGACAATCCTAGCCGCCCCAAAACGCGCGTGGCGATGGCAGCGGCCTTCCTGAGCGAGCGCTTTGAGTTGCCGAGAAAATAGCCGTCGTCGGCGTACCACACCTGGCATCCCGCGAGCCTCACGCGCTTGCCGCGCCGCTCCTTCGCCGCCTCCTCGACCGCGTGGTACGCGAACGAGATCACGAACGCCGCCAACCGAAGCGACAGGTAGCTGCCGAGGATAAGGACGCCGTTCATCGTCGACAGCAGCGAATGGAGCAGGTAGAGGACTTGGCTGTTCTTGACGTAGCGCGCCACCAGACCCTCCACTATCGCCGTTTGCATCGAGCCGTAGCAGTTGCGGATGTCGACGTGCACGTGGTAGGCGAAGCGATGAACCGCGCGCCTGAGCTTGCGCATCCCCAGCGCCGCGCCCTTGCCCTTGACGCCGCTCGACACCTGCCAGAAGCCGACCTTGGCGGCAAGGAGCGGCTCGAGTGCCCCAACGCACAGGTAGTTGCACACCTGCCGCTTGATACTCTCGACGCTTATCTCGCGCAGCTTGCCGTTGTTCGGGTCGTGCTTCAGGTAGGTTCGAATCGGCTCGAACGTAAGCGTCTCAGTCGAGAGCTCTAGCCAGATGCGGTCGACAAACGCCGTCTCGGTGCCGTATTCGTCGGCGACGCGCCAGCCGTTCTCCTTGCCGGAGTCGCTTTTCTTCCATCGGTGCAGGGCCTCGACGACGCTCTTGCGCGTGAACTCGAGGCCCTTGCAGTAGGTTTTCATAGATCAAAGCTCTTTCTGTCTGTCATACGAGCGTTCGCCTTGCGGCTACCAGCCCGTGAGCCTTGCGGACAAATTTCACTCAAAGGAGTCAGGCTGAGCCGCGTCCCGCCAGAAAGCGGCGGGCGCGGTAGACACGGTGCGAGTAGAGATTTATAGACAGAAAGCCGGGAGACGAAGTTCCAAGTGGCCCTACCGGACCTGTTCCTCGAGTTCGCGTAACGAAGACCGGCATTCGAGCCGTTCCTCAGGTTGCCGAGGAACTGAACCAGAAACCAGCGCCGCCCTCACCGTGAATCCCTGTTTGGGGTTAGGAGGGGGCCAGCCCCCTCTCAGGGCTACGCCCTGATTCGCCCCCGGCTACGGCCCGTAGCAGAAAGCCGGGAGACGAAGACCCAAGCGGCCCAACCGGACCCGCTCCCCGAGTTCGCGTAACGAAGACCGGCAACCGAGCCGTCCCACAGGAGGCCGAGGAACCGAACCAGACGGATTGTGCCTTTGACCTTACCGCCGGATGTGTCGAAGTAGAAGTAGTCGCCGACACCGGTCGTCGCCGAGCCGCCGAGCCCCTTTCCCAAGATGAGGCCGTTGACGAACTGGATGTCGAGCATGTAGCCATCTGCCGTCGGCATGCACGCCGCCGTCGGGGTCACCCCGTCCGCCACGACGTTCTTCTTCTCATTGCGAGTGTCGGGGTTGACCGCGATGCCGAAGCCCGTGCCGTCGGAGACGAAGAGCGTATCGCCCATGAACTCCCACAGGCCCAGCCTCGTCTCGACGCCGCCGACCTTGAACGGATGCTTGCCGTCCTTCGCCACCTGGCCGTCGCCCACGAGGGCATCGGTGTTGCCCGTGCACCACGGTGCGCTCTGGAGCCATGTGTTCACGGTCGTATCGAACGCCTTGGCGACGTCCATGAGAAGCGCCACGTTGCCGTCTGCGAGCGTCTCCTTGCCGCCGACGACCGCGACGTCGAACACGTCGTACGCCGCCGCGGCGCCTCGGTCGGGGCACGTGGTGCCCGTGTCGGTGCCGTACATCATCGACGCACCCACGGGAATCTTCGCCGCCTGCTCGGCGGTGACGACCATGCGCGTGACGCCCGTCTCGGCGAGCGCGGGGTGGATCTGGATGTTGAAGTCCGTGCAGCCCGGGAAGTCCACCTGGGAGGACTTGCAGAGCGTCTTGGTCAACTGGTGGAAGTTGATATACCACTGGTCGTAGACGCTCATGCCCGAGTAGCCCGTGGTCGCGGTCTTGCAAAGGTCGACGAGCGAGTCATGCGACGTCGTGCGGTTGGCGACCTTCGCGCCCGAGACGGAGCGCGGGCGCCCGTCGGCGTCGATGCTCATGGGGTATGTCGGCGTCAGCATGTACGGTCGCAGTGTGCCATCCGGCAGCAACGCCTTGGGGTTCGGCTGCGAGCCGCTGAATCGGCTGTCGGACCACGAGACGAGCAGGTTGCCGTTCGTCAGCACCTCGACCGCCTGCCACACGACCGGCGCGATCTCGTAGACGTTGTTGCCGTGTCCGTTGTCCACGCGCGAGAATCCGTAGTCGACGCCGTCGATGGCCTCGACCCACGGCACGCCGTCGACGTCGGCACCGGCGTTGGCGGACACGTGGAACCACGGTCCGCCCTCGGTGCCGAACGGGTCGACAGCCGCGCTCGTCGCCGTCGCGGGCACGAACTCGGTGGAGGCCACGCGCTTCGCGGCAGCGCTCATGGGCTGGATGTCGGTGGGGCTGCCCGCCGGGATGAGGAACGTGTACACCAGCCCCGTCTTGTGCTTGTCGACCATCGCGGCGACGCTCTCGTTGGAGTAGCGGCCCGTCGAGGCGTCGCGCTCGAGCGACTTCTGGTCGCCCAGATTCTTTACCGCGCCGACAAGCGCCCACACCGCCTTGTCCGATGCCAGCGGGTCCGCGTACTCGAACCCCTCGGTTGCCTGCTCGGTTGCCTGCGTATCGGCCATTTAGGCACCTACCTTTCGCATCTGGCAAATCTTGCCGTTTACCTTCTTGAGTCCCAGCGCCGTCACGGCAGCCGCCGAGTCGATAATCGACTGGTAGTTCAGGGCTGCCGTCTTGGCGTCCTTGAGCGCCGCCTGCGCGTCGGCGAGGGCTTTGGTCGAATCCTGCTCGCGCTTCTGCTCGGCGGTCTTGCGTCCGGCCTCAGCCTCCTTGCGCTCCGTCTCGTTCTGCCCGCGCTCGGTCTCTTTCTCCTTGCGCCCCGCCTCGGCGTCGGCGCGGCCCTTCTCCGCCGTTTCGACAGAAGCCTTGAGCTGCTTGAACTCGTTGTTGACCTTGTTCACGCCAGCCGCCGCGTCCGTCGCGGGCTTCTTGAGCTCCGCGATCTGCTCGGCGGTGAGGTCGCTGTACCTCAGCGCGTCGCCCTTCGGCACGCCGACGACCAGCACGTTGCCCTCCATCGCCGCCGTTGCCTCCGAGCCCGAGGCGAGCGTCGTGGCGCGTGCCCCCTTGACCTCGGCGGCGACAGCCCTGTCGCGCGCGGCCTCCGCCGCCTTCTGCGCGGCCTTGGCCTCGTCTCGCGCCGTTTCCGCGTCCTTGATGGTGCGCTGGTCGCTCGGCTCGTAGATGTACTCGGCGGGCTTGGCTCGCCTCTTTACGTCCCAGAGCGCCTCGATGCGCGTGCGCCCGCCATAGGACTCATCCGTGATATAGGCCCAAGCGTACACGCGACCCGCTGCCTGAAGCAGCTCGTCGGGAATCTTCGCCTTGTTGCCGGCGACCTCGACCGTGTAGCACGTCCCCGTGGTCGACTTGGCGAAATGCACCTGCTCGCAGCCGACAACCTCGACCTCGCGCCCGGTGTCCCACTGCCACAGCTCGCCGTCAAGCACCTGCAATGCCGCCATCACTCATCACCTTCCTCGTCCTCGTCGTCCTCGTCGCCCTCCTGGGCACCCTTCGCGTTCGCCGCCAGGGCGGGCGGCAGCGCTGCCATGCGCTCCTCCTGCTCCCGCTGCTTGCGCTCCAAAATCTTCGCCCTCTCGTCGGGCGTGATGTTCGGCAGCTTTCGCAGGATCGTCTCCTCGTCCAGCCACTCGGCCTCCAGACACACGGTCTCGACTTGCTCCTTGGTGTTGCTGATGCGAGTGCGCGTGAATACAGGCGTGTCCTCGATGCCCTGCAATGCGAGGATGTCCATGATACCCTCGCGGATGTGGCGCTCAAACTCGGCGGCCTCCTCGTCCATCGGCTGGTATGCCGCGTCGATATGGTCGTTGGTCGCACCCGCCGCGATGGTGTGGACGTCCAGCGCGCCGAAGTCCTCGTAAATGTCGGCCTTGATCTGCGCCAGCGTCTCCTTGCGGCCCTCGACGGGCACCTCCTGCGTGTACGGCGTCACGGACTGCCCCTGCTCGGCGTCGACCTCGGCCACGTGCGTCAGCTTGAGCTTCGCCCGCCACAGGTCGAGGTCCCTGTCGTCCATGCCGCCGGCTCCGTTGATGAGCCAGTAGATCTGTGCGCAGTCGCGCGTGTCGTTCACCAGGCCGCTCTTGATGAGGTCGTAGGCGTCGATGCTCTCGCGCATGCCGACGAGCGTGCTCTGGTGCGCGTCGCTGCCCCAGACCGCCACGATTGGCAGGCGGGAGTAGTTCTCCGCATCGACGGCCAGCTTCATCCCGTCCGCCGGTATCTCCCGATACGTGACCTTGTAGGCGCGCTTGGCCTCGGCCACCTCGAAGTCGAAGCCGCTGCCGCCCGACACCATCTCCGTGTAGCCGTCCTGCTCGTAGAGGGTCGCGTGCCACGGGTGGTCGGAGTCGAGCCGCCAGAACCTCACGCCGGCGTATAGCGCCCCCGAGTACTCGTCCCACACCGGGCAGAACTCGTCGGCGGTGAACACGTCGATGTGGTCGAGGTTCCAGAACGGGAATGACACACCGTGGATGAGCGCCTTGAGCCCCATCTCCATGACGTCGTCGTCGAAGCGGTCGCCAAGCCCCTCCTTGGTCGTGTCCTTGCCGCCCGCCGAGACGTCCACGAAGCTCACGCCCTTACCGAGCGAGTACGTGCAGCGCTGGACGTTTAGGCGCTTGAACAGGTTACTCGCCAGCCTCAGCTTCGAGGCTGTGAAGTCCTCGGCCTCGGCACCGGAGCACGAGTAGATCTTCTGCACGAAACGGTTGATCGTGACGTTGTGCTGGCGGTAGTACTCGTTCGCGGTGACGGCGTTGCGGTACATCTCGCTCGACATGTGCCGCTCGATGGCATCTGCCGCGAACGCCGTCGCCGACGCCGCCGCCTTGAGGTCGCCATCGGTCACCAAAGGCCCCTTAGACAAGCCGCTACCTCCCTTCAAAAAATGGGTTTACCTGCCGTTTCGCAGGCTTGTACATGCGCAGTGTTGCCACGCCGTAACGGAGCGCGTCGCAGCTGTGGTCCTCGACCTTGACGGGCTTATCGCCGTCCGCCTTGGCGTCCCAGCAGTAGCCGCCGAGCTCGCCTATCAGCCCCGCGCAGGCGTCGGAGATACGCACCGTGCCGTTGCCCAGGCACACGTCCGTCTCTCGTATGCCGTCCGCGACGTCGTTGCGCCCATTCTTGGTCTTGAACCCGGCCTGCCGCATCGCGGCGATGAAGCTCGTGGCGCTCGGGTCGATGATGAACTTGGGCGACTTGCCCAGCCCGCGCACGAAGTCGGCCATGTCGGCCACGTAGTCGGCGTCCGTCTTCTGGTGCCCCGTGTCGCGGCCCGAGTAGCGGTACTCGTCAACCACGTGCCACACCTTGCCGTCAAACGCCCACAGCAGCGCCGCGAAGGCGTTCTGCGTGCCGTAGTCGCAAGACACCGCGTACTTGACGGCGCCGCCCGTATACCGGCTCTCGAGTGCACCCTCCCACCCGGGGTAGACCAGGCCCTCGGCCAGCGTCCACTTGCCCAAGATGTAGCGGTCGTAGTACACGCCGCTGCCATAGTCCTTAATGAGGGCCTCGATGACATCCGGTGCCAGCGCACCGTCCCAGATCGTGTAGTCCTGCCTGTAGATGTCGCTGTCGCCGTCGAGGAACCGCTTGAACCAGTGATTCGGGCTGTCGGGGTTGCAGGTGCCGTCGAAGCAGCTATGCTCGCAGCGCAGGCGGCTCTTGAGCATCTGGAACACGTCTTCGCTCCACGTGGCAACCTCGTCGCCGTAGACCCACTCGAACGTGGCGCCCTGAATCTTGGATACGCTTGTCTTCTTATCCGCCCCGAGGCAGTAGACCTTGCGCCCGAATATCTGGGCCGTGTTGTCCCGCCCGATCTGGCTGACGACGTCTTCGCTGTAGAGTGAGCGCATCGGCTCGAGGATGTTGCGCTCGAGCGTCGAGCGGGTGTTGCCGATCATCACCGCCAGTCCCTCGCCCCTCATGGCGAGAAGCCTCTGCGGTATGGTCACGGCTATGTCGACGTAGCTCTTGCCCGAGCCCGTCGCCCCGCACTTCACGTTGTAGCGGTGCGTGCAGTTGGCGAGGTACTCGCGCTGCATCCTCGTGAGCGGCATCGGCTACTCGTCCCCGCCGATTGAGGACGGCACGGAAAGCACCAGCTCCTTGGCGGCCTTGAGTACCGCCGTGTCGGTGGTATCCATGATGCGCTGCGCCTTGGCGTACTCCTGCGGGTACTTGCGCTCGAGCAGCCACGCCGCCGCCTGCCAGCTGTCGCCGCTCGCGTCCATGATGCGGCCCACGAGCGTCGCCTTGCGCTCGACCTCGGCCTTTTTTAGAACGTGACACAGTTGACGCTGATTGTCTGTTCGGGGGTGGTTGATCCAGCGGCTGTATGTCTCGCGTGCGACCCCGAGATACGCGGCGATGTCCCTGTCGGTCATTCCGGCACGGCACAGGCGGACGGCATCCTCGATGCCCTCCTTGGTCAGTTTTTCACGCCCTTTTCCCGCCACAAAATCACATTTCCGCTGGTTGATAGCCATATGGAAACGCGAACGTTCCCACCTTTTTACGCACGTGGACAAGCGCGTGCGTTTGCCCACGAGCGTAAAAAGGGGGTAACGTTTAAAGAAAAGGCCCCGGGAAACCGGGGCCTTTCGGCTACTCGACCTTGGTCGACTTGATTCTGATTACCTCGGCCAGCCTCTCAAACGTCTCCGTCCAGCTTCTGCCGTCTGTGCGCGGCCTGTCGTATGCGGTTGCTCTCCGCCTCTTCCTCGAGCCGCCTCTTCCGCTCCGCCAGATAGCACCCCTTGCACAGCCTCCACTTCTTCGCCTGCGCCGACGTGTCGAACACGGGCCGCGCGTCGCACACGATGCACAGCCCATCCGTTCCGGTCGAAAAGCGCCCGTACCGCTGCCGCGCGTGCCTCACGGCGCTCGGCGTCACCCTCAGCTCCGCCGCGATCTCCGCCGCCGTCCGCTCCGGGTGCGCCTGCATCCGCCTTATCATCTCGTCCGTCCACAGGACGTAAGAGGAGCGCCCCTTCCGGAGCGCCCACTCGTCCCTCAACGGATGTGTTGACTTTGTAGATGGGCCTTTTGGCCCATCTCCTACAGGTGGCCTACACGCCATTCGCATACCCCCTAAAGCTCGCCCGCCACGGCAGAACCTTATCAAGCGCCGGAGACCAACTCACCGAGGACGCTCGGTATTCTCGCTCGGGCGGTCAATGAGGTCGGCAAGTCTTTGCCACGTATCGGTTCCACAGCTGTCCAACCCGCAAAGCGCATCGTAGTGGCCGAAAAGCATCGTGCTCACCTTCATGCACTGGTTGCAGTCGAGCTCCGTTTTCCGGTGCTCGTCAAAGTATAGGCACTTGCCCGAGCGCAGGAACTCGACGGCCTCGCGGCGCTCTTCATCGCTAATCTTCATATAGCACCTCAAGCCCGTACGCGACGGCGGCATCATGCTCGATGCGACATCCGCGTGCGTTCTCCCAGCCTTTGCAGAAGTAGGCCGCATGGCACAGGCTCATGTTCTCAAGAGATTTCGCGAGATAGCAGAGCGGAACCTGTACCACGCCGCGCTCCTCCATAGCCTCGTCGCTGTACCACTCGTCAGTGAATAAGGTGTTCACGAACTCGTAGCCCATCTCGCGCAGCTTGGCGTGCGCCTTGTCCCTCGTCTCCGCGATTTCCTCGTCGGTCTTGCCGGCCATGGGCTGAGAAATCATCGCTCGTTTAGTCATTTGTCCTCATCTCTCAAATCGGTAATCATTCGTCCACCTTAGAAATGGCGAGCGCCACGTACTTCTGCGCAAGGCCCTCGAAGTCGTCGAGGATGTAGTCGATTCGGTAGACTTCACCGTTGAGCGGATGCCTGGCCGCTTCTCCGACGGCGTAGCCTTCGTTCATGACGACGTCGAATACGATCTTGTCGCCGACCTTGTAACCACGGTCATTCTTGCGAATCTCGAATGTCTTGGCCCCGCTCATGATTGCGTCGGCGTATTTGATAAGGACCTTGAGTCGATGCGTCGTCATTGGTCCACCTTCTTTGTGAGGTCTCGTCCGCAGAACGGGCAGTAGTTGATCGGGATGCTCCATGCGTACGGAGGGTCGACGACGATGATGTGCTCGCCGGTGTCCATCTCGTCAATCCGCATCTCGACACCCTCGTCGTAATCGCCGAAGTTGAATCGCGTCTTACCGCACACCACACAACCGTTAGCCATCGTCCTCACCCCTCAGCTTGCGGATGCGGTAGGCAATGTCGCGCATGGCAATTCGAGCGCAGCCGTCCTCGCCACCGGGGCACGATGTACAGCCATCTTCGTCTTTGTCTCTGTGGAAGTAGGCGCAAGCCTCGTAATACCGCGCGTCACCTGCCTCGCCCAAGTCTTCAAGCAGCTTCTCCCAGCTGTCGGACGGGGTGAGGTACATGAACTCGGGGTCGAGCCTTGTAAACTTATCGGTGAGCGCTCGCCACTGACCTGCCATGCTGTTGCTCAGGTCGAAGTCGGTGACGTATATCCAGCCAGTGATGTTGTAGGCATTGTCGTTGCCGCCGAACAGCACCACGGTATCAAGCGGAATCTCTCGACCTTCGGCATCTTTCGGCAATTCGATACTCATGACCCAAACTCCTCGTAGTCGCGGCACTCGCCGCACTCGTCCTCGCAGTACAGCAGGTTCCCCGTGAGCCACGCCGCGGCCCACTTCGCCAGGCGCCAGCGCCCCTCCTTGCGGTCGGGCGCCTCCTCGTCGTAGGCGCGCTCGAACTCGAGGTGGCAGTAGCCGTAGTCGACGTGGATGTCGCTGCCGCAGAAGTGCCTGCAGTTCCCGCACATCCGATGCTCCCCGGCCCCGCCGAAGTGGCGCTCGATGGCGGCGTCGGTCACCCCCATCGGGTAGCCGCCGACCCTCGAGTCACTCATCGCAGTCCGCCCCCCCTACGCTCTCGTCGAGCAGGTCGATGGCATCCCCGACGGTCGCCTCGATGCTCGTCAGCTGGCGGCGCAGGTTCTGCACGAGGTTCGCGCCGGCGACCTCAGCCCTTCCCGCCTCGTAGGCGCGCTCGATCATGTCGGTCACCGCGACCTGCATCGCCGTGTCGTTGTAGCCGCGCTTGACGCGGTACTTCCCCAGGTAGGCGTGCGCCCTGTCCTGCGGCCTGCACTCGCGGTCGAAATGGAACACCTCGACTGCGTCTGCCTTGATCTGATCCAAAGTCTCCATCACAAACGTCCCCTCTCTCGGTTCCTCTCGTTGCAGCGCTCGATTGCCGCGTCCACGTCCTCCTGCGTGAACCCCTCGGCGTCGAGCAGGTTGACGACCGCCTGGACCACGTCCATGCACTCGTCGATAAGGTTCTGGCGGTACTCCCTGCGCGCCGTCATGATCGGGCTGAGGCGCATGTCGTCGCAATCCTGCCAGGCGCCGTATACCTCGGCTGCCTCCTCGAGCGGCTTGAGCGCCTGCACCTTGGGTGCGTCCGACTCATCGAGCGCCCCGAACTCGAACTTGTAACCGTCCCGCATCAGATGCGCCTCCCCTGTGCCAGCGCCGCGCGCATGGCGTTGACCTCTCGGCCCGACTCGCTCCTCGTTCCGAGGTACACGTCCACGGGCCGCTTGCTCGCGTCCCTTCGCGCCACGTTCTCGCACCACCCGCAGCAGTACCTCTGGTTCCTGTACGCCGTGCGGAACCGCCTGCCGCACTGCCCGCACACGAGCACGTAGCCCCCGCGCCTGTCCAGCGACTCAGCCCTCATGTCGCGCCTCCCAGTAGTTGCACCTCGCGAGCCCCTGCGTGGTGTGCACGAAGTCGGGGCACCGCATGCACGTGTACCGCTTGCGGCCCTCGCCGGACGCCGTCATGACCGCCTCGCTCACGGCGCAGAACCCGCACGTTTCGCAGCGGGCGCTGCGCGGCCCGTCGTCGTAGATGCTCACAGACCCCTTCGGTCTGCCCATGTTCTCGTTCCTCTCGGCGTCCAAGCTCATGACGCCCTCCTCTCGCACGCGGCCCTCGCATCCAGCAGACGCCGCGCGTCCTGGTACGCCTTGAGCGCCACCGGGTCGGCGGTCGTCCCCCTCGGGGCCTTCACCTTCACCGGGTCGATGCCCGGGTAGTCCTCGCGCCACCTGCGCTCAAGCTCCGCCCTCGTCTGCTCGGGCGTCCTCGTCGGCTTGAACGTGGCGGCCTGAATCTCGGCATCGGTCGGCTTGCCGCGGGCATGGGCCTCGGCGTCGAGGCGCTTCTGGTTGCCGTTCCACAGCATTGCCACGGCTTTGAGCGAGGTCACGGGCATCCCGTTCGAGCGGATCCAGCCCTGCGACTCGTAGTGCGCCCAGAACTTGTCGGGGTCGCCGCTGATGCAGTTGGCGGCGAAATACGCACGGCACTCGTCGAGGGTCGGCGGGGCGAAGCTGTCTGCGTCGCCGCCGCGCGTACCATCAACACAAGCTAGGCTAGGTAAAGCTAAGCTAGGACAGGTTAGGTTAGGGTTTTCGCTTTCGGAAACCTCGGTTTCGGGTTCTGAAAACCTAAGTTTCCCGTTTTCAAAACCTTGGTTTTCGCTTTCGGAAACCTCGGTTTCGGGTTTTTGCTCAGGCTCGGGTTCAGGTTCCGGCTCGGCCTTGGCCTTGCGGGGCCTGCCGCCCTTCTTGGCCTGCTCTCGCTTGTTCTTGGAGTTGTCGATGGCGTTCTTGAGCCCCTTGAAGGCCCTCTTGACGCTCTTGGGCAGCTCGATCTCGACACCGTGAAGACCGTACATGAGCACCGCGTCCGCGAGCATCATGCGCTCCCTCATGTCCTCGGGGTCGTTCGGGTCGTAATCGTCGTAGAGCTCGGCTATCGAGCTGGCGAAAACCGTGAAGTCGTTGGCCATCAGAACCACCCCCATAGAAGCGAAGAGAAGAACAGAAAGCCCGCGGCGAAGGAGGCGACGAACAGGGCCGCCTCCCAGTGGTCGCGGATGATGTCGGGTACGCGCCTCATCAGAACGGCACGTCCTCGTCGTAGAACTCGGGCTGCGGGACCGCGGCGTAGGCCTGCTGGGCGTTCCACTGCGGCGCGGCCTGCGCCCGGTGCTGCATGGGCACCGTCTCGGCGAGGCTCTGCTGCGGCTGGGCCTGCGTCTGCCCCTCGCGGCGCACCATGACCTCGATCTCGTCGACGATGACCTCGAGCTTCGAGCGCTTCTGGCCGTCGCGCTCCCAAGATCTGTAGCGCAGCTTGCCCTCGATGGCGACCTTCATCCCCTTGGCGAGGAATCGCCCCACGGCCTCGGCGCGGTTGCCGAACATGGTGCAGTCGACGAAGTTGGGGTAGTCCTCCCACTCGCCCGTCTGCGCGTTGCGGCGGCGGTCGTTCACGGCGATTCCAAAGGACAGGACCTGCGTCCCGCCCGCCGTGGCGCGAAGCTCCGGGTCGCGGGTCAGGTTGCCGCTGATGTTCACTCGGTTGATGCTCACTGCCCGTCCTCCTTCGCGGTCATGTTGTTCTCGATAAACGCGACAAGGCGCGGCCCCTGCATGTACCCCAGGCCGCTCACGCGGCGACCGTCGGGGATGTCAAGCGCCTTGACGATCACCTTCGCCTTGACCGTGCCGATGCCCGGGAACGAGCGGGCGAACTCCTTGCTGTCGACGGTCTGCC
>DBEWII010000028.1:0-15544 GCA_048384935.1 Collinsella aerofaciens | reverse complement strand
ATAAGTTCCGCACGCAAAGAAGGCCACTTAATGTGGCCTTCGTCTTGCGCAGGACTGTTTGAAATTTTGAGGAAGCACCCGCCCTGCCGGGGCTCCCGGGCTCCGCTTATGAGAGCGACGTTCTCAGCAACTCGTTGAAGAGCTTCGGGTTGCCCTTGCCGCGGCTCGCCTTCATGCACTGGCCCACCAAAAAGCCGATGACCTTCTGGTTGCCCTCACGATACTGCTGCGCCTGATCGGCACAGTTTGCCAGCACCTCGTCCACGATCGGCTGCAGCGCGCCGGCATCGCTTACCTGACGCATACCGCGCTCGTCGACGATCTTGTTGGGGTCGTCGCCGGTCTGGGCCATGGCCTCAAAGACCTCGTGCGCCTGGTTGGAGCTGATGGCATCGGTCGCCAGCAGCTTGGCGAGTGCCGCCACCTGAGCCGGCGCAATGCCGGACTCGGCGAGCGAGACACCCGCGCCCTTAAGGTAGGCGATCATCTCGTTCACCAGCAGGTTTGCGACCGTCTGGGCCTCCTTGCCAGCCATGCCGGCAGCGGCGGCCTCAAAGAACTCGGCAAACTCGGGGTCGCCCGCGATTTGCTCGGCATCGGCCGCCTTAATACCAAAGTCGGCCTCAAAACGGACGCGCTTGGCATCGGGCAGCTCGGGGATCTCGCCACGGCAGCGGTCGATGAACTCGTCGTCCAGGTCGAACGGCGCCAGATCGGGGTCGGGGAACAAACGGTAGTCGTCGGCCGTCTCCTTAACGCGCATGACCACGGTGCGCTTGCGGCTGGGCTCCCAGTGGCGGGTCTCCTGATAGATGATGCCGCCCTCCTCGAGCACCTCAGCCTGACGGCAGATCTCGTAGGCAAGGCCATCATGCAGACTCTTAAACGAGTTGAGGTTCTTGAGCTCGGTCTTGGTGCCCAGCTTGGTCTCGCCGCGGCGCCGCAGTGACACGTTGCCGTCGCAGCGCATGGAGCCCTTCTCCATGGAGCAGTCCGAAATGCCCAGCGTTACAAAGATGCGACGGAGCTTTTCCATAAACAGGCGCGCTTCCTCGGGCGTACGCAAGTCGGGCTCAGTCACGAGCTCAATCAAAGGCGTGCCACAGCGGTTGTAGTCGACGAGCGACTCGGCCGCGGCGGTAATGCGGCCCTCGGCGCCGCCCACGTGGACCATCTTGGCGGCGTCCTCCTCCATGTGGATGCGCAGGATGCGGATGGGCACCGTGTAGGAACCATCCTCGCGACGCTCGGGCATCTGCAGGTTGGACGCGTCATAGCTGGCCAGATGGCCGGCGCGCTGATTGCCTTCGCGCATGGTCGTCGTCATGGACGTGGACAGGCCTTCGGCGTTGGCCGAAGCACTCGCCAGACTCTGGGCCTCGGCCTCACCAAACGCGCAGTCGGGGCGCTCGGCGGCACCGCGACCGGTCACATCAAGATGCAAGTGGCCGTACATGGCAAAGGCGACCGGACCCTGCGTGGTCTGGAAGTTCTTGGCCATATCGGGATAGAAATAGTGCTTGCGGTAGAACATCGAATGGCGCTGGATCTCGCAGTTGGTGGCGAGACCGGCCTTGACGATGCTCTCGATGGCGCGCTTGTTGGGCACCGGCAGGGCACCGGGCAGGCCCAGGCACACCGGGCACACGTTGGCGTTGGGCTCGTCATCGTGGCTGAGCTTGCAGTTGCAGAACATCTTGGTATCGAGTGCGGTGAGCTCGGTATGGATCTCCAGGCCGATCACGGCCTCCCAATCCTGCAGGACCTCGGAAAGCTCCTTCATTACAGCTCGCCTCCCTTCCCGGCAAAATCGGGCGCGACGGAAAGCGCAGGCGCACCCGTGGCAGCATCGGCAAAGCCGCGCTCCAGGGCGCGGGCAAACATAAGCAGCTGACGGTCCTTAAAGGCCGGACCCACCAGCTGGGCAGAAACGGGCAGTTTGCTGTCCTCGCCCAGGCCCAGCGGCACCGAGATGCCACCGTTGCCGCAAATGTTGAGCGAAATGGTGTACAGATCGGAGAGGTACATCTGCGTGGGGTCGCTGATCTCGCCAAACTTAAAGGCCGTGCGAGGCGAGGCGGGCATGAGGATGGTGTCCACCTTGGCATACGCGGCGTCGTAGTCCTGTGTGATGAGCGTGCGGGCCTTTTGCGCGGCATAGTAGTACTTGTCGTACACGCCCGAGCTCAGCAGGTAGGCACCGAGCATCTGACGGCGCTTGGCCTCGGCGCCAAAGCCGTGGGCGCGCGAAAGGGAGCTCTGGTCGGACAGGTTGGCGCAGCCCTCCTCCTGGTAGCCGTAGCGAATGCCGTCGAAGCGGGCCAGGTTGGAGAACGCCTCGGCCGGGCCGATGACGTAGTAGGCGGCGATGGCGGCGTCCAGGTGCGGCAGGTCGACCTCGACCAGCTCGGCGCCCTGGTTCTGCAGCTCCTGGGCGGCGCGCTGAACAGCGGCCTTGACCTCGGGCGTCAGGCCCTCGGCCTCCATAAACGCAGGGATGATGCCCACGCGCTTGCCCTCGATACTGTCGTTGAGATGCTCGGTAAAGTCAACGGCGCAATCCTGGCTGGTGCAGTCGTACGGATCGTGGCCCGCGCCGGTAAGCGCGTTCATGGCCAGCGCGACATCCTCGACCGTGCGGCCAAAGGGGCCCACCTGGTCGAGCGACGAGCCAAAGGCAACCACGCCGTAACGGCTCACGGCGCCATACGTGGGCTTAAAGCCCACCACGCCGCACAGCGACGCCGGCTGGCGAATGGAGCCGCCGGTGTCCGAGCCCAGCGAGAGCGCGACCTCGCCCGCGGCGACGGCGGCAGCGGAGCCGCCCGAGGAGCCGCCGGGCACGCGCTCGGTATCCCAGGGATTGTTGGTGCGGTGGAACGCCGAGCTCTCGGTAGAGCTGCCAAAGGCAAACTCGTCCATGTTGGCCTTGCCCATGGGCAGGCAGCCGGCGTCGAGCATGCGCTGGACGCAGGTAGCGGTGTAGACGCTCTGGTAATCCTCGAGCATGCGGGAAGCACAGGTGGTGCGCGTGCCCACGAGGTTCATGTTGTCCTTAATGGCCAACGGCACGCCCGCGAGCGGGGGCAGCGGCTTGCCTGCGGCACGGTCGGCATCCACGCGCGCAGCAGCCTCGAGCGCAAGCTCGGGCGACACCTGCAGGAATGCCTGGACCCCGCCCTCGCGCGCCTCGATGGCGGCAAGAGAGGCCTGGGCCACCTCGGTAGCGGAAAAGTCGCCGGCGGCAACGCCCGCGGCGATCTGGGCGGCAGTAAAGGAATCGAAGCTCTGCGCCATTACTCGCTCTCCCCCTCTCCCAAAATGGACGGCACGCGGAAGTAGCGGTCGCGCGCGCTGCCGGCGTTCTCGAGCGCGACGTCGAGCGGCAGATCGCGTTCGGGCTCGCGCAGGTCATCGCCCATCACGTTGGACAGGCTTCCGATGGGATGGAACGTGGGCTCCACGTCGGGTAAGTCATATTGCAGGACGGGCTCGAGCATCTGGACGGCGTCGTTCAGGTAGGACGTCATCTGGGTGAGCTCGTCATCGGTCAGTGCGATCTTTGCGTACTCGGCGATGCCGCGCACGTCTTTCTCGCTGAGTGCCATAGGCGCTCCCTTCCGCATAACAGTTAAACCGCTCTAGTATACAGGGCAACGCCGGCTTGGAGCAGGCGCTTTACCCAAATGCAGCGAAAACGTAACGAGGACAGCGGGCTGGCAGGCGGCGGACTGGCGGTTCTGCAGCGAAACCGCGCCGTCCATAGCGAAAATCGTCTCGCCCGCAACGAAGACCGTCTCGCCCGCGATGGAAAGCATCACAACATTCGACACTTTTCGCCAAAATCGAAATTTTCATCGAATGTTGTGATGGTTTGGAAGTCCCGACCACCACAAAGGTGCCCGTCCCCATTGCGGGGGTTCCGGACGATGCCCTATGCCGAGGCCTTGGCCTTGCGGCGCTTGCGGACCGCGTGGATCACGATGTCCAGCAGCAACAGCACAATGGCTACGACCACGATGAGCACGGCAAACTCGCGCTTGCCCCAGTGGCGGCCGGCCAGCGACTTTTGCTTGTCGACGTCCTTCTTGCTGTACTTGGTGCGCACGCAATGCACCAGCAGGCGATGGTCGTTCACGCCGTAGGGCGTGCAGGTGACGAGCGTCACCTTGTCGGCACCCGGCTCGATGGTCAGCGACTCCATCTCCTCGGGCAGCACGACCTCGGAGTCCACCATCTTGTAGGCGAGCGTCTTGTTCATGGTGTGCAGCAGCACCAGGTCGCCGGGCTCCAGCGAATGGATGTCGTCGAACATGCTCAGGTTGCGCATGCCCGAGTGCGCGGTGAGCACGCAATGCGTCGAGGTGCCGCCCACCGGCAGGCTTGTGCCCTCCAGGTGGCCGACGCCCGCCATGAGGACTTCCTCGCTCGTGCCGTGGTAGATGGGCATGCTCACGTCGATGGAGGGGATCTCGACCCAGCTCATCATGGGGTCGCGGTCAAAGATGAGCTGCTGAGCGTAGGGCTCGATCTGGTCGGCGGGAAGTTCGGTGGCCTCGCCCGCCAGCTGTTCGTTAAAGGAGCGCGCCTGGAGCAGGATGCGCTCACGCTCCTCGGCAGACAGCGCGTCCACGGTGCTGGACACGGTGCTGATCTGGTTGAACACGCCCGAGGCCTCGAGCCGGTCCAAGATCCACGGCCAGGTCATAAGGCCCACGCCAATAAGGATGATGACGATGGTGATGAGCCGGTCGGCCCAGCGCGGCAGTCGCTTGCGACGGCGCTTGGGCTGAGGGCTTGAGCCGCCGTTGTCCGCGGCATTATTGCTCTTCATATGTTTGGCGCCCTGCACCATCGCCGGTCACTCCTCTACAGCTCAGGTTGTCTAAACAAATAATAGCCGATTATCGAGCTACGCGCCGGGTAACGCAGCTAAACAGCATTGCGCGGCGCGAGCATGGACCCGCATTTGCGTTTTCATAAATGTCCCGGATCGGCGGGGCGATTCGGGATACAATATCAATAGAAAACGACGCACCCCGCGTAAGTGTTCGAAAGCGCGGGCGGCCTAGTTTTCTGGTTTTGTTAAATGCCCGGGATCCTACCCCCGGGCATTCTTATTTGCGCTTGTTGCGGCGCAAATGCCTTCTACCGTCCGCACCGCGCGTGCGCCTACGGACCTTAAACCGAACCTCATACGAGTCAAGAAACGCGATGACGAACGAGCCCACCGCCGCGAGGACGGCGAGCGCGTTAAGGAATTTCAGCATTTGGGGACCTCCGATCGAGTCGTCGGCCGCCCGCGCACGGGATGCGTCGCAAAGCCATTTTACTGCGAGCACTCGCACTTACAGCTGGTAAACGCAATAATTGCAAACATCTGTTCGATATTCATACGTTTGATCCATCGGACGATGGAGGCTGGCTGCGTTATCCCAAAAAGAACGGGGCAGACTCCAGTGCGGAGTCTGCCCCGAAAAGAGAATGGCAAAGCAAGAACGTGGATGGACGAGAAAAGTGTCCGCAAGTCTCATGGCCATCACATCCCACCTGCCAAAGGGATGGGTGAGTGAGCGTTACTCCTGCTCGGACTCCTCAGCCTGTTTACGGCTGCGGATGAGGTGCGCCACGCCGATGCACAGCACCGCGCCACCAGCGATCCAAGTGAAGGTCACGCCGTTGAGACCGGTGAGGGGAAGGCCAACCTTCTTGGTATCGCCGACGGTGATGTTGAAGGTGCCGTCGGCATTCTTCTCCGATTTGTCCGTCTTCGTCAGCTTATAGTCGCCAGACTTTCCGTCGGTGCGGCCATCGATGACCTTGTCGTTCTGACCCTTGCTATCAAGCTTTCCCTCAAGGTTTGTCAGCCTGTAGCCCTGGCCGTCATCCTTAATTGTCGGATTAATCGTAAATTCGAAAGACGAAACCGCGGTATAGCCATTGGGGGCCTTTTTCTCGGTCACGGTATAGGTACCAGCATCAAGACCGGTGAGGCGAATTGAGCCATCATCACCTGTCGTATGAATGAACTCTGTATCGCTCAACGTGCCGCCCTCTGCGACATATTTCTCCTTCGCATTTTTCTCATCACCCCTGGTCGTAATGGTTAATTCAGCGTTCGCGAGAGGGGCCTCTGTACCCAAATCGACCTTGTTGATCTTGAGACCGTAGGTGTAGTCCTCAACCGTATCGGGCGCCGAGGTGCCAGTGCCTGCGACCATGGGGTTGTTAGAATACTCGAGTGTAACGGTGTTGGGGTTGCCGTTCGACTTACCGTTGGCCCCTGCAATAACCGCGCTTGAGTTGAGCTTCGCCTTGTAGAAGACAACAATCTTGGTGTTGGCATTGATCGTAAGCGTTCCGTCATTTTTCGCGGTGGCCGACTTCAGACCGTTTTCGCCCTTACTAAAATCGACTACTAGGTCACGACTGGAATCAGAGGGTTTAGTCACACCGTAGCTAGCCGGAGCAATCTCGGTATATTCATCACCGTTCAGTGCATAAACGCTAAGCGATTTATCGACGAAGTCGAGACCCTTCTCCAGCGTATCCCTAAACTTATAGGAATAAGAGTCATAGCTGGCGTAGTTATCTGCGATCGTACCGGTTAGCTTATAGTTCACTTCCTGACCAATCTGGGAGTCGGCAGCGTCCTTCCAATTGGCCTCGTCCTCCCCAGTAATGGCAACGCCCGTCACCTTGGAATCGTCGAGGACCTTTTTCTCAACCGTGGGGACACTCTTCTTGGGCTTAACGGTCTTTGCACTGATACCGTCGATAACAGTGTACACGGGAGAGGTAAATGCATCGGTAGACTTGCCGGCGGGCTTGCCGGCGGTATCGGTGAGGAACAGCCAGTAACCAGCATCAAGGCCGGTAAGGGACGAGCTGCCAGCAGACGTCTTGATCCAACCGCCAGTCTTCTCCAGTTTGGAGGCAATTACGCTCAAGACATGGCCGCTATTGACCCTAGTGTTTGAATCGGTCTGATCGGCATCTTTGTTGTGCTCATTCAGCCAATCGGCAGCATCCTGCGCGTTTGTACTGGTGTAGGTAGAATCCTTCTCCTGAATAGCGGCAACCACAGCCGTCTGGACCTCAGAACTACCCCAGTTGATGTTGCTCGCCGTCGTGGTCCCATTGGTCGTAGTCACATTCGCCTTGAAAATTTGGATGCCCTTATAAATCGTTGATCCAGCGTAGTCACCGCAATCGAACGTCACAGTCGAGCCACCATCAGCCGCAAACGCCATGGTTACCGGGGCCATGACTCCGCCAAAGCTCAACGCTGCTGTGAGGCCTGCCGTTACTGCCAGGCGTGCGATGTTCTTGCTCATGCTCATCTTCTTTTCCTCTGCTTTCTGCTCGAATTCCATTTGATCTAAATCTGTCTGTCTGTGTCTTAGCATCTACTTCGCTACGTCTCGCCCCGCTCTCTGTGGGGCTGCCAGCTACTCTTTATGGCTGCCACCTCCCCGCTTGACCAGGAGCGCGACCACGATGAGCGCGGCTCCGGCGACCGCTGCGGCGGCCGCGGCGTACATTGCCATATCGCCAGTCGAGGGCATAAAGCCTCCGGTGGTAATGCTAGGGGGTGTGCCGGTGGGCGTGTTGATGAGCGACGCCTCCAGGCTACCCGTCGACCCGTCCGCGCTGTCGGCGCGCAGGGGCGACTCGGCCTTGATGGTGAGCTTGGGCTTGGCGGCGGCCACCTGGTCGACGTCCAGGCCCTCGGCCTTGACCGTCACGGAGCGCGTGCCCTCAAAGGCGGTGTAGCCCTTGGGCGCCTTGAGCTCACGGACCTCCGGCTTGCCCGAGTCCACGCCCGAGACGGTCACGCGGCCGTCCTCGCCCGTGGTGACGGTGGCCTTGCCCTCCGCATCCCACGTGCCGTCGGCCAACAGCGTGCGGCCGCGGTCGTCGGCGATGCTCAGGACCGCCCCGGCAAGCGGCTTGTCGCCGTCGCTGCCGCGCTTAGTGAGCGCGAGATCCCAGGTGTAGGCGCACGCATCGTCGCTCGGCGTGCGGGTGAAGCCGGTGTCGCCGGACTGGTCGGCAAAGGGAGAGCGCGGGTAGCGCAGGTAGACCTCGTTGGGGTTGCCCTTCGCGATGCCGTGGTTGCACGCGCTGTTGAGCGGCGCGTTGTACACGGCGACCACGCGGGCGCCCGCGGTGAAGGCGTCGGCCCCGCCGAGCACGGCGATCAGGTCGCCGGTGCGCACGGTGAAGGTCTTGCCGTCGGCCGCTACCTTGGTGGCGCACTGGGCCGTGATGTCGGTCCAGCCCTTCGCGGGCTCGGTGCCGGCGCGCCCGTCCTTACCGGCCGAAACGGCGTCGAAGCCACCGTCCGCGCCCGCCGCCGCGTACATGCGCATGCTCGCGGCCACCTTGGAGGGGTCGAGCCCCGCGCTCATAGTATCGACGAACTGCACCGTATAGGTGTCGTAGGCGGTAAGACCCGCCGGGACCGTGGCAGAGAGGCGCCAGTACAGGTCGTCGGCGACCGTGGCGTCAGCGGCCTTCTGCCAGGCGGCGGTGCTGTCCTCCAGCACATGCTTGGAGACCTTGGGGGTCGCGGCCTTGGGCTTGACGGTGACGGCGCTGCCGCCCACCAGGGCCATGATCGGCGCGGTGCCGGCCTCTCCCTGGGCGATGGCGTCGTCGTCGGCGACGATGAGCCAGTAGCCGCAGGGCAGCTCGGCCGTCGTGCCCGCGTTAAGGGCCACGGGCACGGCGCCAGAGCTCTGGAGGGAACGAGCGAGCTGTGCGCTCAGCGCGCTCGTAAGGTGGGAATCGGTGTTGAGCCACTCGGCAGCTTCCTGCGCGGTGGTCTGGGAATTGGGCATGCCGGCGCTGTGCAGCACAGGCAGCGCGGCGTCGCGCACGGCGTTGCTTGCCCAGGCGAGGTCGGTGGCAATCTTAGCGTCGCTGTCGCCGTCGACGACGTTGGCGCTAAAGATCTGGTAGGCGTCGTATCTGCTCGCCACGGTGCCGCTCACCGTAATGGAACCGGTCGAGGTCGGCGCGGCCTGCGCGGAAGCGGGGAACACAACCGCGCAGGTGCCGATCAGGAGGGCAAGCAGCGCAAACATGATCGGGAAGGAGCAAACTTTCTTATTCACGACGCTTACCTCCCTTCGCATTCGCCTTGCGACGAATGTGCATCCAGGCCGCAGCAGCGCAAAGCACCGCCGCGCCGGCAAGGTACGTCAGAGTGACGCCCGACATACCAGAAAGAGGCAAAGAGGTGGAGGAGGTGTAGATGAAGGTGGGGGTGAAGGTGGGGGGGGAGTGGGGGGCGGAGGTGTCGATGAACGTCCGTTCTTCGGCATTGTCTTCTGCTGTCCAATTGCCTTCGGAGTCAACGGTTCCCTTCTTGTAGGTCACCCTATAGTTGATGGTTCCATTGGTGACATCCGTTAGATAAACCTCGAACCTATAGACCGAATGATCAAACTTGTAATGCGGATATTTCCCGCTTTCGTCCTTCTCGCACACGTAATAATAAAACGGGAAGTCCTTGGGAGTGCTACGGCCCGTGGAGTCCGCGCCCTTGGTGGGGTCGTCAAGCGTGTAACTAATATTTCCGAATTCCCGGGTCTGAGAGCTGGGGCCATTGGTCTGAGTCTCTACCTCTTGAGCGTTTTCGAACTTCGGATTGTCTGCGAGCCGGAGCGTAAACTCCTTCATCTCGCCACCCTCAACGACCTTAGTCGCCTTAGGAATCCAGGAAAAACTGGAGGTATACGTGTTGGTGAAGGTCTTTGATCCATCGGAGTTGGCAATCGAATAATAGCCTTGGCCGTCATCTTTCAGAGCGCCCAGCGAGTTAGTTGAATCTCCGGAGTGTTTAATCACCCTCGTGTTTGTAAGCGTGTAGTTATGAACACTGATTTCTTTAGTCTTGCTCTCGTCATTCAGCGTCGGAACAGACATAAGTACAGTCACGTTATCCTTGAGCGTTCCCACAATCTCATACACAGCAGGGTCGTACTTGATGTAGGGATCATTACCAGCATCTTCAACCAGGTAGTATGTAATCTCGCCAGCCGAACTGCTCGGAGCAGACTGCTCACCAAGGTTAAACGTGATGTTGCCGCTTGCATCATTTTTTGCATTTCCCACCTCAACGCAAGCGCCGCGATCGAATGTCCCATTAGCGAAAGGATCTTGCTTATCCTTGCGGTAGACCGTAAAGGTGAACTCATTCTCAGTGGGCGTTTCTTTCTCACTAGTCTGCGAATCGATTAGCTCCTTGGTCGCCTTAATGCTTGGGTAAACATACGCGTCCGTTGGCTGACCCAAGTACAAGTCGCCATTCGACATGATGCCGCCACCATGGTCCCAGGAATAGTTGCCCGTGATGAAAGTTGTCGCTTCATTCTGCGCATCATTCCGCGCTTTAATCGCCGCCTTATCCCCGGCCGTAACACCCGACATAACACCCGAGGTCAGGCCGATGCTATTTTTTACCCCAACAGCACCGTTGGCGGGGATGTTGATAGCTTTTTTAAGTTCGATGCTTCCCGTGTACCGGGCGTCTCCACCGCCAAGCATCTTACCAGTCACAACTGCAATCGGCTTATTGTTATCATGCGCTGCGAGGAAGAAATCGGCATGACCATTGTCACGAAAAACCTGTTCCAAATAGGCGGTATAGTCTTGATTCTTACCGTCGCCGCCTTTAGAAAGATGGGGCGCTTTGTCATTGCCGGAATTGTGCTCTTTGTCGTAAGCAGGATCAGGATATTTTTTGTCATGATAATCAGCACCGGCAGACGAATTGCCAAAGATAGCCGTGCCTTCAGTGTTCGTTACCAAGGTCTTACCCGATGGGCAGACCGCAACGCCGCCACCATAGCCGCCAGCGGTATTGCTGCTTATATACGAGTTGTATACAAACAGCCTGCCTGCGTTTTCCGCGTTTATCGAATCACCCTGAACAAAGATGCCGCCACCACCCCAGTCAAAGCGAGACATGCAGTGATTGTTTGTGATGTAGACTATACTTTCTTTAGTGCCGTTAATATCTTTAGGGCCGTTAATCATCGCGTCAACCCTCTGGCCCACTCGGATGCCGGCACCTTCAGATCGGTAGCTCACGTTAGAGGCAATAATTCCTCCCTTGATGTTGAGCCAAGCCTTACCTTGTTGTTTAAGATTGGTAACGTAAACGCCGCCGCCAGCTTCATCGGAATAGTTGCCAGTAATCTGGCCACCGGAAATGGTGACACGGGCGCCGCTATTGGCAGCAAGCCCAGCGCCGCCATGACAACCATTGCCATCCGTGCCACAGAATTTAGCCATTCTATTATTCGTGATATGGCCACCAGAAACGGTCACGGTGCCGCCCTCGGCCATAATGCCGCCACCGAGTCCCATGTTGAGTGTGCTATTACCGGAGATTACGCCACCGGTCACCTTGACCGCAGACCCCTTGGCATATACACCGCCGCCACTCGAAGAGCAGTTGCCAGCAATTACGCCACCGGTCAGGTTAAGGGCCGAAGCGCTGTCCCCCCCTTCATTAGACACCATGACACCTGCACCGTTGGCCCAAGTATTCGTAGAAGCACCGCAAACATAGCCACCGCTCATATTGACGGTAGAACCGTTCTCGGCATAGATGAGGCTGCCGACATTGCAGTCCTTTTTCTGCGTAAGCGTACCGCCCTGAAGGTTAAACTTGCCGCCCGCATAGACGTTAATGAGCCTCAATGTGGAACCGTTGGGCGCAGTTGAGACAATTGCGCCCTGAATAGTCGCTTTGTGCTCATAGATCTTCTCAGTGGTACCTGTATCACTTGCGGTCGATTCGGTTACGTAATAGGTAAGCTCAGTCGGAATACCACTGGTGGTGTCATAATTCATTTTTGCTGTCTTGCCATAATTGGCTGTTGTCAGAGCCTCGCCCTTATCTTGCAGCTGCCCAACGTCGGCAACAGTCTCCTGTACGCTCTTCGAATCCTTGATAGAATCCTTGATAGTAAGGTTCGCACTATTGCTCGCGTTCGCATCTTTGCTCACGCTAAAGAGCGGCAGATTTCTGTCCCCGCCCGAGTGCATTATCTTGCAGCCATTAAGATTAAGGGTGATATTGCTGCCATCTTTGTTAAGAAAAATCTCGTCGTTGTAAACGATATCTCTCGTCAGCTCGAAGCTGGCCGTTTCACCCGCTTTAACAGCCTGAAGCTTATCGCGGAGCTCTTCTGCGCTAGTTATTTTTACGGCAGCCGCTTCAGTTTGCTCGTTTTGCGCAGCCGTAACAACGGTTTCACCATCCGAAGTCGTTCTACCCTCGCTCTGCTGCTCTTCCTCGGGCTGCTCCTCAGGCTGGCTATCGTCGCCAGCTTCGTCGCCCTCGGTCTCGTCACTATTCTGGTTTTCGGTATCCACGTTGTTGGTGTTTTCTACATCAGTAGACTCAGTTGAGGAACCACCCACCGTCACAGTTTCTTCGGTAGAATCTTCCGGGGTATCGTTGGCAATGGCCTGCGAGATCGGAGGCATGACGAGCGACAGTACCAGGCTCAACACGGAGGCTCCGCACAAAACGCCTGCCAGTACACGGCGCGTCGCTTTTTTACTCTGCTTAGTTTTTTCTGAATTCGCTTTCATCGATGTCTCCTCCCCAAGAGACCGCGATCTTGCTCTTTCACTATCAAACGTATCTGCGCAACCTGTAATTGCGCACGCTTAGTAATACTATTGTAACTATCGTTTAAACATCTGAGCGGCTAAACCGACTTTTTTGTAGCAAGTTCTCAATTCTCTTGACATTTACTCAGATTTGCCTTCGTTTATTCGCTATCTGTTTTTTGTTTCTGCTGGTAATTTAGTTGCCTATTATTTTTTAATAGCATTAGATTTATTTGCACAACATTTTGCTCAAGAGCAAACATCCTGTGAACGGTAGGTCATTAACCGGGAGGAATAGACTACCAAATTGATGGGAATATCTTTAACCCATCGGTAGTTAGAAGCGTAATGTTCAGACAACCATATCTGAATTTTCGCGCAGATTTTAGGTATCAATTCGCCCAAATCGCCTGAGGCCACCACAAAGGTGCCTGCCCCCTTTGTGGTGGTTCTCCCCCGGCGCTACAGCAGATGTTCCTCGATAAAGATCGCGATGCCGTCTTTGTCGTTACTCGCGGTTACAAAGTCGGCGGCGGCACGGGTGGCGTCGCTGCCATTTGCCATGGCCACACCCACGCCGGCGTCGGCCACCATGCAGGTGTCGTTATCGGCATCGCCAAACACGCAGATGTCCTGAAGCTCCATGTCGTTGAGCTCCGCCACGCGCACAAGGCCGCGCGTCTTGGACACGCGCGGATCCATGAACTCGTAGAGCCGCTGTGTGGTTTGCAGAGCCGCCGCCTTAACTGTGTTATCGGCAAACGTCGATGCCCGCTCGATGACCTGCGGCATCACCTCGGGCGCCATGGTAAACATCACCTTGGGCTGCGGCTCGCGCAAAAACTCGGCAAAATCGACCACCTGGTAGGGCACGCCGTCGACGCGCGACAGGTGCTCGACGCACGCGTTGCTCTCGGGCACGTAGAACACGCCGTCTCGGGGGCAGACGGGCGTTGCCGGAAGGTCCGCCATGTGCTTGCAGATGCGCGCGATGGTCTCGCCCGGCAGCGGATAGCTCAGCTCGTTGACGTCGTGCGCGCGGTCGATGACCTCGGCGCCACCGCAACCCACCATCACGTCTACCAGGCCTTCGATGCCCCAGAGCTCGTACATGGCCTCGGTCGCGTGGGCGTCGCGCCCGGTGCACAGGCCAAAGAGCACGCCGCGCTCGCGCAGGGCGCGGATCGCCGCCACGGTGCGCGGGGACACCGTGTGCTGACTCGTGAGCAGCGTGCCGTCGATATCGCAGAACACGGCTTTGATGTGGTTGAAGGTGGCGTCCATGGGGGCCTTTCTGGGTTGTGCGGCGGTGCTGAATGTGGTCGGAAATGGTATACATGGTATACCAAGGCGCAGGCCGTTGGGGCCCGATCGCCACAAAGGTGCCTGCCCCCTTTGTGGTGGCCGGACCCGAAGGGCGGCCTGCCCGGAGCGCAAAGCATCACAACATTCGACGCTTTTCGGCAAAATCGCGATTTTCATCGAATGTTGTGATGGTTTTTACTGCCTTGCGGCACGATCCAAATGCCGGCGTCCAAACAGCAGTAGCGCCGCGGGAACCGCCGTCACGACCATGCCCGCACCAACGAGTGTCTGCTGCACGCCAAACGTCGCCGCCAGCCACGGGGCAATCGCCAGCGGGGCCACGCCGGCGAACATGTTGCCAAAACCCATGACCGAGTTGACGCGGCCGAGCTGCTCGAGAGGAGCCGTCGTTTGCACGATCGTGTTGTGGAGCGGGTTGACGACGCCCCAGGCCACGCCCAGGGCAATCTGGCCGACGAGGGCCACGCCTACGTACGGCGTCCCCACATAGAGCAGGCTTCCCAGGCCCACGGACATAAGCGCCAAGAGCAGCGTTTTAAGGTTGATCAGGTGCGACGGCAAACGGAGCGCGAGGACGGCGCCCAGCACCGCGCCCACACCGCTGGCCGACGAGAGCCAGCCCATCCACTCAACACCGACGTGCAGGACATCGCGGTAGAAGAACGACTCCAGCGGGTCAAAGGCGCCATAGCCAAAGTTCGAAAGAAAGATAATGCAGAACAGTAGGGCGAGAACGCTGTTGGTAAAGACTGTCTTGATGCTGGTCGCGAAGGTTGCGCGGGTGGATTTGCTGGAGTCGGAGCTTTGACTGGCAGTACTTGCCGTTGTGCTACCGTCCGCAGGAGTACTTTCGCGCGCGGCGACGCGACCTCCTTGCGGCCTAAAGCCCCAACCGGCGACGAGCGCCAGCACGGTAAAGAGCATCATGAGCACGAACACCGCGCGCGACGATGCAGCCGCCGCGACAAAGCCGCCCAGCGTGGGGCCAACGATGATACTCACGTTTGAAAACATGGCGATGGCGGAGTTGATGTCTTTGAGCTCGACAGGACCGTCGGTAAGATACGCCGGATAGGACGTGGCGATGGGCTGGGCGAACCCCATCACAAAGCCCAGAAGCACCGCGCCGAGCAGGATGATGCCGGTCGCGCTGCCAAAAACGAGAATCGCCGCGCCGGTTGCCAGCGTGCCCACGATGCTCAGCATGAAATGGCGACGTGGGCCCCAGGCGTCGAGCGCCGCTCCACCCGCAAAGGATCCCAAGATCACGAATACGTTCATAAAAAGGACGGCCAGCGATGTCGCCACGACCGAGGCACCGTCTGCATAGGTGAGCGTTCCGATAACGCCGATAAAGTAGCTGGTCTGAAAACCGGTGTAGATGAGAAAGCGCATCGCCACCAGGCGCTTGGCCTGCACGGACAGCGATGATTGAGACTTTGGGAAAAGAGAGGCGAGCATGGAGACTCCTTGTTTCATACGAATGCGGACGGCGGGCATTCGCCACCGTCTGTCAAATCAATCTATCCGCATGAAACATTAAGGACGCATCAAGCCCCTTCTCTCCGTTTTTCGCCCG
>DBEWII010000027.1:0-5553 GCA_048384935.1 Collinsella aerofaciens | reverse complement strand
GAGAGACCGCAGCCGGGGCAGGACACTATGCATGTGGGTCAGGGCAGTCGGAGCCGCGTACCGGAACGGATTCCGCAGCATCCGATGAGACGAAAACGATTACGGATTCCAAAGCATGGGATGAGACCGTGACCACCGGGTACAAGTGCTCTTCCTGCGGAGCCACGAAGTAGCGGAAGCCGCCGAATTCTAGGCCGTAGCGGTCAAGCATCAGGTTGAGCTCTATTGATACCGCCGGACGCACGCGCTCCGGTATCCTCCATGTCCCCCGAGTCGCTTTGGCCAAGGTTCCAAGGGGCACCGCCCCTTGGCGCGCAGGGGTTCGGGGATGGCGCGAAGCATCCCCGGAAAAGCTGGCGCGGGCACGCCGATGGCATGCCCGCGTTCTCTGTGTACGCTTCACCCCTCTCCGGCAACGTGCACGGTCCGGCCGCTCTCGCAGTCGATGCTCTCCACGTCGCCGAATCCGATGCGGACGGCAGCCCATCCGCCCCCGTCCTCCACCAAGGCGTCGGCCTCGTCGCGTGCGTCCGAGACGAGTCGCCCGAGTTCGGGCGACCCCTCCGGAGCAGTGCCCACCTCGAACGCCCCGCCCTCGCCGCCCGACTCAAACTCGACGACGACAGTCAGCCCGACGGCTCCGCCCGGGGACTTGCCGAATCTGCCCACGGCGTCAAACTCGTCCATCTCCATGGAGCTACCTCCCCCTGACGGCGCTGAGCGGCTTCGGCTCGAAGTGCTCGTCGCGCTCGACGGCGGCGAACCCCATTTGGCGGTTCAGCTCCTCCATCTCCTTGATGCTGAAGTAACCGAGCTCATCGTCATAGCCCTCGACGAGGCCGAACGCCTCATCCGTCCCATCGAACTCGAGCAGCCACCAGTCCCATCCGTTCACGCACGAGAAGTAGTGGACGTATACCGTGGGGTCTTCCGCACCGTCTTGCTCATAGAGCCTCGGTAGCCCCTCCGCAATCTCCCTCGTCATCAGCTCCTGCATGTCTTCCTCCGTTTCCGGGCACATTGCCCTGAACATCTCGCCCTTGCGGGCAAAGCCGAATGGCGACGCCGCGCGTCGTCGTCGGCTTTGCTCCCTGCAAAGCCGCACCGGAGCGAAGACGGGTCAAGGGAGTCCATGACGGCCTCCACCAACCGGAGCGAAGCGGAGGTTTGTGCGGGGTCTCATGGGCCCCTTGACGCGGCGTAGCGGAGGTGCCATCCGCGCAACGGATACGAGGTCATGACTGGCGAATGCCACCAAAACGTTGGAAAACATGGGTCAAGACTGAAGAGAGGCGGCCATCCCTAACGGATGGCCGCCTTAGCGTGCCTTTCTATTTCTCTTCTGGTATATGGCCGAGACGCCTGCCGGGCAAATCCCGACGATCCTAGTGATAATCGTTTGCGAAGGAACCGTAGAAGAGCGCCTTACAGTCGACATCGCTGTAGGCCATAACGGCATCCTGGACCTCGGGGCGCAGGAGGTTGAGCACCTTGTACACGCCCTCGCCCATATCCCCGACGAAGAGTACCTGCTTGAACACATCGGGATAATCGCGCAGATAGGTCACATAGCCCCTAAGCTTTGCTAGCGTGTCGCCGAGGAACTCGCCGTGGGGGTCGACGATGGACGGCCTGATGACGCCCTCTGCATCCTTCACGAAGAAGAGGAAGTCTGGATGCAGGGCCTTGCGTCCCACCGAAGACATGTACGGAATCGAAAACGCCTTGGCAGACATGCTGCCCGACGGATTGCGATAGAAGGCAACCGTGCGATTCTTTGCCAATTCGTTCCTAACGATATAGTCTTCCGCCGGGTTCAGATCGAGCGGGCAGAGGCCGTCCTCTTTCTGCACGATGTGGCGCGGATACTTAGCGAAGTCGTCCGACGTGCTGTTAGACGTGGGCCACTCTATCTTTGTGAGACGCTTGCCCTCGGTTTCACGGGCCAGTTCGTCGTAGCGTTGCTTTGCTGCGTCGTTAAGGTAGTCATAATCGCCAGATCCGTCGACCTTATCGAAGTATCCCTTTCGGCATTGAGCCGCCCAGCCCTCGAGCGCATCAACGATGGCCTGCGTGCGCACCACTGCGGCAAGGCGCAGGTCGCACTCGGGCCGCCCAAGCTCCTTGAAGTTGGCGCGACGATACTCGTTCGCAAACTCCTTAGTGAAATGCATGTCGGCGTCGCGGGCGGCCTTCCTGAGGCCCTCGGCGTCCGTGCGGGCCTCCTCCTGCTCCTGGTCCTCGGTCTCGTTGAGCTTGTCGAGCGTGATCTTAACGGTCTCGGCAACCTCTACGTCGTGTTTGGCTTCGCGGTACTCGTCCTCGTTAGCAACGATGTATCCCTTGAGCTTCTGGACGAACTGTTTTTTCACGTCGGCCGCGGCATTGACATCGAGGCCGGTCTCGACAAGCAGAGTCG
Source organism: Collinsella aerofaciens (assembly GCA_048384935.1). Classification (GTDB taxonomy): domain Bacteria; phylum Actinomycetota; class Coriobacteriia; order Coriobacteriales; family Coriobacteriaceae; genus Collinsella; species Collinsella aerofaciens_CH. The sequence continues at coordinate 3,134 of DBEWII010000027.1, read as the reverse complement.
CCGTCTTAACCAGGCTCTGGAATTCGTTTCTAGCCTTCTTCGGAATGCGCTGGACGGGGATGGAATCGAAGGCTGTGCGGATGCCCTGCCACTCCTGGTGCGTGAAAGACTGCTCGCGCTTGGTGGGCGGCTTGGGCTTTGCCATGGGCACGGGTTTTACGACAGAGGCGGGCTGGGTCGGCTCGGTCTGTGTGGAACCTGGCTCAGGGGTCGCAGGTTGCTGCGGGGCAGGCGCTGCAACGTAGTTGCCCGTTGCGGGCTGAGGTGCCGGCTCCGCTTCTGGCGCCGGGACGTCGACGGGGCTGACCGCCGAGGCAAGCGAGGGCTGCGTTCCCTGCATGTCCAACGGCTCCTGAATCGCGATGCCGGCAAGCGGCGCCTGGTAGCCGGGTTGTGCCTGCCGCGCCGCCTCGATGGCCTTCTCGTTCTCCTCATACGCCTTGAGCTCCTGTTGGTAGTCGGCTTCGGACTTGGGCGCAGCCGCCGTGATGGTCACGGGGTTGAGAACGATGTTCTGCTTGCCGATGGAGCTCTCGCCCATGTCGTCCTTGCGGCCCATGAGGTAGTCAACTACGTCCTGAGTGCTCTCGGGATTGAACTGGGGCAGGTAGCAGGCGACGGAATTCAAAAGGTCATCGGATTCGATGCGCCGCGCAAGTGGGGTGCGCACCATACGCCCCACGAGCTGTGCGATATAGGTCGAGTCCGAACGCCTGCGCTGCGAGAAGATGACCTCCGCTCGCGGGCAGTCCCATCCGTTGGAGACAGCCTCCTTGGCAAAGAGCACGCGAATGCGCGAGGCGTCCTGAACGAACTCGGGTTCGACATAGGGAATGAGGTATTTTCCCGCCGCGATGTCCTTATGCTCGCCGAAGACGTTGGCGAACGACATCGCCTCGGAAAGGCCGGGGACCAGGCTCGTGATCTGGTCGCACATCTCAGCCAGGGCCGAGCTGCTCACGTTGTCCGCCGCTTGGATGAGCAGCAGCGGGTTGACGGGGCTCTCGCCCTCACGGGCACAGTACTCGCTCCACTCGCGGCAGGCCAAGGCATAGCGCTCGCACGCCATAGTGAGGTACTGGTGCTCGACAGGGTCGTCCTTCTCTGGCACGCGCAACTCGATGATGTCCTTGAGCAGACCTGACTCCTGAACCTCGCGAGGGGTCACAGCGACCTTTGGCATACGCACGCGATCGGCGCGCTGGTCCATGGCCGCCTCGAACCTCTGCGGCGTGGCAGAGACCCCGACGACGATGGGCATCGCTGCACGGCCGTCGAGCCCATCAATGAGGCTGGCGTAGATCGTCGCGGTGCCGCGCTCGCTCGAGGCATTGGTCCCCAGACCGCGATGGGCCTCGTCTATGAACAGATAGAGGTTACGCTCCGGGTCCCTGATGGTGCGGTCAAGGATGTCCCAGAACACGCGGCCGGAGTTGGCCTCACTACCCTTGGTGAGCAGGCCGTTCTTACTGAGTAGGTCCTTACTGAGGAAATAGACGTGGCGCGGCTCGAGAATGTCGTGCGCGGCTCCGAAGTCGTTGGTAATTGTGACCAGATGGCGCCTGTCAAGGATGCTGTCTGCTAGCTTGTCCGCCACGTTTGAGAAACGCACGCTCGTCTGCTCGTTCAGGCTCGGGGAATCCGAGAGCCAAAGAACGACGGCATTCTCGTCGGGCATGAGGCTCAGATCGTCGTCTCCGAAGAAGAGCGCTTCGATCGTCGCTGCGCACATGACCGTTTTGCCCGACCCCGTGGGAGATGCGAGGCATATCGAGGACAGCTCGCCGTCCTGCTCGTAGCGTCGGCGCATCGACTGCAACTTGTTCGCCAGGGTCGCGACCGCACCGGCTTGGAAATCCTTAAGTTCGACTCTCATGTTTACCTCACCGCATCCTCGGCGGCAATCTTGAACGATTGCAGGTAGTTCTCGTACAGGCGGACGACGTCGAGCCCAGGCAGTTGTGCCTTGACGGAGGCGTATCGAGCCGTGTCGTCCGTGATCACATAGGCGCACCCTATGCTGGCATTCTGCTTGACGGCGTCTATGAAAGCGCCGACCGAAGCAAAGTCGAAAAGGACGGCGTAGGCGTCGGCCATGGCAAAGCCCGGCTGCTCGTGCTTGATGATGCTGCCACGCGAACCAGCGCGCAGCCAGAGCAGGGGCGCAATCTCCTCGAAGGCCACGCCCAGCTCGACGGCGTCTGGGTCTTCGTAGGTGAGGTCAAAGAAGACGGCGTTTTCCTCGAAGCCGTCGGCCATGGGGAACTCGTCGGTGAACTTGTAGTCACCCTTGATGGAATCGCCCTCGGGCGTCTTGCCCGTGATGGCCGCCGTGACGCGAGGTTTGGTAACGTACTGGCAGATGCCCAGTGCCTCCCATTCGGGGTCGCCCTGACGAAGACCGCGCTTGGTGAGCTTTTTGGATTCGTCCTCGGAGACCTCGTTATTCGTTATGCTGATGGAGCGCCTGCGCCCGCCGTCCTGATGGTTCAAGCGCATGACGGCATGTGCCGTGGTGCCCGATCCTGAGAAGAAATCGACTACAAGGGCGTCGGGCTTGTCGGCAACAACGGAAGCGATTGAGAGCTCGGTCGCATAAAGGGACTTTGGAAATGTGAAGCGCCTATCGCCGATGAACTTTTTGATATATCGGCTCCCGTATTCACCGGCAGAGAACTGCGTGCCACTCCAAACAGTTGTTGGAATGGCAGAGCGCTCTCCCTGCTCTTCGAGAAGCAAGGACCCATCCTCAGCCTTGCCGATGAGTTTAATTTCTCCATTCTTGAGACGCTCCTCTTGGGAATCTCCTAGGTAAAGGAGGGAGTACCGATCACTCTTTTTGTTGTACTCACCTACTTTTGCGCACCCGCGATCAAGCTTGGCCTGTAGAGCATTCTGGGAGATCCTCCAAGTCGCCTCTCGGCCATCGGTCCTAATAGGCCAAACTGCCCTGAGACCCGTTTTTGTCGGTATCTTTGTCCAGTCTTGTTCAAGGGGGAGAGAAGCGCCGAGCTCCTTAATGGTCGCGGTCTCCTCATCGATATAGATGGGATAGAAGAGGTTCGGCCTTGCGGTGCGAGCGGCATTGGGACCGCCCCTCAGCAGCCACTCCCAACGTACTTTACGTTGGGAGC
>DBEWII010000026.1:0-12953 GCA_048384935.1 Collinsella aerofaciens | reverse complement strand
GCCAAGTGGTGCGTGGGGGACAGGTTGCTTTGTGCCAATCGTCCTCGTGTGTCTATTAATTTTTCGCGCACATGCCGCGCTGCTGGTTGCGGGCGTATATCCTGTCTTATTGTCAGCAAAACGAAATAGGGAAGGCACCAGATGCAATCTCGACAACAGCGCGGCACGCATGTCCAGCCGATATGCAGCCGTCGCATCTTTTTGGGTAGCGCTCTCGCTGCGAGCGCTACCGTTGTCGCCGGCGCGCTCGCCGGCTGCCAGCGCCCGTCCACGCTCAAGGTGGTTCAGCCCACGACGGGCGGCGGTCGCGACGACCTGTCCGATTCCGTTATCGGCAAGGACAAGATCCGCATCGGTATGGAGGCGGCCTACGCCCCGTACAACTGGCAGGTCTCCGAGGCCAGCGAGTACACCATCCCCATCGACAACGTGCAGGGCGCCTATGCCGATGGCTACGACGTGCAGATCGCCAAGATCGTCTGCAAGGCCCTTGGTGGCGAGCCCGTTGCCGTCAAGCAGAGCTTCTCGGGCCTTATCGACTCGCTCAACAACGGCCAGATCGACCTCATCATCGCCGGTATGAGCGCCACGCCCGAGCGTGAGGAGTCGGTCGGCTTCTCCGATCCGTACTTTATCGGCTACTTTGGCCTGTTCGTAAAAGAGGGCTCGCCCTACCAAAATGCGACCAAGCTCAGCGACTTTAGTGGCGCTACAGTCCTCGGCCAAAAGGACACCATGCTCGATACCGTCATCGACGAGATCCCAGGCGTTGTGCACAAAAACCCGGTCGACTCCGTCCCCACGGTGTTCTCGAACCTGCTGCAGGGCACGTGCGACGCCGTGACCTACAATACCGAGAACGAGAAGGGCTATATGGCCCAAAATCCCGGTATCGTCCCCATCCATTTTGCCGAGGGCGAGGGCTTTAAGCAGGAGGTCGCGGCAAACGTCGGCTGCCGCAAGGGCTCGGATAAACTGCTTAAGCTCATCGACAAGACACTCAAGGGCATTAGCCAAGAGGAGCGCGACCAAATGTGGGACGCGTGCCTCGACCGTCAGCCGGCATAGGAAGGCAGCATGAAAACCATCAATCGCCTGGCCTCCTTTATCAAGGCCGACCACCGTTATGTATACCTGGGCACGAGCGTTATCGCGGCGCTCGGCCTGGCGTTTAGCCAGCGCAACCCCACACCGCTGAGCTTCTTGGCCCCCACCGGTATCTTCCAGGATTGCCTTTGGGCGATTCTTTGGGCTTGGATTGTCGTGTCGGCGGCGGCGCTCGTCACCAAGCTTATGCACTGGAGCGACTATCGCGAAAAGTCGCCGTTCGCATCCGAGCGTTTCCGCCGCGGCGCGCGCCTGGGCAGCCATGTCGTGGTCGCCATCGCGGCGATCTTTTTCGTGGACCGCTGCGTCATGTCGTTTATCGACCTGGTACAGGTGAGCATCGTCTCGGATTCCAACCCTAGCGACTTTTTGTCGAGCCTGGTCTACATGACCTACAAGAGCGGGGACTTCTTTATCCGCGGTATCGAGATCACCATCGCGCTTGCCACCTTCGGCACCGTCATCGCATTCTTCCTGGCGCTGCTCTTTGTGTTCCTGCGTATTCAGACCTTCGATCGCGTGGACAACGACCTGGTGCGCTTCTTTAAGAGCATTGGCCGCGGCTTTGCGACCATCTACTCTACCATCGTGCGCGGCACGCCCATGATGGTCCAGGGCCTGCTCATCTATTACGCGGGCTTCACCGTTTTGCGTGGCATGGGCTTCGAGACCGCCCAGGCCAACCAGATTTGGAGTACCTTCACCGCCGGCCTCGTCACTATCTCGCTCAACTCCACCGCCTACATGATGGAGGTCCTGCGCGGCGGCATCGAGTCCATCGATCCCGGCCAGGCCGAGGCAGCACGCTCGCTGGGTCTTTCGCAGTGGCAGGCTATGCGCAAAGTCGTGTTCCCCCAGGGCATTAAAAATGCGATTCCGGCGCTCACCAACGAGCTCATCATCAACATCAAGGATTCGTCGGTGCTCTCGGTCATCGGCGTGTTCGACCTTATGTACGCTACTACCACGGTCGCCGGCGTGTACTACCGCCAGATGGAGGTCTACTGCGTGGCGCTCGTGGTCTACCTGATCCTGACGCTCGTGGCGAGCCGCCTGCTCGAAGCCTTTGGCAAAAAGCTCGGCGCCGAGGCCCCGGCAACGCTGCCCAGCTCCAACTAGGCTCAAGACGAGGAGAATCATCATGGCAGATACCGCCACTACCGGCGTTGCGGCCGCCGCACAAACTAAAGAGCCGCTCATCCGCGTCGAGGGCCTGCGCAAGAGCTTCGGCTCGCTCGAGGTACTCAAGGGCATCGACCTGTCCGTCAAATCAGGCGAGGTCGTCACCATTATCGGCGCCTCGGGCTCGGGCAAGTCGACCTTCCTGCGCTGCCTCAACCTGCTCGAGACCCCGGACGCGGGCCACATCTGGTTCCACGGCCAGGACCTCACGGCCGAGCGCTGCAACATCAACAAGCTGCGCGAGGACATCGGTATGGTGTTCCAGGGCTTTAACCTGTTCAACAACATGGATGTGCTCGACAACTGCACACTCGCGCCCGTTACGCTCAAAAAGATGAGCAAGGCCGAGGCTGAAAAAATTGCGATGGAGCATCTGACGAGCGTGGGGCTCGAAAAGTTCGCGCACGCCGCCGTGGGCCGCCTGTCCGGTGGTCAAAAACAGCGCGTGGCCATCGCTCGTGCCCTATGCATGAATCCGCAGATCATGCTGTTCGACGAGCCGACCTCCGCGCTCGACCCCGAGATCGTGGGAGAGGTGCTCGAGGTCATGCGCAAGCTCGCTGCCGACGGCATGACCATGGTCGTCGTCACGCACGAGATGGCCTTTGCCCGCACGGTGTCCGACCGCGTGGTCTTTATGGACAAGGGCGTGGTGCTCGAGGATGCCGCGCCGGCCGAGCTCTTCGGCAACCCCAAGCACCAGCGCACCCGCGAGTTCCTCTCGCGTTATCTCGAAGACAAATAACCGACCGCAAACGCTTACGTGGCAGGGCCGCTCCGGTGGGGCGGCCCTCGTCATCACAATCGAAAGGATGTCATGGCCGAGGTTTGGCGCTTCTTTGCGCATGAGGATGATTTTGCCGATTTGGACGAAGCTGGCGCGTGCGAGCGCCTGGGCCGCGTGCTGTCGTTTCCGACCATCTCGAGCATGGATGCCGAGGCGGTGAACTGGCAGCCGTTCGACGACCTGCGCGCCTATATGCAGCAGGCCTGGCCGCGCGTGTTCGCGGTGGGCGAGGTCGAGCTTGTCGACCATTCGCTGCTGGTGACGCTTGGCGGTTCCGACCCCGCCCTCAAACCCGTCATGCTCATGGGCCACATGGACGTGGTTCCCGTGGTACCCGGCACCGAGGCCGACTGGACGTATGGCTCCTTTAGCGGACATGTGGACGACACCTACATTTGGGGTCGCGGTGCCATCGACATGAAGGACCAGGTTGCAGGCATTCTCGAGGCTGTCGAGTATGCGCTGGCGCACGGTTGGCAGCACGAGCGCACGCTGCTCCTGGCCTTTGGCCAGGACGAGGAAACCACGCAGTACGGAGCGGGAGCAATCGGCCGCGTGCTCGAGGAACGCGGCGTTGAACTTGAATACCTGATCGACGAGGGCGACTACCGTATTGTTTCGGCTGCCGAGTACGGCGCGGGCGAGGGCTGGCTTATGCATGCCGACCTTGCCGAGAAGGGCTACGCCGATATTGTGCTCAAGACGAAGAGTGAGGGCGGGCATTCGTCTAACCCTTACGGCGGCACATCGCTCGAGGTGCTGAGCCGCGCTATCGCCGCAATCTGCGATATCGAGTGGCCGACGCGTGTGACCGATCTGCTTGCCGCACAGCTTGTCGAGCTGGGGCTCTACGCGGCGGATGAGATTGCCGCCAACGGGGATGCCATTGTCCGCGACTGCCTCGCCAGCAAAAAGCTCTACCCGCTCGTGACGACCACCTGCGCGCCCACGCAGATCGAGGGCGGCAGCACCGGCGCCAACGTGATGCCGCAGGATATGTGGGCCAACATCAACTTCCGCATGCTCGAGGGCACGAGCGTGGCTGACGTTGTGGCGCGCTGCCGTGAGGCGGTTGCCGGGGCGGGCCTTGCCGGACGTGTGGAGGTCGAACTTGGCCCCGGCAGCTCCGAGCCTTCGCCGTCTCCGCGCATCGGCGGACCGGGACTCGAGGCCGTCCGCCCCATCGCCGCCCGCTATTTCCGCGATCCAAAGGGGACGGAGGAAAACGGATCATCCGAGCCGTTGGCGATTGTTCCCTCGACCGTGATTGGCGTGACCGACGCTGCCAACTATCAGCGCATTTGCTCCGAGTGCATTCGTTTTTCGGCGTTTGTGGTCGACGATGACGAGTGCGACCGCGGCGTCCACGGCACCAACGAGCGCATCACCCGCCGCGCCTACCTCCAGGGTGTCCGCTTCCTCATCGCCCTGCTCCACACGCTCTAGAATGTGACAAAGGGACTGTCCCTTTGTCGGATTCCGTGCGGGTTATATGCAGGTTTGCCTGCGCACGCTATCATGTATGGGTTAGACCGCAACTATGTACCCCATACACGAAGGGATGCGCATGTATCTGAAGATCGACATGTTCTAGCTGGGCTTACCCCCGCAGTGGCGCCATACGCCCCATCAGTTCTGCCGATTTTCACCTTCACGCATATAAAGGAGTCCTGCCATGCGCGACAAGCTCGAAAAGATCATCAAGGCCTACGAGGAGCTCGAGAAGAAGCTTTCCGACCCGGCCGTCGCCTCCGACATCAAGGAGTTCACGCGTCTCAACAAGGAGTACGCGCACCAGTCCGACCTCATTGCTGCCTCACGCGAGTACATCGGCGCGCTCGACGACATCGAGGCTGCCAAGGAAATGCTCCACGATACTACCGATGCCGATGAGAAGGAGATGCTCCAGATGGACATCTCCGAGAACGAGGACAAGCTTCCCCAGCTCGAGGAAGATATCAAGTACATGCTCATCCCGAGCGACCCCAACGACGACAAGAACACCATCGTCGAGATCCGCTCCGCCGCCGGTGGCGACGAGGCGGCCATCTTCGCCGGCGACCTGTACAAGATGTACCAGCGCTTTTGCGAGTCGCGTGGCTGGAAGACCACCGTGCTCGATTCCAGCCCCAGCGAGGCCGGCGGCTTTAAGTCCATCGAGTTCAAGGTCGAGGGCGACCGCGTCTACTCCGTCATGAAGTTCGAGTCCGGCGTGCACCGTGTCCAGCGCGTTCCCAAGACCGAGTCTCAGGGCCGCATCCAGACCTCCACGGCAACCGTCGCAGTGCTTCCCGAGGCCGAAGAGATTGACGTCCAGATCAACCAGTCCGACCTGCGTATCGACACTTACTGCGCTTCGGGCCCTGGCGGTCAGTGCGTTAACACCACCTACTCCGCCGTGCGTATCACTCACCTGCCCACCAACACCGTGGTGCAGTCTCAGGAGCAGCGCTCCCAGATCCAGAACCGCGAGGTCTGCATGCAGATGCTGCGTGCCCGTCTGTACGAGATGGAACTCGAGAAGCAGCAGGCCGAGCTCGGCGCCGAGCGCCAGAGCCAGATCGGCCACGGGAACCGTTCCGAGAAGATCCGTACCTACAACCAGCCCCAGGACCGCGTGACCGATCACCGTATCGGCTTCAACTCCACCTACAACGGCGTCCTTCTGGGCGATCAGCTCGGCACCGTGATCGAGGCGCTCGCCGCCGCCGAGCGAGCCGAGAAGCTGGCACAGGCTGTGTAGTAGGTTCCGCCGTTCTACCGAACGGCGGACCGGCCGACGCTGCGCGGGCCGCATTTGGACAATCTGACGTTCAACTTCAAGGGCGCGACCAGAAGGTCAGCGCCCTTTCGTTTCACGTCACCTTGTCTCAAATGCGGCCCGCTCGCTGTCCGTCCTCTACCTTCGGCGTTGCCTTGCTCCAGATGCGGTATGCTCAACCTGCGGCGCCTTAGAGGTAGTCATTGGGGACGTTCTTAAATGACTAGGTTGGGTACACTGCTTTGAGATGTTATTTAATCGGCTTTGATGGCTATTAAGCCGGCTACCTGCTCAAAGAAATTAGCGGCATTCATCTGCTATCGAAAATATTGCTCGAAAAATCGTCCAAGAAGTCGCGGGGTGATTTTTGATGCGTCGCGCGTCAAGTGATGTGGCAAGCGTTTGGTTAGATATTGGTCAGGTTAAGGGCAACCTTGCCAAAAGCTTGACGGATGCAGATATGAACGTCGACGAATGAACACTTTGGACGGGGCCAAACCAAAAATCTGGGCTGATTCTCGATAATCGCTTCCAATCGTCCCTTGCTGCGTGCCACCCTCGCGTACAATCTGCTCCGACATTCGCGCGCCGCTCGGCGCTTAAGAGGGGAGGACCCCATGGCAAACGAGATCTGGACCATCAAGCGTTGTCTCGAGTGGACCAAGGAGTACCTGGCCGAGCGCGGTGAGGAGCATCCCCGTCTTTCTGCCGAGTGGCTGCTGTGTGCGGCAACGGGCCTGGCGCGTATCGACTTGTATATGCGCATGGACGAGACACTTGACGCAGCGCAGCTCGAGACCATGCACGCGGCGGTCGTCCGTCGCGCGAAGGGCGAGCCGCTGCAATACATCACCGGTAGCACGCAGTTTCGCATGATCGACGTCGCGTGTGCCCCCGGCGTGCTCATTCCGCGCCCCGAGACCGAGATGCTCGTCGAAGAGGTCCTGAACTATCTGGATGCCGAGGTGCTGAGCCCCGAGGCCGCCGCCCGCCAGCGCGTGGAGCTGCCTTGGAACGATGAGATCGAGCAGGCCCGCAAAGCCGAGGCCGCGCTGGCAGACGAACGCGCGACCGCCGAGCGCCGTGCCGCCAACCTGACGGCCGCCGATGAGGCTGCGCTGGGTAGCGACGTGCTCGGTAGCCGCGCCTATGCCGAGGAGCTAGCCGATCGCGAGGCCGAGGAAGCCGCCGCGCGGGCAGCAGAAGCCGAAGCCGCGGAAGCCGCCGAGCCCGAGCTCGACGAATACGGCATCGCCATTGAGGGCGCCGACCAGGAGACGGCTTCGGCTCAGGATGCTGCTGCGCCCGCCCCAGCCGAGCCCCGCACTGCCCGCGTTCTCGAGGTCGGCTGCGGCACGGGCTGTATCTCGCTCTCGCTTGCCTGGGAGCGTCGCGGCCACGTCACCTGCACTGCTACCGATATCGAGCCGCGCGCCATCGACCTTGCTACCAAAAACCGCGATGCGCTTGGCCTCACGTCCGACGAGGTCGCCTTTAGCCTCACCAACCTGGTGAGCTCCATTCCCCCCGACGAGTGGGGCACCTTTGACGTACTCGTCTCCAACCCGCCCTACATTCCCACCGATGTCATGCGCTCGCTGCCGCACGAGGTCAAGGACTTCGAGCCCGATTTGGCGCTCGAGGGCGGTGCCGACGGCCTCGATATCTTCCGCCGCCTGCTCAATGCGGCGCCCTATATGCTGCGCGTCGGCGGCCTGTTTGCCTGCGAGCTCTACGAGGGCGCCCTCGACGCCGCCGCCGAGCTCTGCCGCCAGGCGGGTCTCTCGGACGTGCGCATCGTCCGCGACCTTACCGATCGTCCTCGCATCGTTCGAGCCATCGTCACCGAGCCCAAACAGCGCCAGTAACATTTATTAACTGGTTAGCAAAAATTATAAAGTAGTTTATAATTAGGACGGCTGAAAGAGGTCGGCCCATGCAACCTCCTACCTTTCGGGAAATCATTGCCCTACTCAAGCACGATGGATTCGTGAAGGTCGCGCAAGTCGGTAGTCATGCTAAGTATGTTTCTGGTGACCGCGTTGTCACCGTGAACGGTTCTGGTGGTGATCGACCAAAGAAGGGCACGTGGGCAAGTATTCGTCGCCAAGCTGGATGGTAGTTGGAGGCAAAATGAGGCAGCGATTTACCTATGACTGCGTTCTCATAAAAGAAGACGACGGTTACTGCGCTAGCTTCCCGCAGATTCCCGGCGCCTTTGCCGATGGCGATACGCGCGAAGAAGCGATTGCCCATGCCACCGAGGCACTGATGGCGTTTTTGGCCGACGACCTCAACAACGGTTTGACTCCGGCAGGGTACGAACGCTCGGCCGAGGTCGTGACCCTTTCAGTCGAAATCGACCACGAGGACGCTCGGGAAGCGGCGTGCCGAACATTTAAAGACGCAGCTCTGGACCTCAAAGTGTCCGCTCCGCGGATTACCGCGCTGGTCAAAGCCGGAAAGCTCGATGTTGAACTCGTCGACGGCCGTCGGATGATAACGATAGACAGCATCGAGCGCTACGCCGCCCAAGAACGCCACGCCGGCAGGCCAAAGAAGTTCGTCGCAGTCCAATAACCCCCTCACTTTCACCGACTACTAGAGCCGCTCACCAAACCAACATGCGCTCTGGGCAAATAGGTTGAACGTTTCGTGCGAGAATGCCCCACAGTAAACAAACTTGCACCAGAGCGTAAGGGGCTGGCATACACATGCAGACGGTCTATCGGGTATTCGAGGGAGCGCGTGAGCCGCATCGGCTCGCCGTCGAGCGTACGGCCGAGGTACTCCGCTGTGGCGGCTTGGCCCTGATCCCGACCGAGACCGTCTATGGTGTCGCTGTGGCAGTCAACGCCTTCTCGGACGCCGTGCCCCAAGATACAAGCGAATTCCCATCGTGGCCGCGCGATCCGCAGGCTGCCGTCAACGGCGCCGCAGTCCCTGCGCTCGGCACCGGCTATCGCCGTATCTTCACTCTCAAACAGCGCGAGCTTACCCAAACGGTCGCCTGGCTGGTCGGTGATGCCGGGGCCCTCGACCGCTACGGCGTAGATATTCCGGAAGGGGCCCGCGCGCTTGCCCAACGATGCTGGCCGGGCGCCCTGACTATCGTGGTCAAGGCAGCCCCCTGCGTGCCGACCTTTATGCGCGCTGCCGACGACACCGTGGCCCTGCGCGCTTCGGCCTCTCCCGTGGTGCAGGCGCTCATCCGCGCCTGCGGCAGTCCCCTTGCCTGCACCAGCGCCAACACGCACGGCGCGCCCGCGCCGGCAAACTTTGCCGACGTTGAGGACCGCATTCTGGAGGGGGTCGATGTGGCCGTCGACGCGGGCGAGACCCCGTGCCGCGACGCTTCGACCATCGTGACGTTTAAGCATGGCGAGCTCCGGATCCTGCGCCAAGGCGCGCTTCCCGCATCAGAGATCGAGCGGGTCCTGTCCGACCCGATGCAATAGAAAGGTGTAAGCGATGTCGCTGAATCTAGGTAGCCTGGGTATGGAAGGCGCCTCGTTTAGCTTTGGCGGTTCCTACATCATGGCGCTCGACTGCGGCACCACCTCGGTACTCGCGACCATCGTCGACGAGTACGGCTGCATCGTCGCTCAGGCGCGTCGTAGCGTCAAAACCAGCTTCCCGCGCCCCGGCTGGGTGGAGCAGGATCCCACGGAGGTGCTTGCCAGCCAGATCGGCGTGATGATGGAGGTCCAGTTTAAGAGCGGCATCCATTCCGATCGCATCGCCGCCATCGGTATCTCCAACCAGCGCGAGACCACAGTGGTGTGGGACCGCGTGAGCGGCCAGCCTATCTACAACGCCATCGTGTGGCAGTGTCGCCGCACCGCCATGACAATCGATAAACTGGTCGAGCAGGGCTGCGAGGAGTTGGTGCGTTCCCGCACCGGCCTTACGCTCGACCCGTATTTCTCGGCTTCCAAGGTGCAGTGGATCCTCGACAACGTCGACGGTGCGCGCGAGAGCGCAGCGGCGGGCGACCTTATGTTTGGCACCATCGATACCTGGCTCATCTATAACCTCACCGGCGGCCAAACCTTCGCCACCGACTACACCAACGCCAGCCGCACGGCGCTCTTCAATATTCATACGCTGGACTGGGACGATGACCTGCTGGCTCTCTTCGACATCCCACGTGCCATGATGCCCGAGGTCCGTTGGAGCGCCGGTGACTACGGCCGCGTAGCGAGCGACATCATGACCAACATGCCGCCCATCATGGGTGTGGCGGGCGACCAGCAGGCGTCGCTGTTCGGTCACTGCTGCTTCCATCCCGGCCAGACCAAAAACACCTATGGCACGGGCTGTTTTATGCTCATGAATACCGGCGACGAGATCGTCGAATCCAAGAATGGCCTGGTCTCCACCATCGGTATCGCTGCGGACGGCAAGGTCAGCTATGCGCTCGAGGGCTCTATTTTTGCCGCCGGCTCAACGATGAACTGGCTGCGCGACAACATGGGCGTTATCTCCAACGTATCCGAATCGGCACAGCTCGCCTCCTCGATCGGCGATAACGAGGGATGCTACTTTGTCCCCGCTTTTGCGGGCTTAGGTGCACCTTGGTGGGACGCGCACGCCCGCGGCATCGTATGCGGTCTGACTGGAGCTTCGACTCGAGCGACCATCGTGCGCGCCGCTTGCGAGTCCATGGCCTATCAGAGCTATGACGTGCTGCGTGCCATGGAGCAGGATGTGGGTCTTTCGATCGAGCGCCTGTCCGTCGATGGCGGCGGCTCGCGCAACGAGTTCATTATGCAGTTCCAGGCAGACTTGTTGGATATCCCCGTGCTGCAATGTGAGTCGGTGGAGACAACGGCGATCGGTGCCGCGTATCTGGCAGGCCTCGCGGTTGGGTATTGGGAGGATCTGGAGGAGCTGGAGCAAAACGCCCAGATCGTTAAGACGTTCCACCCCCATATGTCCGTTGAGCGTCGCGAGCGCAACCTGGACGGTTGGCACGATGCGGTCAAGCGTTCGCTCAGCACCGCTCAGTAGGGTTGTGACGGAGCGTTCGATACAACAAATCGCTAAACTTATGCATGGCGGGCGGCGGCAACATCGCTGTGCGCCATGTCAGCAAGGTCGTTTTGCGGCCGCAACGAAAGGGGCAATCAACCCATGACCGTTACCTACGATGCGTCCCGCGTGACGCTTGTCGACCATCCGCTCGTCCAGCATAAGCTGTCGATCCTGCGCGACAAGAGCACCGGCACCAACCAGTTCCGCCAACTCGTACGCGAGCTCGCGCTTTTTGACGGCTACGAGGCCATGCGCGACCTGCCCATGGAGGATGTCGAAGTCGAGACTCCCATCACCACTGCCACGTTTAAGCAGCTTGCCGGCAAGAAGCTCGCCATCGTCCCCATTCTGCGCGCGGGCCTTGGCATGGTCGACGGCATCCTCGACCTGGTGCCCTCTGCCCGCGTGGGCCACATTGGCATGGAGCGCGACGAGGTCACCCACGAGCCGCATGAGTATTACTGCAAGATGCCCAAGGATATCGACCAGCGTATCTGCCTGGTCGTCGATCCCATGCTCGCCACGGGCGGTTCTGCCGAGATGGCTATCAGCTATCTGCGCGAGCGCGGTGTCAAGGACATCCGCATGCTGTGCATCGTCGCGGCCCCCGAGGGCCTCAAGTCGCTGACCGAGAAAGATCCCGATGTGCATATCTATACCTGCGCCATCGACGACCACCTTAACGAGGCTGCCTACATCGTTCCCGGCCTGGGCGATGCCGGCGACCGTATCTACGGCACGCTGTAGTCGTCGGGCCTTGTCGGCTACGGTCACAAATACGAAGAAATGGTGCGCGCGGGCGAGTAAAAGACGTCCACGCGCACTCCTGTTAACGGACGTTTAGCCCAGAGGGGTTCGCGAAAAAACGTATTACCGTACCTGCGGCATAAAGAAGGTCTTAAGAAAACGAACAGGTGCGTATTAACCGATGCTTTTTCGATTGTACTTTAGCGATTGGCTCGTACAATAGTCACCAATGTTTGGCGGGAACTGTTCTGTGAAGCGTTAAAAAGGAAAGTGAGGACGCCAGTGTTTCAGGTAGCCGATCTGCTCGCTATCGTTGCAGGCGCCATCGCGGGCGCAATCGCCTTTCTTCCCTTTGTTTTTACGCTCAAGCCGGTTCTTGACGATAAGCAGAATGCGGACATGCTCAAGGGCATGGTGAGTCTGGCGGTCTCGGCAATCGCCCTGCTCGTTTTTACCTTGGTTGTGTTTGTGTTGTTCGGAGAGGCATTTCGCATGTTCCTCCTGGGCGAGGCGATCGGCTTCGTGGCCTTTATGGCCGCCTGCACGGTTCGTGTCGCCAAGGCGCTGCGAGATCCTCATGAGGTCGAAAGGTAAGTCGTGGAAATTTTTGAAAAGCTGCCTGATGAGATTAATCATCTGGTCAGCGAGTTCAGCTCCACCCCTGTCGTGGGCGATCTGAGCTGCGGCATCACGCAGTACTCTTTTTGGCTGATCGTCTCCACGATCGTGCTCCTGATCGTCCTGGCCGTGTTCAAGAAGAAGCAGACCCTGGTTCCCAAGGGCTTCTTCGTCAACGGTTTCGAGTACATCATCGAGTACGTCGAGAACGATATCGGCAAGGGCGTCGTGGGTGAGAACTGGAAGAAGCACTTCCCGTTCCTGTGCTCGCTTTTCCTGTTCATCCTGATCAACAACATGATCGGCCTGATCCCGGGAATGAAGCCCGGCACCGGCGCAATCGGCTCCACCGCCGCGCTCGCCATCTTCGCCTTCGTGTACTTCATCTATTACGGATGCAAGGCTCACGGCGTGATCGGCTACATCAAGAGCCTCGCCCCGCAGGGCGTGAGCTTCCCGATGAACGTGCTCGTGTGGGTTGTCGAGCTCTTCTCGACCTTTCTGCGCCTCATCACGCTCGCCGTCCGTCTGTTCTGCAACATGTTCGCAGGACACGTGGTCATGGGCTCGTTCGCCATCATGGCGAGCATGTTCATGCAGCCGCTGCTTCAGCAGGTTTCCGCGGCCCACGCCGTCGGCGCCCTGCCTTCGCTGGCCTGGCTTGCCATCCTCATCCTGATCTACGCGATCGAGCTTGTGGTCGGCGCCATCCAT